>CAYQZH010000026.1:0-24125 GCA_964421865.1 uncultured Phycisphaera sp. | reverse complement strand
AGGGCTTTTGTAAAGCGGTCTCGTACGACGAAGTGGCCAAGGCCTCGGAATCGCAGGGCCGGCGCGACGCGACGAAAATCCTCACCATCGCCACGTCGCACGTGGAGTATGAAACCGCGGCCCGGCATTACGCGCACATCGACTGTCCGGGGCACGCCGACTACGTGAAGAACATGATCACGGGCGCCGCGCAGATGGATGGGGCGGTCCTCGTCGTCTCCGCGGCGGACGGCCCGATGCCGCAAACCCGCGAGCATATTCTTTTGGCTCGACAGGTGAACGTGCCGTACCTGGTGGTCTTCCTGAACAAGGTCGATTTGGTGGACGACGCCGAGCTGTTGGAGCTGGTCGAGATGGAGGTTCGGGAACTTCTGACCAAGTACGAGTTCCCCGGCGACGAGGTGCCCGTGATCCGCGGCGATTCGCGGGCGGCGCTGCAGAACCCGAGCGATCCGGAGAAGACCAAGTGCATCGCCGAGTTGATGGACGCCCTGGATAAGTCCGTTCCGATTCCGAAGCGCGACGTGGATCAGCCCTTCCTGATGTCGGTCGAGGACGTGTTCAGCATCAAGGGGCGCGGCACGGTAGCCACGGGTCGGATTGAGCGCGGCCAGGTCAAGGTCGGCGACGAGGTCGAGATCGTCGGTCTGATGGACACGGCGACGACGACCGTGACGGGCGTGGAGATGTTCAACAAGACGTTGGACTCCGGGATCGCCGGCGACAATGTCGGGTGCCTGCTCCGCGGCACCAAGAAGGAAGAGATCGAGCGCGGCCAGGTTCTGGCGGCGCCGAAGAGCATCACCCCGCATACCAAGTTCGAGGCCCAGGTCTATGTTCTGACTCAGGAGGAAGGCGGGCGGCACACGCCGTTCTTCAACGGCTATCGCCCCCAATTCTATTTCCGAACCACGGATGTGACCGGCGCCCTCGCCCTGCAAGGGGCGGAAATGTGCATGCCCGGCGACAATATCACGATGGAAGTCAGCCTGGGCAAGCCGATCGCCATGGAACAGGGGCTTCGTTTCGCGGTTCGCGAGGGGGGACGTACGGTCGGGTCGGGCGTGGTGGCCAAAGTCGTCGAGTAGGGACGACGGGCGGCCTGACGCTGCGGCGTCGGTGTAGACAAACATGGCGAAAGCGGCAAAACGGGAATACGTGTGGTTGCAGTGCAAAGAGTGCAGCGACCTTAATTATCGCACGAGCGTAAACGTCTTGGGCGGCACGCCGAAGATTGAGCTGTCCAAGTATTGCAAGCGGGAACGCAAACACACGGTCCACAAGCTCAAGAGGAAATAAGAACCGGCCGACGGTGATGCGAATTGGGGTCTGCTTAGGAGCGTAGCTCAATTGGCAGAGCACCGGTTTCCAAAACCGGCGGTTGGGGGTTCAAGTCCCTCCGCTCCTGTGGAGTAACGCGCGGGACGACGGGCGAGACGGAGTTCCCCGACGCGAGAAAGCATGATGGGCGATACGAAGAGCACAACGCTGGAGCGCCGCGAATCCCGCCAGGACGCAGGGTCGGGCGGCGACGACGGCTCTCGCCAGGGACCGCCGCGGGGCGGGGACAGCGGTTTTCGCGACGGGGCGCCGTCCGGCGGCGCTCGCGGTTTCTTCCAGCAGTACAAGCCCGAGCAGGGCAAATCCACGCGTATGGGCACGCTCTTTTGCGCCGGCGCCCTGATCGCGTGGGGCGCAGTGTTCCTCTATGACCGGTTGCAGATCTACGAAGGGGATGAGGCCTGGCGGCTTTTAATTACCACGGGGATCCCCATCGTCTTCGCCGCCCTGCTCTTCGCCGGGGTATGGTGGATTGCCTTTGTCAGCCGCACGACCAGCGATTTCATGATCGCCACCGAAGGCGAGATGAAAAAGGTGAGTTGGTCGTCCAAACGGGAGATCATGGGCTCCACCAAGGTCGTGATTCTGTTCACACTTTTGATGGCTTTTTTCCTGTTCCTGGTGGACCTCCTGTTCCAGTGGGCCTTCAAGACGATCGGCGTTCTGAAGCAATGAGCGAGTCGCCCCCGACATCACCGACCGCCCTGGACTCCCCCGCTTCGGCGGTGCTTTGCGCCCCGGGCATGAAGTGGTACGTCCTCCGCGTCGCCTCCAACAAGGAGGAGCAGGTGCGGAACGCCCTGGAGCGGAAGGTGAAGATCGAGGGGCTTGAGCATCGCGTGGGCAGAGTGCTGGTCCCCACGCTCAAAGAAAAGCGGATGAAGGCCGGCGTCCTCAAGATCGTGGAGCGGAAGCTCTACCCCGGCTACGTCTTCGTGGAAATGGCGTGCGAAGAGGATGGTTCGATCGCCGAGTCGGTGTGGTTTCTCATCAAAGAGACTTCCGGCGTCGGGGACTTCATCGGCTCCGATGGAAAGCCCACGAGTATGCCGGAGCAGGACGTGGTGGGAATGCTGGCGGCCTCGCAGAAGGCGGAGGATCAACCGGGTCTGTCCGGCCTGAACATCCATAAGGACGACCAGGTGAAGATTACCGACGGGGCCTTCGAGAGCTACGAGGGGGAGGTCGAGATGGTCGACGAAAAACGTGGAATGGTCTCCGTGATCGTCTCGATCTTTGGGCGATCAACACCGGTCGAGGTGGGATACTGGCAGTTGGAAAAGGTGGAATAGCTCCCGCGGCGGCCCGTCGAGGGTGGTGAGGAATCATGGCCAAAGGACCGAAAGAACTGACTGCGACGATCAGGCTGCAGGCGCCCGGCGGGCAGGCGACCCCGGCCCCGCCCATCGGCCCGGCGCTGGGTCAGCACGGTGTGAACATCGGCCAGTTTGTCCAGCAGTTCAACGCCGCGACGACGGCCCTCAACGGCATGACCGTGTCGGTGGTGATCTCGGTTTTTTCCGATCGGTCGTTCACCTTCCAGGTGAAGAGTCCGCCGGCGGCGGTGCTGCTCAAGGACGCGGCCAAGATCGCCAAGGGAAGCGGCGTGCCCAACAAAGAGAAGGTGGGGGTGGTCACGCGGGCACAGGTGCGAACCATCGCAGAGCGGAAGTTTCCCGACCTGAACTCCAACTCGATCGAGGCGGCGGAGCGAGTGGTGGCGGGAACGGCACGGTCGATGGGGATCGACATCGTTGATTAACCCAGGCAGGCGACGATTGCTATGGCGAATCGCAGCGTAACGTATCGAAAGCAGGTTGAAGCGGGCGGCGGGAAGCATACGCCGGTCAGCGTCGAGGAGGGGATCGCCACGGTGAAGCGCATGGCGGCGATCAAGGCCGACCGTTCCTACAAGAACGGCAAGAAGCGGAAGTCCAAGGACCACACCATCGAGGTCGTGCTGCACCTGGGCATCGACGCCAAGCAAGCGGATCAGATGCTTCGCGGGGCGATCTCGCTGCCCAAGGGTCTGGGCAAGTCGCGGACGGTCATCGCGTTCTGCGACGTTGCAACCGCGGCGGCCGCCAAAGAAGCGGGTGCGGTGGAGGCCGGCGCCGAGGAATTGATCCAAAAAGTCGAGGGCGGATGGTTCGAGTTCGACGTGGCCATTGCCCATCCCTCGATGATGGGCAAGGTCGGAAAGTTGGGACGCATCCTCGGCCCGCAAGGAAAGATGCCGACGCCGAAGGCGGGGACGGTGACGCCCGATGTCGTCGCCGCGGTGAAGGAATTCGCGGCCGGACGAATCGAGTTTCGCAACGACGACGGCGGGAACGTGCACCTGCCCGTCGGCAAGGTGAGCTTTCCGGACTCGGACCTGAAGGTGAACATTGACGCCGTGATCGAGCACTTTGTGAAGATCAAGCCGGCGTCGTCGAAGGGGCAGTACATGAAGCGCGTGTGTCTGTCGGCGAACCGAACGCCGTCGGTGACGCTCGCGCCCAGCGCGTAGGGTAGACTTGGAAACCGACCGGAAAGCCGGTTCGACAAAGTACGTGGAATGAATCGATGAGCAAGGCCGTCAAAGCATTGATGACCGAACAACTTCGTGAGCGCTACGCCGGGCTGAACAGCGCCTGCGTCGTGGAGCTCACCGGGTTGAACGTGCAGGCGCAGGAGAAACTCCGCCGCAACCTGCGGGGAAAATCCGCTCGGCTGGAGGTCGTGAAAAACAGCTTGGCGCGGCGGGCGTTCCGGGGCGGGCCTCTGGATCCGCTCGGTGCGGCGTTGGCCGGACCGTGTGCGGTGGTGACCAGCTCCGGCTCGTTGATCGACGTGGCAAAGCTGCTGGTCGAGGCGGCCAAGGAATTCAAGAAGCTCAAGCTCAAGCAAGGCGTGCTCGACGGCGACCCGATGCTGCTCAGCGTGGAGGCGATTGCCAAGATGCGCGGCCGCCTCGAGATCCTCGGCGAATTGGCGATGCTCATCCGCTCGCCGGGCCGGGCGATGGCAGGTTGTTTGCAGTCGCCGCAGGCGAAGATCGCGGGATGTTTGAAGGCGATGGCCGACAAGGCGGCGTAGGGTATACAAGACCAAGAACGCTTCACCCCGACTGGTCCGCCTTCGGCGGATGAAATGACCCGCAATGGGCGGGTCGCCTATCGGGGTGGCGATTGACCCCAGTAGAAGGAGTAGGACGACATGGCGGAAGCCCCAGCAGTGGAGTTTAGTTCAACGATCACGGAGCTGGCCGACAGGCTCGTGAATCTCACGGTCAAGGATGCGCAGTCGTTGGTGGACTGCTTGAAAACCTTTCACGGCATCGAGCCGGCGGGCGGCGGGATGATGATGGCGGCCGGACCTGCGGCGGCGGCCGGGCCTGCGGCGGCGGCGGAGCAGACGTCGTTCGACGTGATCCTCGCCAGCTTCGGTGACAAGAAGATTCAGGTCATCAAGGTGGTCCGGGCGCTCACCGGCCTGGGGCTGAAGGAGGCCAAGGATCTGGTGGAGGCCGTTCCCAAGCCCATTAAAGAGGGCGTGTCCAAGGAAGACGCCGAGAAGATCAAGAAAGAGATTGAGGAGTCCGGTGGAGCGGTTACCATCAAGTGAACCGGAGCACCGGGCGCGAGGTGATCGTTTAATGCCCGCGGGTTAGCGCCTGCGGCTCAGAGAATCACATCTACGGCGGCGCGAGATCGACCGGGTGCTAGGGACCCCCGGTCTACCGGATGCGCGGCTGTTCGATGCATCGTCCCTCGAAAACGGTTGTCGTGTTGGGTCGCTTGGGTCGCCAGGGCGTGTAGCCCGAACGGTCGGGGCGGCTGCGCGCGGCTGACAGCGGTGAGGCTTAGGCGATGATCTCCACTTTGCCGGTACGTGATTATTCGAAGGTCGGCGACGCTATTCCCGTGCCCGACCTGATCGGGATTCAGACGCGCTCCTATGCCCGTTACTTGCAGGCGGAAGTCCCCCCGGACCAACGTGAGCCTCACGGGCTGGAGGCGCTGCTGCGGGAAATGTACCCGATCGAGAGCTACGACGGAAACCTCTCGCTCCACTACATCAACTACGAACTGGGCAAGGCGCGCTACACGACGGATGAGTGTCGCGAGCTTCGCCTGACGTACGGCATGCCGTTTCGCGTCCGGCTGCGTCTGGTGCGAAAGGACAGCGATGAGATTCAGGAGGACCTGATCTATCTGGGCGACATGCCCATCATGATCGGCGGCGGCGAGTTCATCATCAACGGGGCGGAGCGGGTGATCGTCTCGCAGCTCCACCGCTCGCCGGGCGTGGACTTCATCAAGGACCAGGCCGAGGGCGACCGCGCGTTGCACGCCTGCCGGATCATCCCCGAGCGTGGAAGCTGGATCGAAATCGAGGTCACCAAGAAAGACGTGCTGGTCGTCCGAATCGACCAGTCCAGCAAGCTGCCGTCCACGACCTTCCTGCGGGCCATGGATCCAAGGTACTCGACGGACGAGGCGATCGTCGGCGAGTTCTTCAACACCAAATCGGTAAAGACCTCGGCGATCAAGCCCGAAATGTACACCGTTTCGGCGATTATGGACGAGGAGACGGAGGAGGTCCTGGTCCGCGCGGGGTGTCAGATCGGCGACGCGGTGGAGCGCATCCAAAACTCTTCGTTGAAAGCCGTGAACGTCATCGCCAAGGTGACCGACCCGTTGATCCTCAACACGCTGGCGGAGGACACCAGTCGCACGCACGAGGAGGCGTTGCTCAAGATTTACGGCCGCCTGCGCCCGGGCAACCCGCCGCAGCTCGACAAGGCCAAGAAACTCTTCAAGGAGAAGTTCTACGACGAAAACCGCTATCGCCTGGGCAAGGTCGGCCGCTTCCGCCTCAACCGCAAGTTCGAGTTGGACGACGACGGCGGGGCGATGACCTTGACGGTTGAGGACGTGGTTCAGTGTCTGAAGTATCTGCTCAAGCTGCGAACCGGCGAGGCCGCGTTCGCCGTCGATGACATCGACCACCTGGGTAACCGCCGTCTGCGAACCCTCGATGAACTCTGTGCGGATGAGATGCGCAAGGGGTTTCTCAAGCTGCGGAGGACGGTCCAGGAGCGGATGAGCCTCAAGGACCCGGACCAGCTTGGACGTGTGGCCGAGTTGATTAACAGTAAATCCATCAGCGCCGCGATCGAACTCTTCTTCGGGCGCGGCGAGCTTTCACAGGTCGTCGACCAGACCAACCCGCTGTCGCAGCTTACGCATGAGCGGCGGCTGTCGGCGTTGGGCCCCGGCGGGCTGAATCGAAAGCGGGCGGGCTTCGAGGTCCGCGACGTGCACATCAGCCACTACGGGCGGATTTGTCCGATCGAGACGCCGGAAGGCACGAACATCGGGTTGATCGCGTCGCTCAGCCTGTACAGCGCGGTCGATGACTACGGCTTCTTGATTACGCCCTATCGCAAGGTCGGCAAGGAGGGCAAGCTCGGAGACCACCGGTACCTGCGCGCCGACGAAGAGATGCGCGAGATCCTCGCTCCGCCCGAGGCGGTAGACCCGAAGATGGGGCGCTTGCGTGAAGGTCCGGCGATCGCCCGCGCCTACGGTGATCTGCGGCAGGTCAACTCCGAACAGGTGACCTATGTGGACATTTCGCCGAAGCAGACGATCGGCGTGTCGGCGGCGTTGATCCCGTTTTTGGAGCACGACGACGCGAACCGGGCGTTGATGGGCTCCAACATGCAGCGTCAGGCCGTTCCGCTCCTGAAGGTCGAGCCGCCGTTGATCTCGACGGGGATGGAGCGCCCCGTTGCCGCGAACAGCGGCATGGTGGTCCGCAGCCGAACCACGGGCAAGGTCACCTTCGTCGACGCCCAGCGGATCGTGGTCGACGACACCGACGAATACATCCTCCGTAAGTTCCAGGGGCTCAACGAGCGGACCTGCATGAACCAGCGTCCGCTGGTCAAACCCGGACAGCGGGTCAAGAAGGGGGAGATCATCGCCGACGGTCCCGCGACCACCGCCGGCGAGCTCGCCCTGGGAAAGAACATCCTCGTCGGCTTCATGACCTTCGACGGGCACAACTTCGAGGACGCCATCGTCATCAGCGATCGGCTGGTGCGCGAAGATACCTTTACGAGCGTGCACATCGACGAGTACGACATCGAGGTCCGGGAGACCAAGTTGGGCAAGGAGGAGTTTACGTCGGACATCCCCAACGTCTCCGAAAAAGCCCTCGCCAACCTCGACGAGAACGGCATCGTGCAGATCGGCACTCGCGTGCAACAGCGCGACATCCTCGTGGGGAAGGTCAGTCCCAAGTCGAAGAGCGAACTCAGCCCGGAGGAGAAGCTGCTCCACGCCATTTTCGGCCGGGCGGGCGAAGACGTAAAGAATGACTCGTTGGAACTCCCCGCTGGCGAAGAGGGCTTCGTCATCGGGGCCAAGCGCTTCAGCCGCCGCCTGCACATGACCGACGAACAGCGCAAGGAGCTGAACGAGGAGATCAATCGCTACATCGCTTCGCAGAACGCGCGGATCACGACCTGTTTCAAGCAGATGTGCGCGGAGCTCGAGCGGGTAACGGAGGGGCCGATGATCGACCCCAACACCCGCCAGAAGGTCGGCCACAGTGATCTGGACGAGGTCATCCTCGAACAAATCGAGATTTTCTCCGAGCACGTTCGTTCCCGCGACCTCAAGTGGATCAGGCCGGCCTCGAAACGCGACGATTGTTTGGCGATCACGGACCGCTTCTGGCCTCGCCTCCAGGAGATTCAGGAGGAGCGCGATCGCAAGTCGGCGCAGATGAAGCGCGGGGATGAACTGCCCTCGGGCGTGCTGGAGATGGTGAAGGTGTACGTGGCGACGAAGCGGTCCATCTCCGTGGGCGACAAGATGGCCGGTCGCCACGGCAACAAGGGCGTCATCGCCAAGATCGTCCCGGAGGAGGATATGCCTTTCCTCGACGACGGGACGGCACTCGACCTGCTGCTGAACCCGCTGGGCGTACCCTCGCGTATGAACGTCGGGCAGATTCTCGAAACGCACCTGGGATGGGCGGCGAAGATGCTGGGATTCCAGGCCGTCACGCCGGTGTTCGACGGGGCGACGGAGGAGGAAATCCACGGCGCTTTGGTGGAGGCGAACGAATTCGCACGCCGCCGCGCCGAGGATTCCGCCGCCGTCGCCTCCGCGGCGCAGAGGGACCTGCGCTTCGCGCAGATTCCGCCGAGCGGCAAGGTCCGTCTGCGCGATGGACGCACCGGCGAGTATTTCGATCAGCCCGTGACGGTGGGCTACATCTACATGCTGAAGCTCCATCACTTGGTGGATGACAAGATTCACGCCCGGGCGACGGGTCCGTACAGCTTGATTACGCAGCAGCCCTTGGGCGGCAAGGCCCGCACCGGCGGACAACGCTTCGGGGAGATGGAGGTGTGGGGCCTGGAAGCGTACGGGGCCGCCTACATCCTCCAGGAGTTGCTCACCGTGAAGAGCGACGACGTGGAAGGGCGGACCAAGATTTACGAAACGATGGTGAAGGGGAAGAACACGTTGGAAGCGGGCACGCCCGTGTCGTTCGACGTGTTGTGCAACGAAATCAAAGGGTTGTGTCTCAACATCCATCTGGAGAAGCGGCACGTGGGATAGGGTGCGGCTCGGCGCCGCCGGGGCGGCGACCGATGGCGGTGAGGTGCGGTACGAGAAGGGGTCGAAGGAAAGCGGGAGACCTGGACGTGTTCGAGGACATCGAGTTTGAAACGCCGGCGAGGCCCGATCCCGGGGAATTGTTGGACTTCTATGTGCGGCAGAACCATGAGACGACGCAGTCGCGCGAGAAGCTCAAGCGGATGATGGACAACACGTTCTGTTTCGTGACGGCGCGGCGCCACGGCGAGTTGATCGGACTGGCCCGGGGCGTGACGGACGGACTGTGGGGTCGGCTGGCGGAGTGCAAGCTGGACCCCGCGTACCAGGGTCCGGCGTGCGTCACGCGCAAGGACGGACGGATCGAGCACGATTCCGCCGGCATCGCCCGAGAGATGGCCTGCCGCGTGATCGAGGCCCTGCGCCAGTTCGGCGCCGAGCGCATCGACGCCCTGGCGTACGGCACGGAAGAGGACTTCTGCAAGGAGTTGGGGTTCAAGAAGCTGCGGGGCTTGGTGGCCATGGAATTGCCCGCCGACGCTCCGCTGCCGCAGCGCGCTTTGGCCTCCTCCAACGCGGTCTAATGCGCGTGGCAACGTACGAGAGTGATGGATTCGAGTCCCGACGGGTTCGGGTGGCGTAGGATTCCAGAAGAGGGATTGCCGACAGATGCTCGATAACATTTACGATCGCGTCAACGATTACAGTTGCGTCCATATTTCCCTGGCCTCGCCCAACGACATTCGCAGTTGGTCCTTCGGCGAGGTCAAGAAGCCGGAGACGATCAACTACCGCACCTACCGCCCGGAGAAGGACGGTCTGTTTTGCGAGCGCATCTTCGGTCCCGAACGGGACTGGGAGTGCGCCTGCGGCAAGTTCAAGGGAACGAAGCACAAGGGCATCATTTGCGACCGCTGCGGGGTGAAGGTGACCCACTCGCGGGTCCGCCGCAAGCGCATGGGGCACATCAACCTCGCCGCCCCGGTGGTGCACATCTGGTTCTTCAAGGCCATGCCCTCGCGGCTCGGGGCGTTGCTCGATATCAAGACCACGAGCTTGGAAAAGGTCGTGTATTTCCAGGATTACCTCGTCATCGACCCCGGCGACACGCCGCTCAAGTCCAAGCAGTTGCTGACCGAGGAGGAGTATCGCGCGGCGGTCGAGAGCCACGGCAAGAGTTTCACGGCCATGATGGGCGCTGAGGCGGTCAAGGAACTCCTCGCCCGTCTCGATCTCGCCCAGTTATCCGCCGAGCTTCGCGAGGCCCTCATCAAGACGGGCAGCAAACAGCGCGAGAAGGATCTCGCCAAGCGGCTGAAGATCGTCGAGGCCCTACGCAATTCACCCAACGATCCGGCGTGGATGGTGCTCGAAGTCATCCCCGTGATTCCGCCCGACCTGCGCCCGCTGGTGCTTTTGGATAGCGGCAACTTTGCCACCAGCGACCTCAACGATCTGTATCGCCGGATCATCAACCGCAACAGCCGTCTGAAGAAACTGGTCGACCTCAACGCGCCCGAGGTCATCATCCAGAACGAGAAGCGGATGCTGCAACAGGCGGTCGATGCGTTGTTCGACAACGGGCGATGCCGGCGGCCGGTGTTGGGCTCGAGCAACCGCCCGCTCAAGTCCATGACGGACATGATTAAGGGCAAGCAGGGGCGGTTCCGCGAGAACCTCCTCGGCAAGCGCGTCGATTATTCGGCGCGGTCGGTGGTGGTCGTGGGTCCGGAGTTGAAACTCAACCAATGCGGTCTTCCCAAAAAGATCGCCCTGGAACTGTACCAGCCGTTCATCATCCGCAAGCTCAAGGAGCGTGGGCTGGCCGATACGATCAAGTCGGCGAAGAAAATGCTCGAACGCCGCGACCAAGCGATCTGGGATATTCTCGAAGAGGTCATCTACCAGCACCCGGTCCTCTTGAATCGTGCCCCGACGTTGCACCGCATGGGCATCCAGGCGTTTGAGCCGGTCCTGGTCGAAGGCAATGCCATCAAGATTCACCCGCTGGTCTGCCGGGGGTTCAACGCGGACTTCGACGGCGACCAGATGGCCGTCCACCTGCCGCTGTCCATCGAGGCCCAAGTCGAAGCCCACGTGCTGATGATGTCCACCAACAACATCTTCAGCCCGGCGAACGGCAGCCCCATCATGTCGCCCACGCAGGACGTGGTGTTGGGGTCGTTCTATCTGACCACCGACCATGTCAGCGCGAAAGTCGAGGACAAAGACACGCCGCGCTTCGCCGACGAGTTTGAGGCCATGTTCGCCTACGCCCATCACCGCATCAGCGTCCACGACAAGATTTGGGTGCGCGTCAATAAGGACCGTGTGGTGTCCAGCGCCAAGACCGGGCACGATCCGATGCCGGCCAACCGCCGCGTTCTCACCACGGTGGGACGCCTGATCTTCAACGACATCCTTCCCCAGGGCCTGCCGTACTACAACTATCCGCTTTCGCAGAAGGGCTTGGTCCGGGTGGTGGCGGATTGTCACGGGTTGCTCGGCCGATCCGCGACCATCGACTTGCTGGACGACATCAAGGACATCGGCTTTAAGCACAGCACGCTCGCGGGTCTGTCCTTCGGCGTCACGGACATGCGTGTGCCGCGGGCGAAGCTCAAGATCATCGACACCGCTCAAAAGGCGGTCGATCAGATCCAAAAGGCCTTCGAGCAGGGCACGCTGACACGGATGGAGCGATACAACCAAGTGATCGACGTGTGGATCCACGCTCGCGAGCTGGTGACCCAGGCGATGATGACCGAGCTGCGCGACGATTATCGCGACGCGAGCGGCGGGTATCGCTCGCCGGGCGACGCGGGCGCCAAACCCTACCTGAATCCGATCTACCTGATGACCCAATCCGGCGCTCGTGGCAGCGTCGATCAGATTCGTCAGTTGGCGGGGATGCGGGCCTTGATGGCCAAGCCCTCCGGCGAAATCATCGAGACGCCCATCAAGGCGAACTTCCGCGAGGGTCTGTCGGTGCTCGAGTATTTCAGCTCCACGCACGGGGCCCGCAAGGGTCTGGCCGACACGGCCCTGAAGACCGCCGACTCCGGGTACCTCACGCGAAAGCTCGCCGACGTGGCCCAGAACGTCATCGTCAATTTGCGCGACTGCGGCACGATTAACGGCGTGACCAAGGCCGCGACCTACAAGGGCGAGGAAGTCGAGATCGCCCTGCGCGAGAACATCATCGGTCGCGTGGCCCGCGACGATATCCGCAACCCCGTCAGCGACCAGCCGATCGTCGCCGAGAACCAGATCATCACCAAGGACATCGCCAACCGGATCGAGGATCTGGGGCTGGACAAGATCCGCGTTCGAAGTCCCCTGGCTTGCGAAAGTCCGCTTGGCGTCTGCGCGATGTGCTACGGCACGGACATGTCCACCGGGCGACTGGTGGAAGATGGGATGGCCGTCGGCATCATCGCCGCCCAATCCATCGGCGAGCCGGGAACGCAGCTCACCATGCGTACGTTCCACACCGGCGGCGTCGCCCAGAAAGCGGCCTTGGAGAATGTCCTCAAGTCCACCCAGAAGGGCATCGCCCACTACCACGACCTCAACCCGGTCGAGGTGCGAAACGAGGACGGGACCACCCGGACGGTCGCGTTGAAGCGTAACGGTGAGCTCGTCATTGCCGACGAAAAGGGCCGGGAACTGTCCCGCGACCGGGTCCCCTACGGCGCGGTCCTCAAGGTCAAGGACGGCCAGACGGTCGCCCGCCGCGACGTGCTTTGTGAGTGGGACCCGCACATGACGCCGATCCTCGCCGAAGTCGGCGGCTTTGTCCGCTTCCAGGACGTCACCGACGGCGAGACCGTCCGCCTCGAGCAGGAAGGCGGTCGGGCCAAGTTCGTGGTCATTGAGCACAAGGGGGAGAAGCATCCACAGATCGTCATTGAGGACAAGAACGGCAACGTTCTCGATTACCACTACCTGCCGGCGAAGGGGCGTATCGAGGTTCAAGAGGGCCAAGCGATCACCCCGGGCATCGAGCTCGCCCGACAGCCTCGGGGCATGGGCGGCACGCAGGACATCACCGGCGGTCTGCCGCGGGTTACGGAGATTTTTGAGGCGCGTAAACCCAAAGAGCCGGCGATCATGGCGGAAATCTCCGGGCAGGTCGAAATCCGTCCCGACAAGCGCCGTGGCAAGATGACCATCGTCATCCGTAGCGAGAGCGGGATGGAGAAAGAGCACCACGTCCCGCAGGACAAGCACTTGCTCGTGCACGCGGGGGACTATGTGGAGGCCGGCGACCAACTCATCGACGGACCGCTCATCCCCCACGATATCCTGCGGATCAAGGGCGAGGAGGCCTTACAGAATTATCTGCTCGCCGAGGTGCAGGCCGTCTACCGTAGTCAAAGCGTCGGCATCAATGACAAGCACCTGGAGACCATCATCAACCAGATGCTCCGTAAGGTGAAGGTTGAGCAACCGGGAGATTCCAGCTTCCTCCCCGGCGAAACGGTGGACAAGTTCCGCTTCCGCAAGGAAAACGAGCGCCTGGCGAAGAGCTTGGTGATCGTCAACCCCGGCGACACCGATCTCGCCGTCGACCGGGTCCTTCTCAGGTCGGAGCTTTCCGAGATCAACGCCGAGGCGGAGGCGAAGGGCGGGGAGCCGGCCAAGGGTCGCAAGCCCAAGCCGGCTCTGGCGACCACGCTGCTCCTGGGCATCACGAAAGCGAGCCTCTCGAGCGACTCGTTTATCTCCGCGGCCTCGTTTCAGGAGACCACCAAGGTCCTCACCGAGGCCGCCCTGGCGGGGATGACCGACAACTTGCAGGGACTCAAGGAAAACGTCATACTGGGTCACCTGATTCCGGCGGGATCGGCGTTCCGAAAGTATCAGGCACTGCGCGTCAAGCATATCGGGCAGCCGATCCCCACGTTGGTGGACGTGCCGGCGGAGATTCCGGCCGCGGTCGCCGAAAGCTATGCCGAGCAGGCCGAGGCGCCGATCGATGGGGTCGGCGAAGCCTCCTCGCCGGGCGAGGGGGGGATGACCCTGGTGGAGGCGAGCACGGACGCGTTCTCCGCCAACCCGGGCGCCGCCGGGAAGGCCGGACAGTGATGCGTAGCGGTCGCGCGCCGATCGAAGGGGTGCGCTTCGTAAACATGGGAACGACTTGAGAAACTAAATGCCGACGATCAATCAGCTTATCCGCGTGGGCCGACGCAAGGTCCAAAAGAAGTCCAAGGTGCGCGACCTGGATCAGTGCCCGCAACGCCGGGCCGTGTGCCTCATCGTGAAGACCCAGACGCCCAAGAAGCCCAACTCCGCGTTGCGCAAGGTCGCCCGCGTACGTTTGACCAACGGGAAGGAAGTGACCGCCTACATTCCCGGCGTTGACCATAATCTCCAAGAGCACTCCATCGTGCTCGTTCGAGGCGGACGAGTTCGTGACCTACCCGGGGTGCGTTACCATATTATTCGCGGCACATTGGACTCGGCCGGCGTCGAGGGGGATAAGGACGGTCGTCCGCGCAACCGCAGCCGCAGCAAGTACGGCGTCAAGCGCCGCAAATAGCCTGGAACGTTCAGCAACGAATGCCCACGGAACTTCCGATCGCCATCGAAAACGCTCCCATCCTCGCGGCCGCTCGGGCCGCGCGTGCCGCTCGTCGATCGACGGGGGTGGTGCTCGCCAGGGGATTGGGGTGTTGCTTGCTCGTGACGCTGGCCGCGCAGGTACGCGTCCCTGTTCCCGGCACCGAAGTTCCGATGACCCTCCAGCTCCTCGCCGTGTTGTTGACCGGGCTGTCGCTATCTCCCCGAGAGGCGGCTGCGGCGTTATCGACCTATTTGATCCTTGGGGCGGCTGGATTGCCGGTGTTCTCGCCCGGGTCAACCGGGCTGTTCGGTCCAACGGCGGGCTATCTGCTTGGGTTCATCCCGGCGGCGTGGGCGGTGAGCCTCGTGCGCGGGCCACGCGGCGAGGGTGTGTCGCGGCTTCTCGGCGCGGGCGCCGTGGGAGTCGCGGTGGTTTTTTCTTGCGGCGTCGGTTGGCGCCTGGCATGGCTGAACGGCGACTGGCGGCTGGCTCTGCAAACGGGACTGTTCCCCTTCGCCCTCAAGGCGGTGGTTGAACTGGGTCTCGCGGTGGCGTTGGCCGTCACGGTTCGCCGTTGGCACGAGCGCCGCAACGGCGGCAAAGGCGTATCGGGACAGGTGGAGTAGTGGGGTCGTTTCGGGCTGACCATAACGCCCGGTAAACGGACGAGTTTCAGAAAGACGAACACGATGGGTTTCAAGAAATTCACCAATTCAGCCGACCAGTTGAAGCCGGACGTACGATTTAACAGTCCGCTGGCGGCCAAGTTCATCAACAGCATCATGTACGCAGGGAAGAAGAGCGTCGCCACCCGCGTCTTCTACGACGCGATGGACATCGTGGCCAAGCGGGTCAAGGACCAATCGCCTTTCGAAGTATTCGAGAAGGCGATCGCCAATTGCAAGCCCAACGTCGAGGTCCGCTCGAAGCGCGTCGGCGGGAGCAACTACCAGGTGCCGATGCCGGTGAACCGCAAGCGACAGCAATCCTTGGCCTTCCGTTGGCTTCGCGAGGCCGCTCGAGCCAAAAAGGGCAAGGCGGCGTGCGAGTCCCTCGCCGCGGAGTTGATCGACGCGGCCAAGGGCGAGGGGACCGCCGTGACCACCAAGGACAACATCCACCGCATGGCCGAAGCCAACAAGGCCTTCGCCCACTTCGCGTGGTAGGTCGCGCGCGAGTCATTAGGGCCTCGATCAAGGGCCGGTCGTGTGGGAAGGCACAGCTTTTCAAGAGGGCTGATTAAGGGCACGGCGAATGCGGGCGCGGCCGCGGCGGAGCTGCCGCTTGCGGACCGGAGCCTCATGGACTTCCGCCGTTTTCATGAGGTGGAATCCAGGGAGGACAGAATCGCTTCAGCTACCCGTCGCGTTTCCTCGGGATTGGCGCTGCCCAGGGTTTGATGGGCGCTGCAGTCGAGATCACCGCCCCCCGTCGCCGCGGAGGACGTGTGCAGTTCAGCGGCGACCATTCCATGAGCCTGTCGCAACGGCACGCCCTGCACGACCATCCGCTCCATCCGCAGCGTCGCGTCCAGGTGGCCCATCGTCAGACAGGCCTTCAACCGCTCTCGATCGAACTCGAGCTTCTCAAGAAATGCCGTGGTCATTCGCAACAACGCGTCCAGCTTTTCAACCGTTCGGCGGACGATCGGCTTGATGCACTGTAGGTCCCTGTTGTATCCGCTCGGCAGCCCTTTGAGCAGCATTACGGCTTCTGAAAATGCCGCAAGGACGGCACAGCTTTCGCCGCGCAGCAGTTCCATGGCGTCCGGGTTTGTCTTGTTGGGCATCATCGACGAACCAGTGCCGAAGGCTCGGGGATAAACCGTCCAGCCGAACGGTGTTTGCGAAAAGGCAATCACGTCGGTGGCGAAGGATTGCAGGTGGAGCGAAGTCTGCGCCGCCAGGGACAAATACTCCAGACATTCGTCTCGCGTGCCCGTGGACGCGAGGGCATTGAGCGAGGGTTGTCCGAAGCCCAGCTCGCGGGCCTGCACGCGGCGGTCGATCGGAATCGACGAACCGGCGGCGGCACCCGACCCCAGCGGACAGAACTCTCGCCAACGATCCGTGAAGTACGCCGCGTGTCTGCGTATTCGATCCAGCGACACGGCGTATCGCAGAATCCAGAACCCCACGGTTCCGGGAACGGCAAACTGGGCGTGGGTCTGCAGGGGGAACAGGTCCTCCCGCCACTCGAGCGCCCGACGGCAGCAGAGCGCGATCAGGGAGGAAAGCCGCCGCCCGAGCCCCCCGCCCTCGGCGATCAGGTAGAGCAGCAGCAGCGTCGCCACCTGATCGTTGCGCGAGCGGGCGGTGTGGATCTTCTTGCCCGTTTCGCCGATCAGCTCGACCAGCGCGCCCTCGATCCAGGTGTGCAGGTCCTCCACCTCCGATGTCGGGCATGGGGCCTGGCCGAAACGGCTTTCGATCTGCTCCAGCGCACGATCTACATCGCCCCGTTCGCCCGTCGTCAGAATGCCGGCCGCTTCCAGTGTGAGGGCGTGCGCTCGCTGAAGCCTGATCTCATGCGCAAGCAGGAACCAATCCTCGCCAAGGCTCGCGTTGATCGGTGCGAACGTCGGATCCAGCGGGACATCCTGTTTCCATAGCGCTGCCATCGCCATCCTCCACAAAGGGCCGTCCGACGGACGTCAGCCAGCTCAATTTGATGAAACCATCGGCATCCGCATGGGCGTAATCGCTCGACTCGAACGTCGCCAGCGCCTTTCGGAAAAGCGCCGATTCGGACTGAATCCGCGAAACATAGGGTACCGGAAACGGATGCACGGTGACGCTCCCGTTCAGTCGCCGCAGGACTGCGCTGGCCGCCGCCTCCATCACTTCGCGCTGATCGGAAAAGTATTCGCCGCGATAGAGAAGGGTCCCATAGGCACGCCCCAGTTGCACGTATTCATCGTACGTAGGCTTGTTGAGGCAGGTCCGCGACAGGGCGTCGACGGAGACGTGGAGAAGTTTGGCGGCGGGGTTGATGTACAACCCACGCGACTTGATCCCCGTAAAGCGGTTTTCAATGACCAGGTCCCACGCCCACGGCGCGAAGCGGTAAACCTGATTCAGCATCTTGAGCATGTCGCCCAACGGCAGGGGGATCCCATCGATGGCGACGGGGGCGCCGCACGCAAAGGTGATGTTGATCGGCGAGACTTCACTGCACCCGACCGGACCGATGGCGAAGCGGCCGGCCACCGCCCCCAACACGTTTTCGACATCGAACTCCGCGGAGGCGTCCTCGAGCGGCCCGCCCTCGACGCTGAGATGGTAGAGATTCTCGTCGAAACTGTAGGCCTTGGTGACCTCGTAATCATCGTCGAAGCCGCGGCTTTTCAGGTATTGAATCATGTCCTCCCGACCGCCGAGGTCCCACACCTTCCACGGGGCAAGCACCGGGAAAGTCGCGGCGAGCGAACGGTAGGCGAACTCGAAGCGGATTTGGTCGTTTCCCTTGCCCGTCGCACCGTGCACGAGCGTGGCGTCACCAAGCCTCTTGGCCGCCCGCACCTGCTCCGCCGCGATAAACGGTCGGGCCAACGCCGTTCCCAGGCGGTAGTTGCCCTCGTAGGTCGCCGCGAGCGCGATCGCCATCGGTACGACCGATCGAAGCATGTCGGGCTTGGCGTCACGGACGACGGCGGACGCGCCCCCGAGTCGCAAAGCTTTCCCTCTGAGCGCTTCGAGATCCTCGTCCTGTCCCACGTCAACAAGGACTGCGTGGACCTCGAACCCTTGTTCACGCAACCACACCACGATGGTCGAGGTGTCCAGCCCGCCGGAGTACGCCAGCACGCACTTTTTCTTTTTAGCGCTCATGTTTATCTCCGAACCACTGTTTCAGCCTCCGCAAGGCCACGGCCTGCGTCCGTCGATTCTTGGTCGCCACGAAAACGGTGTCGTCGCCGGCGAGGGTCGCGACGATGGCCGGCTCCGCCGTCGCGTCCATGGCGACCGCCACCGCCTGCGCCTGCCCCACGACGGTTGTAATCACCGTCAGATGAGGCCCGCACGTCGTGAACCGTTTCACCACGCCGGCGAAGTCCGTAAGGGTGGGCGGCCTCGAATCCTCCGCCCGCGCCGGGAGGACGTAGCACCCGCCCGCCTTGCGGATGCCCAGCTCCGCCAGATCGCGGCTGAGCGTCGATTGATCCACGCGTTTGCCGCGGGCACGCAGACCCCGCAGGAAATCGGCCTGCGTACGAGCCTTGCCCCTGTGCACCAGCCGCAGGATCAGCGCCAGTCTCTCCTCTTTGTTCACCACCGAGCAGCCATCGTACATAGTATGCCTAAGTATGCAACATAATTCCAAAAAAAAAATTTCCACCGCCCGCCTCGCAGCCGCGGAGTTAGATATCCTCGGGCCTCGCCGGATCACGGCCCTCGGTCGGGACCAGCGCCCCATCAGCGCCTCGCCCGTTCCGGGGGGAAACGTGGGGTTGGTAGCGTGGCAACGGTGCCCGATCCCCGTGTGAGCAGCGGTAGGGGATCACCCTTCGCCGCGGGGTACGGGAGCGCGGGGCGTCATCCTCCACCCCCCTCTGATTGAAGGGATAGGGCACCAATTGCAGCGCCGGTGCTCGGGCGGAAGGGATGACCCGCGTGTGCGATCAGACCCGCCGCAAGACAGGCCAAAACCGCGGTGGTGGTGTCGAGCGGCCTTGCGAAGGAGGCGGAGTGGAGGATCTCGCAGGCGATCGCCGCCAGGGCGGCCGCCATCGCGGACCACCCGCACGCATGGGGGATTCGGAAACGCCGCAGCACAACCCCCAGGGTGAACGCGAATGTACCGTAGGTGAACAGATCGGACAGCATCTCTCCCGCCGCCAGGGGCAGCGGCTGTCGCCAGAGGGCCTCGAAGGGAAGCCAGCGTATCGACATTGCTTCCAGCCCGGAAAGGATCCCGCCTTGCGGATTGACACACGAGGCGAGTAACAAGCCGGCTTGAAGCGCGGCCAGAATCGCCGCGAGTCCCGTCGGGAGGGCGAGTGGAAGGCTCCGCCGCCATGCGGACCCGGTGAGCGGGTCGATCATGAACACGGCGCACCAAGCACCCAAGATCACACCGAGGCTGCGGATCATCACCGTGGCCGCGTCGAAGGTATGTGATTTCGTGAAAAGCTGCATGAACTCAGCCAACGCGACCAAGACCAAACCGTCCTTCAACGCGCAGGCCAAGGACGGGACCGGATACCGCCCGCGTTCACGGCCCGCCAGGCCGAGCAGATACCCGAGTACCGCGAACCAGCCGGCGCCGGCAAGCTGGTGCGCGATCGACGCGAAGGGCGCGGCGCCGGGCGTCGCGGGGCGGGCGTTGAATAGACTCCACTGGGCGCGTCCGAAGGAAGCGTGAAGGGCGTCGGTGGTCATCACGAAATCGAACGGGGCGAGGTTGTAGAGAAACAGGCCGAGCGTCAGCATCGACGCGGCGGTCGTGAAGGGCCGTTCGGCCGACTCACAGCGAAGCTGCGCCCACGCGGATCGGGCAGTCCCGTGCAGCCCGATCCCCAGACAGGCGCCGACGGATGTCCCCAGGACGTTGAGCACGATGTCGGTGCAGGATGCGACGCGCGATGCCAACCCGGTTTGCAGCCATTCCACGACGACGCTGAGGGTCGTTCCGACGCCGATCGCTGCGACAACGCCGACCCAGCGCGAGAGCCGTTGGCCGATGAGGTACATCACGACGAGTAGCCCGACCGGTAGATAGACCAGCATGTTGGTGGCCGCGTCGTCGGGCGTGGTCGTTCGGAACCGAAGGTGCGACAGTCCGTCGGCGAACATGCGGCCGAACGCCGTCGGGATGAAGTCGAAGGGCAGCAACGATGCGTACAGGACGGCGAGGATGCAGCCGACCGGCCAAGCCCACGAGAGACGCAGCTCTCGCGCGGCGATGCGGTGTGAAGTAGCGCGTAATCCTGCGGACCAAGCGAGGCCGCGCGGGGCTTCCAAGGCTTCTTTCCCCTCCGTCTACGCACCGGTAGACCGATGTCGCGCCCGGGACGCGGTCGGTCCCGATCACGGGCGACACGGCGATCACTCCGGCCAAAGGGATGGTTGCGACACTGATCGTAGGAGGCGTGAATACCGGATTCGAGCGACGAGCCCGGTTCCGATAGAATCGCCTTCCGTAACCGACGATGGGGCGTACTGCGGATGCTCAGGCCGGATCGGGGAATTCCAACGCCTCTAACAGGATCGCAAGGGCGAACGCGGGACATATCAGAGCGTGGAGCGGCAGCGACACGACCGATCCGAGCCGCGAACGCGAGCGCGGGGTCTTGGGGCGGTGCCGGTACACCGGGACGGGTGATGGAAGCCACCGAGCCGGTGAAACGCCGCCAAGAATTCGGCGCAAAGCAGCATTTTTTTGTTGCATACTTGATGGGGGCGCGTTAGAATGCCACGTTATCGGCATTGCGTCGGAGCGAGAATCGGGCCGTTGAGCCGACGCGACACCTTGAGTTTCATTTTCGCCGGGTGCCGCTCGACTTCTTTCGTTTGAACCCCACTTGCTCCGCTATCGGCGATGCCGTGAGCGTCGCCGGAACATAGTCCCTCGGAGTTTGAAAAAGGAGCAAGTCATGACTGGGAAACAACGGTGCAGGTTGGGCACAGCGCTCGGCGTAGCGCTCATCACCCTCGCGGCGCAAGTTCGCGCCGCGGACATCGGCACGGCCTTTACCTACCAGGGCAGCCTGGAAAAGCCCGCGGGGACCCCGGTGACGGGCAGCTGCGACTTCCGGTTCGGGTTGTGGGACGCCGCTGCCGGAGGAGCGCAGAAGGGTACGTCCCCGCAAACCAAAGGCGGCGTGTCAGTCAGCGGCGGGGTGTTCACCGTGGAAGCCCTCGACTTCGGCGCGGCGGGCATCGATGGCACCGCCCGGTGGCTGGAGATCGAGGTTCGTTGCCCGACCGGCGTCGGCGGGTTTCAGTTGCTTACGCCGCGCGTGGAGCTCAAACCCGCCCCGCACGCTCTGGCCCTGCCGGGGCTGTACACCCAACAGAACGTAACCAGCCCCAACCTGATCGGCGGGTACTTCGGGAACAGCGTCATCCCCGGGGCGCTTGGTGCGACCATCAGCGGCGGCGGAAACTTCCCCGACCCCAATCGCATATTCGACCACTACGGGACCATCGGCGGCGGGGCGCGAAATCGGGCTGGGAAGGACGACGGGGACATAACCGCCCAGTGGTTTGCCACCGTCGGCGGGGGGCTAGAAAACGTCGCCAGTAGCAACGGTGCCACGGTGGGCGGGGGATCATTGAACGCCGCCAACGCCACCTTGTCCACCGTCGGCGGGGGGGAAAGCAACACCGCGAGCGCGACCAGCTCAACGGTCGGCGGGGGTTTCAACAATACGGCCAGTGGCTTACGTTCCACCATCGGCGGGGGGGAAACCAACAGGGCAAGCTCGTCTTATTCCACTGTCGGCGGAGGCGTGGGCAATTTCGCGATCGGGTATTCTTCCACCGTTGCCGGTGGGAATTCGAATCTGGCCGGCGGCAGCTACAGTTTCGCCGCCGGGGCTGGGGCAAAAGTGCGGGACGGTAACCCGACCTCATCTTATTATTCTGGCGATGGTAACGGCGACGAGGGTACGTTCGTTTGGGCAGATTCAACGTGTTGCGATTTTATCTCTACCGGTCCCAATCAGTTCCTGATTCGCGCCACCGGCGGAGTCGGGATCGGGACGAACTTTCCATCGCACGCGCTGACGGTTGAATCCCCAACGACCGAAAACTTGCGCCTGATCGGACCCGGTGTGGTTGGCTCCGACGCCAAACTAAACTTCGGCGACGGGAATTTCGTGTATATCCACGAAGATACTGATGACACACTTGTCATCAACTCATTTTCGCGAACCGCCATCATGGGCGGCAACGTCGGGATCGGCACCCTGACTCCGGCATCAAGATTGGAAATCCAGGGCACGACAGCGGGCGCCATCAGATTCAATCCGAACAACGGGCCGGAGGCCGGCATCATGATCGGCTCCAATAACGACGGGCATGAGCTCAACGTCGTCGGTGGCGACCCTGACGGATTGACGATGGGGGGTCAGATCCGGCTTGGAGGGGCCGGACGGGGAGATGGGGATGTGAACGTCATCCAGTTCAAGCAGAACGGCTCCGAGGTCATGCGCGTCAAAGACGGCGGCAACGTCGGCATCGGGACCACCGCACCTCAGAACCAGCTTCACGTCGCCAACACGCCCGGAGGGGGCGCTGTCGGGCTGAGCGACGGCATCCACATCGGTGGCGACGCCGGCGGCACCTCGCATATCGAGATGGTCGATAATGGCGGGGTTCCATACATCGATCTTTCGAACGATAACGCCGCGGATTTCGACGCCAGGATCATCCTGCGCGGCGACGACGCGCTGAGCATCGAAGGCACCAATGTCGGCGTCGGACGCACGCCGGCGACCAACCGCCTGGAGGTGGAGGGTGACGCCTCGAAGACCACGTCCGGTTCTTGGGCGATGAACTCCGACGCGGCCATAAAAACCGACGTGCGGACCCTCGAGGACGCTCTGTCGGTCATCGGCCGCCTGCGTCCTGTGGCTTTCCGCTACGCCGATGCGTACAAGGCCGAGCATCCGTCGGTTGAGGATCACGACTACTACAACTACATCGCGCAAGAATTCGACAAAGTGTTCCCCAACTCGGTGAAAACCGACGGCGGCGGGTTGCTGCAAATGGACCCCTATCCGGCCACGATTTACTCCGTGGCCGCCATTCAAGAGCTCCATCAGATCGTGCAGGAAAAAGACTGCGAAATCGAGGAGTTGAAGGCCCAGGCCGCATCCGTCGAACAGCTTGAGGCGAAAGTCGCGGCCCTCGAAGCGCTGGTGAACAAGCTTGCCGCGCAGCACAACGGAGGCGGGCGATGATTAGGAACTCCTAAACATGAGTCACCCGTGAAAGCCGCCGTCATTCACAAGTTCGGACCGCCGGAGGTGTTTGGCTACGAGGACGTCCGGGAACCGAAACCGGCGAGCGGCGAGTTGCTCATCAAGGTCGCCGCCTGCGGGATCAACCGCTACGACCTCTACCTCCGCGTGGGTGCGGTGTTCACGGACCTCGCCTTCCCGCACGTGATGGGGGCGGATGTGGCCGGGCGGGTCGCCGCCATCGGGCCCGACGTGACGGGCTGGCGCGAGGGCGACCGTGCGATCGTCGCACCCGGTTATCCGGTGGACCCGGCGGACGCGGACGTTCGACCCGAGAACCGCGCCCCCAGTTTCGAGGTGACCGGCACGCACACCTGGGGCGGCAACGCGGAGTATATCCGTGCGCCGGCCCGCTATGTCCTGAGAGATGACACGGGTTTGCCTTCCGAAAAGGTGGCCGCAATGCCGCTGGTTCTGATGACGGCCGTACACGCGGTCGAAACGTTGGGCGAGGTGCGGGCCGGCACGCGGGTTCTTATCCAAGCCGGCGCGTCAGGGAGCGGCCACGCCTGCGTGCAGGTCGCCAAGGTCCTCGGCGCTCGTGTGGCGACGACCGTGGGATCGCCGGCCAAAGCGGAGTGGCTGGTGCGAGAATCGATTCTCGCACCAGGAGTTGGGG
>CAYQZH010000025.1:19032-24322 GCA_964421865.1 uncultured Phycisphaera sp. | reverse complement strand
CCTTCAACGTATGACTCTTTCATTCACAACACCTCGCCGGTTTATCCCGGCGCACAGAGGAATGAACCATGAAAGGGATTGTAGCCCTCGTCCTTATCCTTGGCGTTCTGGCGTTTTTCGTCAGTATGCTCCTTACGCGCGAGGGGTTTCGGGACCAGGGGGAAACGCTGGCCGTCGCCTTTGCGGCCGTCACCGACGAAGCCCTCGAGATGCAGATCGGCGTTCCCACTCTCATCCCTTTGGCCGATCCGCCGGACTACAACGAACAGAGCGTTCCGAAGTGGGAGGAATGGAACGAGAAGCATTTCCAAATGCGCGATGAAGCAGGGAAGTTCATTTCGTTGCGACGCATCGGTACGAGTGCCCTGTTCATCGGCGAGGTGGCCGCCGGCGTGCCGGAGTTCGTGCTCTGCGCCGACCTCAAAAAGGGCGCGAACTATTCGTGCGACTTCATTCCCATTGTGGCGAAAGGCAAGAAGTACCGTTACTCGTTCACCGTCCCGACCGATGCCCAAAAAGTCGGTCGGAAGACGTTCGACTTGGTGGGCGATAAGTGATCGTTGGGGCGTCGCTCCGCGCGGGGGGCGTCTTGACCCGTCGCTTGCGCTCCGGGTTCGGATGCGCGTTCCGCCGCGATAGAGTGCACAGCGTGGATTTGCCTGCCATTGCCGATCGGCTGCGTCGTGAAGTGAAGCGCCAGGCGTTCGCCCAGCCCGTGACCCACATCTACAACCCGCTTGAGTACGCGTGGGAACCGCACGCCCGTTACCTCGAGCGTTATGGCCGCGGGGGGAAGGAGGTCGTGCTGCTGGGCATGAATCCCGGGCCGTGGGGGATGGCCCAGACGGGTGTGCCGTTCGGCGAAATCAACCTCGTTCGTGATTGGCTCCGAATCGACGGCCAAGTCGACAAGCCATCGCGCGAACATCCCAAGCGACCCGTCACCGGCTTCGCGTGCAAGCGCAGCGAGGTGAGTGGAGCAAGGCTCTGGGGTTGGGCCAAGGAGAACTTCGCAACCCCGCGGCGATTCTTCGAGCGGTTTTTCATCGCCAACTACTGCCCGCTGATGTTCATGGAGGAGACGGGCCGCAACCGCACGCCCGACAAGCTGCCTGTGGGCGAACGCGAGCCGCTTTTTGCGGCCTGTGATCTGGCTCTTCGCCGGACGGTCGAAGCCGTACAACCGCGGTATATCATCGGCGTCGGCGCTTTCGCCGAGTCCCGTGCCCAGGGGGCGCTCGAGGGTCTCGATGTCGTCATCGGCGGGATCCTGCACCCCAGCCCTGCAAGCCCCGCCGCCAACCGCAACTGGGCCGCCCAGGCGACCGCCCAACTGGCTGACCTCGGCATCCGCCTCGGCCCGAGTGCCCGCTGATTCCGGCTGCTTGCGTCTTGCGTCGGCGACGATAGGCTGAGGTACGTTCGGGAGTCGAAGATCCCGGCGCGGGACTTTCGACCGGCGTCACACGCCGTTTCGACACGGATGGGCCTTTAGCCAAACGAAGGGAGACACACTCATGGCGGTCGCTGTTCAGAACCACAGTTTTTCCAAAGCAACGTCCCGACGACGAATTCTCTTCCTCGCCGTCTTATCGGCACTCGTCGGGGGATCGGCCTTGCACGCCCAAACCGGAACGACGATCTCCGCCGGGTCCGACCTCTGGGTCACCGTCGGCGGCGGCGGGCAAACGTACCAGGATTTTTCCGAGACGCCGATCCCCGCCGACTTTTTCGGCACCGGCTCGGAGCCGTTCGCCGGACGGATCGAGTTCGAGGGGCAGTCCATTGATCCGTCGCTGGGCACGGTGGACACCGTCGTACAACGGACACAGGACGCGGTGCTTAACGGACCGGGCAGTGAGGCGACCGTCCCCATCGAACTGGTCGCGCTCGGACTACAGAGCGTGCAGCCCATCACGGTCATCATCAACAACCAGGAAACGCAGTGGTTCGTCGAGGTGGAATCGTATCAAGGCGGGACGCCCACGCCTCAAGGCACAATGACCATTCGCCAGACTTCGGAGACCGGCGGCACGTTCGACTCGACGCTGCCCGTTGTGCCCATGTTCTTCTTCAGGTCCCAGGAGGGGCGACCCAATCCGCCGCCCCTGGACGGGTCCGAGTTCGGCCTGCAAATTAACTTTTCCTCGACGGGCGGTCGCTGGATTTTTGACGCGAGCAACTGCGACCTTCAGACGCTCAACCAGAACATTCCGCTGGTGAACTTTCCGGGCGTGACCGCGGGGCCGACCTCAGCCAATTTCCACGCGGGATTGACGGTCGGTTGCGACAATACCTGCAAGTGGGTGCTCACGTTGGAGGAGCAGCAGCTCGCCCATCACGGCGTGCTTCCGCCGCGCTTGTCGGCGGGCAAGGACGCCGACGAGGACGGCCTGCGCGACGATTGTGATAACTGCCCGCACGACGCGAACCCGTTGCAGGAGGACGCCGATCACGACGGTGTGGGCGATGCGTGCGATTACTGTCCGACCGTCGCCAATTGTGATCAGGCGGACGGCGACGGAGACGGCGTGGGGGATGTCTGTGACAGTTGCCCGGACATCGCCGACGCCGACCAGGCCGATTCCGACGGGGACGAGGTCGGCAATGCGTGCGACAACTGCCCCGATGCGGCCAATGCGGACCAGGCCGACGGCGACGGCGACGGAGTCGGCGACGCCTGCGACAACTGTCCCGACACGGCGAACCCGGACCAGGCCGATGCGAATGGCGACGGCGTCGGCGACGCCTGCGCCGAGGATCGAGACGGCGACGGTGTTCCCGACGCGATCGACAACTGCCCGGACGATGCGAACCCCGATCAAGCCGATGCCGACGGCGACGGCGTCGGAGACGCGTGCGAGACGGTCATCGCGCCGCCTCCCGGCGCACGTCCGCGGGTGTGCAACTTCGGCCTCGGGACGCTCGCGTTGGTGCCGGTCCTGTGGCTGGGATGGACGCGGATGCGCCTCGCCCACGGGCATCGCCGGCGGCGGCGTTAACCGCGTGCTCGATTAGTCGTCGAGCCGCCCGATCGAACTCTTCCCGCGGAGCCGTTTTCGCTGCCCGGCGGCTTGCTTCTCGCGGAGGCGGCGTTCGCGAGCGCCGCGCGGGACCCTGGTCGCTTTGCGGACGGTCCGCGGACGCAGCGCGGCGGCGAACAGTTCGTAGAACCGTTCGACGGCCGACCGGCGGTTGGCGAGTTGCGTGCGATGTCGCATGGAGACGATGTGCAATCGTCCGTCGCTGGTGACACGCCCGCCGAGATGGGCGCGGAGCCTGCGCTTCTCGTCCTCGGTCAGGTGGGGACTCGCCTGGAGGTCGAACCACAGGGTGACGCGGGTGTTCACTTTGTTGACGTTCTGTCCGCCCGGTCCGCCGCTCCGCGTGAAGGAAAACGTGAACTGCTCTTCGCCGATGCGGCGGCGGAGGGCGTCGATCATGGCGGTTTCGTCGAACACGAGTTGCTCAGGCGGGATCGCTCTTAGGGGTTGCCGCCGCGACCGCCCGTTCGCGGCCTGACCTTCCGCGAGAACCAATCGAGCAACGGTCCGCGCGATGAACCCTCGTCGGGGTCCGCGGCGGGATCGCCCTTCGCGTCCGGCTGTGCGTTCTTGGTCTCCGCGACATGCCGCTGCTGCAGCACCGCGGAGAGATACTTAAGGCCCAGCGCGGGCGTTCGCCCGGCGATGTTCATCGCCCGTTGGAAATCGCTCGCCGCGGCGGCGAAGTCGGCGAGCAAGAGGTAGCAGTCGCCTCGAATGGTGAGTGCGTCGGCGTTGTTAGGCTCCACGCGGATCACCTCGGTTGCGTCGGCGACGGCGTCTTGAGGCCGTTCCGCCGCCTTGTTCGCCATCGCCCGTCCCAGCCGCGCCACGACCGATCCCGGCGAGCCGCTCAACACCTCCTCAAAATACGGGAGCGCCTCCAAGGCCCGTCCGAGCTGAACCAACGCCAATCCGCACAGCGCCTTCGCCCACGGGGATTCCTTGTCCATGGCGCTCGCCTGCGAGAGGTCTTCCAGACTACGATCCACTTGGTCGAGCAACAGGAGCGCAAGGCCGCGCCACAAGAAACCGTTGGGCGCCTGCCCACGCAGGGCGAGCAAATAGTCGGCGTCGCTCGCCATGCGGTCGTATCGGCCGATTTGACCGGACAGCAGGGCGTGCAGTTGCCGCGCCTCGAAGTCGTCGGGCTTCACTTCCAAGTAAGTGTCCAGCAACTTCAAGGCCTCTTCCGCGTTGCCCGCGACCGATCGCTCGACGGCTTCTTTCAGGTACGTCGCCGCCTCATCCTCGCCCGCGGAGGGCGAGGCCGGCCAGTTCGGCGGCGCGACGGTCTTGTACAACTCGCCCGCCGCTCGTCGGGCGAGGGCCGCCGGGCTTCCGATGCTCGACGCCGAGCCGTCCCCGCCATTCGTGCCTCCCAGGATGGATTCCGCCTGCTCCGATTGCAACATTCCCTTCGCCATAGGCACGGCCGCCTCGGCCATCCGCAACGGTCCGCGCAATTCCAACGGCAGTCGGCTGATCAAATCCAGCACGAGATCTTCCGACTCTTTCGCCTGAACGGCGACCGCTGTCTGCTGTCGAACGGTCTGTTGCTTAACGTGCAAGGCCCAGCTCAGCGACAGCGCGATCACCGCCGCGACCGCGGCCAACGAGGTCAACTGATGACGCCCGACGAACTTCGCTGCCCGCAACGCAATCCCCGTCCGCTTGGCCACGATCGGACGGCTCGCCAGGTAGCGACGCAAATCGTCGCGCATCTCGGCGGCCGTTTGATACCGACGCTCGCGATTCCGCTCGACGGCCTTGAGGCAGATCGTCTCCAGGTTCTGCGGGATGGCCGCGTTGAGCGAGCGCAGCGCCGCCGGTTCCGAGCTGAGAATCATGCTGATTACCCGCTCCCGTGTCTCGCCGGGATACGGCGGCCTCAGCGTCAGCCATTCATACATCGTCGCCCCGAGCGAGTAGATGTCGGCGCGGTGATCCACGTTCTCGGGGTTGCCGCTGATTTGCTCGGGTGACATATACAGCGGTGAGCCGATGACCTCGCCGGTGATGGTGACGCCGGGTTGCTCCGCGAGCCGTGCGAGACCGAAGTCCGAAATTCGCATCCGACCGTCGACGCCCAACAACAGGTTGTGGGGCTTGATGTCCCGGTGAATCACGCCGCGCTGGTGGGCGTAGTCGAGGGCGTCGGCGACGTCGGCCAAGTGCGAAGCGATGTAGTTGAAATCCTCCGCGGTCATGATCCGAACCCCAAGCGCAAGCGCGGGGTCTTGATA
>CAYQZH010000025.1:0-19022 GCA_964421865.1 uncultured Phycisphaera sp. | reverse complement strand
CCGAGAAGCGTAGGCCCGTCGCCTGCGATCCGGGTTCGGATTAGCGCCTCGCGCGACGGACTCAGCGCGACGGTTTCGGCAAGGTCCACCCCTTCGAGGCTCAGGGCAAGCGTCGAAGCGTCCGGCGCCGCCGTTCCGCGCAAGTCGGCGATGATGGCGTTCAGACCGCAGCCCTCGATGAGCTCCATCGCATAGTAGTAGACTCCGTCGGTTTCCGCCTGGGCGTAGATGGGGACGATGTGGGTGTGATGCAGCTTCGCGGCGGCTTGGGCCTCGCGCTGAAAGCGGAGAACGGCCTTGGCCGTCGCGCTTACGTGCCGTTCCAGCACCTTGACCGCCACGATGCGCTGTAGCGATCGCTGCCACGCTTCGTACACGGTGCCCATGCCCCCGCGGCCGATCTCGCGGCGAAGCTCAAAGTCCCCCAGAATCATGGTTGGCGATGTGCCGTACGGTCCGGCCGCGCCGCTCGATGCGCCGGTTGCCGCTGGGGAGATCGGATGGTCCGGTTTGGTGTGCAACGCTATGGCTTCTCTCGGTAGGCCGGCGAACCGGCGGCGATTATCCAACCCGCCGTGCCCGCGCCGCGTGCCGCAGCCGCGGCCCCGGCAAAACCTCCCTATTGTAGTAGACGGACCTGGTGCCGGCCTGGTTTGCGAAAACTCACATTTTCACCCTGGCTTAACGCAATCCCAGGAACCGGACCTCGTTGCCGTCACGCTCCACTATCCTACAGCCGAACGTCGCCGGATCCCAAGCGATCTCGACCAGCCCGCATGTTGGGACGCTTCGCCGACGGTAACTACCTTGCCGTACATAAGGTTAGGCGCTTTCAGTATACCACAATCGCGTCTCAAACCCAAGTGCAACGGTGTTGCGATTCCGGCCAACGATCCGGTTCGCCTCCACTACATAGGTTGGGCCATGACCGCACGAACGGCAAATTGAATCCGCCGGACCCTTTATAACCGTCGGAGCGCCCCCGAGAGCGGCAGGGGGGCGTACCGCAGCGGCGGTATAAGCTGATTCGGTCAGGAAGAGGCGATATTCGGGAAACACCCCGCGGCGTGGAGCCGGCCCAGCTCCAGATAGCTTTGGACCACGTGGTCGATCGCCCGGAGGTCGCGGTCCGAGACCTCGCGCACGATCTGGCCGGGGACCCCCATCACGACCGAGCCGTCAGGGATGATCGTCTCTGGAGGGAGCAACGTCCCCGCGGCGATGAGGCAGCGGCTGCCGACTTCGCAATCATCGAGCAGGATCGCGCCCATGCCGATCAGGGTCCGCGGTCCGACGCGGCGGCAGTGGACGATGGCCCGGTGGCCGATCCCGACGTCGTCGGCGATGTCCAGCGGCGTTCCGTGCGGAGTATGCATGATGGTGCCGTCCTGGACGTTGACGCGGGCGCCGATGCGGATCGGGGCGATGTCGCCGCGGATCATCACGTGGTGCATCACCGTCGAATAGTCGCCGATCACCACGTCGCCTCCCACATAAGACGTCGGGGCGATATACACGTCGCGTCCGAGGACCGGGCGCATCACTTCGCTCATCACCGGCCATTATAGACGCAGCGCGATGCCTCCGCGATCGGCGTCGTTAATCCGAACCGCGACAGGCATGGAGCGGTCAAGCAGAGCCGGGAGCGGCAGCGACCGGACACTTACCGAGGCACGGAGGCACGAAGGCACGCAGGCATAAGAAGGTGCGCGCGGATGATGTATAAGAGAAACCTCTGGAGGACCTTTCGACCTTATTGTGTGTTGTTCACCTGTATGCAAGCGCAACAGACGTTGTTTGTCTCGTCGCATTCACCTACGTTGCTATCGGTGTCAACGAACATGCAAAGGAAGTAGATACCGTCTCCGGTCCAGTAGGAATCCCCACGCGCGGGCAGGCTGAAGGGCTTTTCGGCGCGTCCCGTTGTGGTGCCAGGCGCACGTGATTGGAATACGCCTTCACTAATAACCCGGTCGTCTCCGCTCACGGCATCATCAGATGAAATGTACCAGCGTACCCGGAAGTTGCCACTCGCAGTGTTTCCGCTATTACGGATCTCGTATTCGACGAAAGGATCGAAGGAATCGCCAGCGTTGGCCGGACTGTGGAGTACGTCGAAATAAGCGCACACGAGATCCGGACCGTTGCTGCAGTTGCCACTGTTACCGTCAGTTGTATCGGCGCACGTTCCGCCGCCCGCGGTATTGCTTACGGTCACGGGTGCGAAGGCGGTATTGTTGCCCTCGTTGGACTCGGTGACGTTGCCGTCGGCGTCGACCATCACCCCCAGGTAATACGTGCCGTCACCCGTCCAGAACACGTCGCCTCGGGATGGAAGCGTGAGGGGCTTGGGGGTTCTTGGAGTGGTGGCGCCCCCGGCGAGGCTTACGTAGACGTTGTCGGCAAGCTCACGATCGGCACCCGTAATCGTATTGTCGCGGGACACGTACCATCTTACCCTGTACCCTCCACTGGCTGCGTTGCCGTTGTTCTTGATTTCAAGCTCCACGAATGGGTCAAAACTGTCCCCCGCGTTCGCGGTGTTTCGAATCGAAGCGAAGTAGGTGGGCTGAAGGTCGATGGTGGATGGCGCCGTCGTATTGTTAACGGTCACGGCTGCCGAGGCGGTGTTGTTGCCCTCGTTGGACTCCCTGACGTTGCCGTCAGCGTCCACGATCATGCCCAAGTAGTAGGTTCCGTCGCCTGTCCAGAAGGAATTTCCCCGCGCCGGAAGCGTGAGAGCCTTGGGCGTTCTGGCGGTCGAGGCGCCACCGCCCAAGCTAACAAAGACGGCATCCGCCAGTTCCCGGTTCGCGCCAGTGATTGTGCTGTCGCGCGAAATATACCACCGGACCCGGAAATTCCCACTGACGACGGTCCCGTTGTTCTTGATATCAAGCTCGACGAACGGGTCCAACGAGTCACCCGCATTCGCCGCGCTGCGAAGCGACGCGAAGTACGTGGGCTGGAGGTCGATCGTTGATGGGACCGTCGTATTGTTCACGGTCACGGCGGTTGAAGCGGTATTGTTGCCCTCGTTGGATTCGGCAACGTTGCCGTCGGCGTCGACAATCATGCCCAGGTAATAGATGCCATCGCCGCTCCAGAAGGAATCGCCGCGCGCCGGAAGGGTGAGCATCTTGGGAATCCTACCCTTGTTCTCTCCGGCGGCGTAGCTCAGGAAAACTGCATCGGCTAGCTCCCGGTCCGCACCCGTGATGGTGCTGTCACGCGAGGCATACCATCTGACCCTGAAACTCCCGCTGGCCGCACCCCCGTTGTTCCTGATCTCAAATTCAACGAAAGGATCGAAAAAATCCCCGGCGTTCACTGGATTGTGAAGGGTGGCGAAGTACACAGGTTGAAGGTCCCGCAGATTCTCTGTATCGCAAGCATCACCAACTCCGTCATCGTCGTTGTCAGCTTGGTCCGGGTTAGCTTTGTTTGGGCAGTTGTCGCGGTCATCGTTGATACCATCTGCGTCGGAATCCGGCACCGGATCGATGCCGTCAATTTCCGCGTATACGGCAGAGGTCAACACATCGTGCGTGCCAATGATTACATCGTCGACAACCCATGTGCCGGCCGCGAGAATATCTAAGAGCGTTAAAACAGCTTCACACGGGACTGTGGAGACAACTCCGAGGTCGCACACGCATCCGCCAAGAGAATCGACGAGTCCTAGTTGCATGTCCGCCTTGAACTGTTCGGTTACGTCGGAATCGCCGGTCAACAAATCTGCCCCAAGCGTCTGGAAAGTATCGAGGATGAGACTGTTGACAATCGCATCCGCACACTCCAGGGGAAAGAAGTCCAGGACGCTCTGTACGCCTTCGATTGTGACGACCATGTAATCGATTGCGTTCACACGAAGAAACGCGACAGGGTCGTGGTCAAGCGCCTCTCTTATCTCGTCGCGCAGGATCCAACCGGCTGATAAGGACCCAACTGGTAGCGCAAGAACGCGGGCGACGCTTCCGTATGTCTGAACTGTCGTTTGGTCGACCCGCACTTCGCGCGCGTGCGTGAGCGCGAAGTCACCCGTGACCACCGTCTGGATCGCGCGAGCGATGCTTCCGTCGAGTACGATCGGAGATTCGCGTGGCGACAAAAAATGCAATTCGCCGCTTGTGAGGGTCTTGACTACTGCCCAACGCTTTTTCCGGTTTGTGAAGGAGTACGTGGAATCGCTGGAACGTGTAACATCTATCCCCGTCCCCAGCGATGTAGATTCATCGAGCGACAATTTGGCGTTAGTAGCGGAAAGCACGCCTGGCGCGCCGGAGAGCAAATATCCCACGGCACGTCGCGAGTTAAAATCGGTCAAAGTCGAGTCGCCAAGGGCTGGATGATAAAGGTAGATATGATCATCCCTTTGTACGGCGACAAGTCCCGTCGCTGAGAGAGGAGCCTCGTCGGCATATTCCGCGCCATCGGAAACTATCGTTGAATGGGGCGATACGACGGTGTTGTTATGGGCTGAAACCGAGCCAATAGTAAGAGGACATCCTGTTGAATCGACCAAGGTGCTGGGTGGCGTCTCTGGACAGTTGTCGTTGCGGTTCGAAACGCCATCTTCGTCCGCGTCGCCCTGACCTGTATCTGGGCCGGACTGGCACGTTTGGCTGGTCTCATCGCACGTTTCGCTGGCGCTGCAGGGTAGTGTTCCGTCGACACAAACGCCGCCGTCGCAACGTTCGACACCGTTACAGAAAACTCCGTCGCCGCATTCGGGATCGCGTGAACAAATAGTCCCTGTTGGAATGGATGGACAGCCGGTCAAAGTAACGACGGCGATTGAAGCTGATCCCGCCAGCAGGACGATAAAGGTGATGATTCGCATGACAAACTCCTCAAAGTTGCGTGCGAGATGTCCCGGCGTTCCGGGATCGCACGAGCAATGTAGGCCCATTTTATCGTTGCCGGGCTGAGCGACGCAAGCCCCCAAATCGCTCGATTTCGGGGTTTGGGGTCGGGGTTGGACCCCCCTCGGTCAAGGGGGAGGGACGGAGGCACGAAGGCACGAAGGGACGCAGGGGGGAGGTTTTTTGGGGGACGCGCTACCAGCCGTAAACGGCTGGCCTGAGGCGCCGCCTTCGGCGGCGGGAAGGCCGCTAAAGCGGCCTGAATCGCAAAAGCCCTCTCCAACCCCTCGGGACGAACTCAGCGTTGTAGTATTAGGTGCGCACGCGATCGAGCAGCACCATGGCCAACGTGCCGAAAACGAAAATCGGTATCCACGCGGGGAAAGCGGAGGCCGTCTCGGAACGGATGTTCTGGGCCACGAAAGTCACCACGTAGCACAACCCGCAGACCGACAGGCATTTCCCCGCGTCGCCCAGAACATTCGCCGGCGAGCGATCCAGAAAAAAGGGAAGCCCCAACAGCAGCAGGAGCAGACTGACGATCGGTGCGGCGATTCGCGCATGACGGGTTCGCACGATCGAGGCCCGGTCCGCGGTTTGGTCGGCCTCCAGCTCCCGCAACTGGGCGAGGCTCAAGAAGCGCACCCACCCCTGCGATTGCCGCAACTCGATCGCTTCGGGGCTGAGATCGCTCTCGTAATACGTCGGGTAGCTCACGCGTTGGTCTTCGCGAGGTCCAAGCCCAGCGTTACTTGCGGTGAGCCGCGTGGTCATCCGCCCGCGATCGAGGCGCCATCGCCCTTCCGGTCGGAGCGAGCCGGGCGGCTCCCAGGTCGCGCGGTCGGCCTCCCACGTCTGCATCACCGAGCCTTCGTCGTTGCGGACCAAGACCAACAGACGTTCCAGTTGGCGGGTAGTGGGCTGGAACCGAGCGGCGGACAGCAGGGCGCCGCCTTTGTCACGCAGGAAAAGGACCTCATAGGCCCGCTTGCCGTCGGCGTCGTCGTGGGTCCGGGAGAGTTTGTGGGCCACGGACGGAATCAGCCACTCCGTGTCCACGACGAGCAGTCCGGTCACCACCACGCCGAAAATGAGCACGGGCCGGGCCAGGCGATACAGGCTCACCCCGGAAGAGAGGATGGCCGTCATCTCATTCAGGCGGCGCATCCGCGACAGCACGGCGGCGCAGGCAAACAGCGTAATCACTCCCGACAGTTGGCCGAAGTACAACAGCAGGTTCGGCGCGTAGTAGTCGGCGACGTTACCCAGCACGGTGAGCGCGGGGTAGCCCTGCTCGGTGAACTCGTCCATGTTGACGAACAGGTCGAGCACGACGTAAAGGCTCAGCATCACGCCCAGACCGATTAGATAATTGATCAGCAGCGAGCGGAGCAGATAGCGATCGAGCACCGAGGTCATCGAACGAGCGGTCCCTTAACGCCGCAGCACGCGGGCGAGCGTCCACCAATCCAACGCCGCGACGGCGGCGATGCCCGCCCACATCAACGAAAGCCCGATGGCATAGGTGGGTGCGTTGCACGCCATTTGCCGGCCCGCGACGATGGTGATGATCACCACCAACGAGGGCACGAAGCTGATTCCAAAGGCCACCACCATGTGCGACCCGCGGAGCACGATCCCCAACACGGCGCCGAGGATGACCAATCCGAACACGCTGATGCTGTAGGCCGTGCGCTCATGGATCGTAGCCACGATCTTCCGCCCCACCTCGCCGAGCACGTCGCGGGCGCGGTCGCGGCGCTCCGTCAGCGGGTCATCCTTCGCCGCCGAGGCCTCCGCGCGGAGTAACTCGTTCTCTGAAAGCCGCGCGACGCGTTCGGCCCATTGCGGCGTCACCGTCACCGGACCGAGGGTCTCTTTCGCCCGAACGACAGAGGTCGCTCCGTCGCGCATGTGAACGTCGAACAGCTCGATCCGCACCCCGCTCTCCGCGAAGGTGTCTCCCCGCGACAGATCCATCGTCGCCCGCTTGGCGGCGTAGGTTCGGCGTCGCCCCTGGCGGTTCTCCTCGACCGTGACGTCGGTCAGCTCGATGCCGCCGTCGCGCGGAATCCGACCGGCCTGGGCGGCTTGCACCGTATATCCACCCGCGGGGTCGGCAAGTGTCATCCGCTTGTCATTGGCCCAATCCGCAAGCAGATCGTCGTAGACCATCCGTCGCCCGACGTTGGCCCGCAGACGCTCGAAGGCGTCGGCGACTTCGTGCCACAGGATCGGTCGGGCCCAATAGTGAAACAACTCGCCGAGGGTGAGGAACTTGATCTGCGGAGGAAGCAGCGTGGGCAATTCATTGGTGGGAATGGATTGTTCCGCGAGGTCGGCGAAACGCCCCGCGCGGCGATCGTAGAAGCTCAAGCCGGACATGGACCCCGACGCCCGGAGCCGGGCCTCGTCGCGATCGAAGCGCAGATTGACCTGCCGGGCCGTGCCGTAGCGGATCCACTCCTCGCCGTCCACCTCGACGAAGGCGACCCGACTGAGGACCACGCGGTCGCTCTTCGCCGCATCCACGGCGGTGTCGTCGGCGTAAATGCGGTACCGGCCGCCGAGGGAGATGCCTCGCGGGCGGTGAAGTCGCTGTTGGATCAGGGCGCCGATATCGGCGCCGACGAACTCGTTGAGGTTCCGCACCATGCCGGGAATCAGGAAGTTAATGAACGCAAAGCTCACCGCGGCCGACGCCAAACTGAGAACGACGGTGGGCACCAGGAGCACGTATAAGTTGATCCCACTGCTTCGGCAGGCGACGAACTCGTTGTCGGCGCTGATCCGACCGTAGGTCGCCGTCGCGCTAAACAAGGCCGCGACGGGGAGCGTCAACGCCGCCGCCACCGGCAGGACCAGCGCCATGAGGCGAAAGAGCTGGCCCGGCGTCGCCTCCCCCAGCTCGATCATCTCCAACACGCCCCCGCCCAGACCAAGCACGCCGGTGAGCGCCGTGGCGGTCAGCAGGAAGGTCTTGCCCATCTCGCGGAAGATGTATTTCTGGAGCGTCCAGGGGAACGGCATACGCGTGTGAACCCAGCCAACCCTCGTCCGTGCTGCGGCGCCGTCGCCTCCGACCACCGCGCGGCCGGATCGGTCCCGGCGCGCCGGGACTCCTCCGCCACAGAGGTTCCGTGACGAGACGTGGACCAAGAGGGTACGCAATTCGCCGCCGTTTGCAACCACGACGCCGAAAGCGTGTGCCGCGGGCGACGGAAAAGCCGATAACGATTTCAAACGCGAGCGGAGGAGCCAAGGGGAACGGCGGGATGTCCACGGATTATCAGCGAAAAATCGTCGAGCTGGACGAGCTGCTCTCCGTGGTCGCGGCTGCCCGCACCGCGGGCAAGACGATCGTGCAGTGCCACGGCTGCTTCGATATCGTCCACCCCGGCCACATCCGCTATCTGGAGTTCGCCCGTCAACAAGGCGACATCCTGATCGTCTCCGTCACCGGCGATCTCGAGGTGTCCAAGGGCGACGCCCGGCCGTACATCCCGCAACAGTTCCGCGCCGAGAACCTGGCCGCCCTCATGTTCGTCGACTACGTTTGCATCAACATCGCTCCCACGGCCGAGGGCATCCTTGGCCGAATCCAACCCGACGTATACGTCAAGGGGCGGGAGTATGAGCGTTCCGCCGATCCCGGGTTCCTGGCGGAGAAGGCCGTGGTCGAGAGCTACGGCGGCAGGATCATCTTCTCCAGCGGCGAGATCGTCTTCAGCTCCACGGACTTGATCGGCCGGATGCCCAAGAGCAGCGAGGCCCAGTCGCATCGCCTCAACCTCGTTTGCCGCAACCATCAGATCACGACCGAATCCCTGGAGGCGACGCTCGACCGATTCCGCGACCTGCACGTGCTCGTCGTCGGGGACGTGGTCGTCGATCGCTACGTGCTGTGCGATGCCATCGGCGTCGCCAGCGAGGCCCCGATGATCAGCCTCGCCCATCGCGACGAACGGTGTTACGTCGGCGGAGCGGCGATCGTCGCCCGCCACGTAGCCGCCTTGGGCGGGCACGCCTTTCTGCTCAGCGCCGGGGCGAAGGATGAACCGTGTCGGATGGTTCGGGAGGTCCTTGAGACGGAGGGCGTCGAGTCGAACCTGATCGACTCCCGACCGGCCATGGTCGAGAAAACGCGATTTCTGGCCGAGGACTGCAAGCTCTTCAAGGTCGATCGGGCGCAGCGGATTCCGCTCGACTCCGTGGCCGAGCGCCGCGCCGCGTTGATCCTCGAACAGCAATCGAAGGTCGCCGACGCGGTCATCTTCTGCGATTTCGGCTACGGGATGATCACCGGTTCACTGCTCACCAGGGTCCTGCCGACGCTTCGACACAACGTGCGGACCCTCTCCGCCGACGTGAGCGGCGGACGGGCCAACCTGCTCAACTTCCGCAACGTCGATCTGCTATGCCCCACCGAACGAGAAGCGCGGGCGACGTTGAACGACTATGATTCGGGTCTGTCCTCGGTCGCGTGGCAGGTCCTGCAACAGACCCAGGCACGGCACATCATCGTCACGCTGGAAAAACGGGGCCTGTTGGTCTTCGAGCGCCGCGGCGAGAAGCGAGACTCGCCGGACTGGTCCGCGCGGTTGAAGAGCGAGCAATTGCCGGCGTTCTCCGATCATGCGGTCGATCATCTGGGCTGCGGCGACGCCCTGCTCGCCGCAGCGACGCTCTCCTTGGCCGCGGGGGCGACGCTGATGCAATCGGCCTACCTGGGCAACGCCGCCGCCGCCGTCGAAGTGACCACCCTGGGCAACCACCCCGTGGGGATCGACCGGCTGAGCGAGCTTCTGCGCGTCCGTCCGGAACTTGCGTCGCCGTCGCGGGAGGAACGCCCGGCTGGGATGCGGCTTCCGGTCCAGTGCATGGACATGCGTGGTTGAGACTCGGAATTGTGCGGAGTGGCGGTGGGAGCTCGGCCCCCGGACCCCCGAAGTTCAGCGTTTTGGGCCAAGAGCAGGATGGTGGGAAGATGCGGAGAGAGGTCCGCCGGGTTGACGACGGACGCTCGCTAACGCGAACGGCCCCAAGCTCCATTTCGCGCTGAACCACTACACAGATCCGCGAGCACAAATCAAGCCGGCTCGGCACACGCCACGAGGAGTGACGCTGCGAGACTATTGGGACTCCGCCGTGTTCGACTTGTGGGCGGAAATTCGGAAGCTGCCCGGAATCGAACTGGACGCCCGCGAGGCGTTTCGGACGACAGGAACTTACGACGTAAGGCCGGTTGTGCCTTCGGTTCTAGCGCCGGGTGTTACTGAGGCGGTTCCGTCGTCGTTTGATGGCACCGTCACTTCTAGGCGACGAAACGGAACGACCGGGGAATCCGCGTTGACGGGGTCGAAACCGCGTGTTGTAATGCGAAACGGAGAATGGGCGATTAGCTCAGTTGGCCAGAGCGCCTGCTCGACACGCAGGAGGTCACAGGTTCAAGTCCTGTATCGCCCAGTACGCCACGCGATGCCATTCGACGACAACTCACGCCAGCACCGCCACTTACCAAGTTCCGACCGTTTCCGCTTGTTTCAGCGCGAGTGCCGTTTGTTGCCATGCGAAATTGTGAAATGCCACTCGTCGGTACAACAGGGGGTACAACAGGTCGAACGTCGTAGGTTCCGGTCGCTCGTGCGGCGTCCGCAGTTTCCGATTCGATTCCGGGAAGCCGCCGAATCTCGGCCCAGAGGTCAAACACCGTGAAGTCCTGGTAGTTCCGAGGCCTGACGCCGCGTGGGGCGTGTCGGGCCAACTTGATCTGTGTTCGGAGGTCAACACCGTACTTAAGTCAGTTGGTCCAGCGGGGCGCTGCCAACCCGCACGAAAACCGTCTTGGCGTGGTCGGGGTCGATGGCGAAATCCAGGGGAAGAGGCGGCGTTGCCATGACCTCGCAACGGTGGGTCGCCAGGCCCTGACGAACACGATCCAGCAGGCCGCGGCGCGACAGTTTGCGGTGATTGGTCGAGACCATCATCACCCCGCCCTGCCGTAGGACTTCACCGGCGGTACTCACCAGACCTGCAAGGTCGTCGAGAATGGAGAAATCGTGCTTCGACTTGCGGCCATGCGCGAAACTCGGCGGGTCGAGGACGATCAGATCGAACTGTCTGCCCTGTCGTTTCGCTCGCTTCAGATACTCCGCGGCGTCGGACCGAATGAAGTCATGGTTCGTCAGCTCGAGGCCGTTGAGGGCGAAATGGGTCTGACCCCATTCGAGGTGCTTCGGCGAGACGTCGACGCTCACGGTTGATTTCGCGCCGGCGGCGGCGGCTGCGACTGAGAAGCCGCAGGTGTAGGCGAAGAGATTCAGCACGTCCTTGTCCGGGGCCAGTTCCCGAATGCGGCTGCGGTTGTCGCGCTGATCGAGGAACAAGCCCACCGAGAACCCGTCGTAGGGACGGATGGCGAAGCGCACGCCGCGCTCAACGATCTCGACCTGCGGCGGCGCCGCTTCGCCGAGGAGCGGTTTCGGCGAGTGTAGGGCGTCCTGGAGGTCGCCGTCGAGTTGATTGCGGTTCTTGACAAAGCGCTTCACGTAAACCGCTCGGACCTGGAGCAAATCACGATACCAACGGGCGATGGCCGGCAACGATTCCAACCATCGCGGCGAGGATTCGAGCACTTGGAGAATGACGACGGGGCCATACTTCTCGGCGATCAGACCGGCGATGCCCTCGACGGGGCCGGTGAGCAGTCGAAAGGAATCCGTATCAGGTTCGAGAAGACAAGGCAGTCGTCGGGCCAGTGCGCCATGCAAAAGACGTTGCAGATCGCGCTCGCCGCGCAGAGCAGCGGCGAACCCCTCGGGGGCCGGCGAACGGATGGTCAACGGATCCTGTTGGCCGGGCAGTTGCAGCCGGACGCGGGCAAGGTGTAGACAGGTATCTTCATGCGCCGCCGGGCGCGTGGATCGGTCGTGGAGACGATCTCCCACGAGGCGTAGTCCAACCGATCGAAGCTGGGCGCGGAGGGCATGGGTCGTCGGGGCGGTGGTTTCGCAGCGGATGAGCGTGCGATGGTCGCCCTCCTGGATGCGCCGAAGGGTGGTGCGGATGGCCGCGGACGCCGCGTCCCTGGCGCGGCGTTTCGGTCGCGGGCGCCGAACCGTGCGCCTCCCCTTGCCAGGCTTTTGTTCCGGGGACTCGCGGTCTGCACGAACAACGATCGTGGTGGTCTTCATCCGACCGTTGACCACGGCCACGTACTCCTGCTCCAACCGAAACGACTTCAGCGCCGTGCGAATTCGCACGGCCGCATCTGAGCCCTTCCCGAAGAGGAGAACTCCGGACTCGAAGCGACTCAGGCGATTGACAGGGTGGAACGTTCCGTTTCGCCGGCGAAGGGCCGCGAAAAGCTCAGTGAGACCTGCCGTCGTCTCGTGGGGCAGACCGCCAACATCGACGCCCGCGGGTTTGTCCACGGCCAGAAAGGAAGCGTCCTCGTGGAGAATAGGAATCAGGCGCTGGATGAGCGAGGGTGGTTTCATCAATGATCGCCGCCGATGGTACGCGACCCCGTGAACCGTAGCGACCCCCGCGCTCGGCACCGTCCGAACCCCAAGCGCCAGCGCGGGGTCTTGGCCCGTCGCTCGCGCTCCGGGTTCGGACCACGGTGCGCGTCCTGCGAGTATCCGAACCCCAAGCGCCAGCGCGGGGCCGTCTTTCCCGGCATCGAGACGGCCCGCCGGTCGCAGACGTGGGCTACGGGCGAGATTTCGGCTGAGATTCGCCGAGCAAGGAAAAGTCCCGGTCGAGGCTCTTGCAGCAGGCCGTGAAACTCACGCCTAGCGCCCGGCAATAGCGCCAAAGCTGCACGACATCCATCCGAGTTTCTCCCGACTCGTATCGCGATACGTACTGCTGCGGCACCCCCAATTTTCGCGCAAGCTCGGTTTGAAGCACTCCACGCTCGACCCGAAGGGCCCTGAGCCGTTCCAGGAGGCGGGCGTAGTGTGGGGTGAACCGCGACTTCCTCACCCCGGCGAGCGTAACACCCTTGACGTGTACACAAACTTTGTGTATGATGGCGACGTTTGTCGAGCACCATATTGCGTTTGGGTACGCTTTCGAGGCGGCTCGGCGACGACGGTAGACTTCGAGACACCGTTCGCAGCGTGGAATGGCACGGCAATTACTTTGGAGGGCATTCTTGATGTTATGCACACGACAACGAAAAGGTGTTTGTGGAGGTTGGATGTTCTTTCTTCTTGCCGCCTTGCTGAGGGTTTCAGGAAGCTCGGCGGAAGGAGCGGTTGAGGGATCAACTGTCGCGTGGGGCGCGCAAAACCATAACTCCGTTCAGACCGGGTCCCCGTCGCCGAATACAGGTCTCGCCGTGATCGCCGCGGGCGGATACCACAACCTCGGTCTCAAGCTCGATGGGTCAATTACGGGGTGGGGTGGCAACTGGGACGGGCAATCCAACCCCCCACCGAGCTTGCCGAACGCGGGCTTCTTGGCCGTCGCGGCGGGCGGGTACCACAGCCTGTGTCTTAAATCCGGCGGTACAATCGTCGCGTGGGGGTCGAACACGTTTGGTCAACTCGACGTTCCTTCTCCGAATACTGGGTTTGTCGGAGTTGCGGCGGGCTATTCCCACAGTCTCGGGCTCAAGGGCGACGGCTCCATCGTTTCGTGGGGGTGCGGTCCCGGGTATGCGTACGGGCAATGCACAGTACCTTCTTCGAACAGTGGGTTCGTTGCCGCCGCTGGCGGAGAGTGGCATAGCCTTGGTCTGAAGTCCGACGGCTCTATCGTGGCGTGGGGATGCGGCGCTCCCTACAACGTTGGGCAATGCAACGTGCCGTCGCCTAACACCGGCTTCGTGTCGGTCGCGGCGGGCAAGGACCACAGCCTCGGCCTCAAATCCGACGGGTCGATCGTGGCGTGGGGGTGCGGATACAACGACGTTGGGCAATGCAATGTGCCCGCGTCTAACTCGGGGTTCGTCGGGATCGCCGCGGGCTTTGAGTTCAGCCTTGGTCTGCGGCGCGACGGGTCAATCGTGGGCTGGGGATACAACTCCGACGGTCAACTGAACGTGCCCTCGCCGAACACGGGGTTTGTGCGGGTCGCGGCGGGCGTGTACCACGGGCTCGCGCTGACGGCCGGCGGTGCGTGCTGTTCGACCAACGGCACGTGTCTTCAACTCGCCACTCAGAGCCTATGCGACGCCCAGAGCGGCGTGTTTCATGGGTTGGGATCGAACTGCGGAGGGGGTCTGGACGGCGTTGATTGCGGACACGTGCAACCAGTTCCCACTGTCTCGCAAGCGGGTCTGATCGTGATGAGTTTGATCCTGATGGCCGGTCTGGTCGCCGCCGCGGGCGGGAGCATCCTGCGCAAACGCCGCGCGCGGACGACGTAAGGTCGTAAAACCGCAGACGCGCCGCTTTGCCCGCATTCATCGTGTTACCCGGGAGCCTCAGCCCCGTAAGGGGCGAAAGAATCTAGCCACGGGCGTCAGCCCGTGGAATGCGACGCTCCATTTCAATGAACAGCCCCGGAGGGGCGACACAAAAAAGACTGGTGACCTGGCATGGGCTCCGACGTGTCGCCCCTCCGGGGCTTTGTTTTTGTGTGCCCGTCGTTTTCCCAGGGCTTCGCCCTGGGCTGTTTTCTGTCGCCCCTGTGGGCTATCCCCGCGTGCCGGCATCAGTGTCAAGCTATGGCACGGAGAAGCCCCGGCGCCCCGGGACTCCGGTTTCCGATTGTCCGCTCGCTCGCGCTCGCGGGTCTGACGGGCGCTGCCGACGGGCGGCGGGTCTGCGGACCCGCCCTACTCCTGATCTACTCCTCGTCCTCGATGGCGATGGCGGGGCCGAAGGCGATCAGGTAGCCCTCCAACAGGCGGAGGGTCTTGTCGCGGAGCTCATCGGAGTCGAGGTCGGCCAACTCGTCGATCGAAAGAGGCGTGGCGAAGTAGAAGTATTGTCCACCTTCGCGGTAATGCTCGACGGGCGGTTCGGGCCAATCCAGGCCCGCGTCCTGCAGGGCGACGCCGAGGAACTCCGACATGGTGTCGCCGGAGTCCTGGATGGCCTGCTCCAGCTCCTCGCTTTTCCAGCGGTCGTCGGTGAGAAAGCCGACGCGGACCTGGGGAATGAGCGGTCGTACGGCCACCTCGAACCAACAGGACGGGCCGGGATTGAAGCGAGTGGCCAAGGTCGATTCGTCGTCGCGGTCGTGGCGCTCGGACAGGCCGTAGCGAACGTCCGTGGCCACCGTGTCGGCGATGAAGGTCCGAAAGGCTTCGATCCGCTCACGATCTTGATCGGTCAGGGGCATTGTTGGACGACTCCTATTACCTCGTTTTCGTCGATCCGGCCTCGCTCGCCGTTCTTACGGTTGGGGTCCACGCGATTCAAGACGGCCCGGCGGACGCGGGTGAACGGACGAGTGACAACGTGATGCACACGTACGAACCACGGTTTACGGTACGAAGCGGCGAGGGCTTCAGGCGTCAGTTGGTCGGGCCGGGTGCGGCGCTGCAACTTGATGAGGTGATAGCGGTCGCCCGCCTGTAACCACCGCCGCAACGCGCTCGCAGCCCAGAGATTGCCGCCCCATCGACGGGGCAGGAACCATGCGATTTGAAAATCGAACAGATAGGGGCGGCCGTCGTCGCCCACCAGCACGTTCTCGCACTTTTCCAGATCGACGTAGGCCATGTCTTCGGCGTGGATCGCAGCAATCAGTGCTCTTAGCTGCTCGTGGAAGTCGTCGGGCACATGCTCCTTCGGCGAGAGGATTCGGCCTTCGATGTACTCGCGGACGATCCCTGTCTTGCCCCAGCGGCCGATTAGCCGCGGAACGCCTGGGATCTCGGAAAGTCTTTGCAGCGCGGCGGCCTCACGGGCGGCGAGCAACCGTCCGACCCAACCCAGGGGGAGCAGCAGGAAACTCGCCTGCCGTTGGACCTTGAGAATGACTTTGCCGGCGGGGCCTTCGTATAACGCCGTCGCGGCGAAAAAATCGTTCTTGAAGACGCGGCGCTGCGTGTACGTTCGCCCTTCGACCTCGATGACGGTCGGAAGCGAGCGGCGGCCCAGGGCACGCAGGCTCGGCGGCGTTTCTTTATTCAACGGACGGCTCCACTCGTTTCACCATCACCACCCGTCCCGAAGTCATCGGCGATTGTAGTCCGCGGGCTAAAACTGTCCAATACGCTCGCCACAAACCTTCCGAGGCCGGCGGCGTAGGGATGGACGTGCAACGACGAATCGAGAACGCAGCGCTGTTCGTGCTGATCGGGCTGGTCGCGCTCCGCCCTCTGATCGGCGAAAGCTATGACTCCGCGGGAAACGCCGTAACCGACGCCCTGGGGGTGGTGAGCGATCCCAAGCCGCTGGCGACGTTGATCTTCGACGTGTTGATCTTGGCTTCGAGCTGCGGGTGGCTTGTGGCTCGAATGATCGGCTCGCCGCGATCCTACCGTCGGACGGGGTTGGAATGGGGGACGGCCTTGGTCGCCGTCGCGGCCATCGTGTCCTGCTTCGTCGCCGGGAACAAGCGTCTGGCGATCAACGCGACCCTCGACTGGCTGTGTTTTCCGATCCTGGCCATGGCGTTGGTCCAACTGCTGCGCGAGCCTTGGCAGCGACGGCTGCTACTGGCCGCGGTCCTGGCGTCGGCGTGCGTCGAGGCGGCACAGTGTCTGGAACAGTTCTTCTCGTTTAACGAAACGTGGGCGCATTATCAGAGCATCAAGACCGACTTCTGGGCGAGACAGGGGGTGGAGCTGGATTCGTCGAAGGTCGCTCTGTTCGAGCAGCGGATGCGGGCCCGGGAGGCGACGGGATTTCTCCCGCACAGCAACGTCGCGGGTTCGTACTTGGTCCTTTGCGGGCTGGCTGGAATCGGGTTGACGGCGGCGCAGTGGCGAAGATTGGGGAACGGCCCCAAAAACCTCATTGCCGCCCTAGGCACCATCGGTACGGCGTCGGTCCTGGCAGCGGTAGTCTGGACCAAGAGTTTGGGAGCGGCGGTTTCAGGGATCGCGGGACTTGCATTGTGGATTGTCCTTCGGCGATTCCGGGAATGGATCGAGGCGAATCGTGTTCGCACTTGGATCATCGCGTGGCTCTGCGTGGTCGCCGGGTCCGGGGCCGTAGGTGGGTATGGACTGCTCCGCGGCTCGTTGCCCGGCTGGTCGCTGACCTTCCGCTGGCAGTATTGGCAGGCGTCGTCGAAGCTCATCGCCGATCACTGGGCGACGGGCGTGGGACGGGAGAACTTCGGTCGGCACTATCTCCGTTACAAGGCCATCGAAAGCCCGGAGGAGGTGGCCAATCCGCACGACCTGTTCGTCCAAGCGGCGGCGGACTGGGGGCTCCTCGGACTCGTTGGGATTGTGGTCATGGCCCTCGGCGCGTCGCTGCGATTCGCGGTGCGACCTCCCGCGCGATCGCCGCCGGGCGCGGAGGAGGCCGCGTTCCCAACTCGATCCACGATGATGCTTTGGACGGTCGGATTGCTGCTCGTCGTGACCGTCGGCCGCCTGCCGCTGCTGGGCACGGCGGACCCGAACTTTCTGTACTATTCGACGGTGATCACGGGGTTCGTGTGGTTGCTGGGATTCATCGTCTTTCTGCGTGGTCTCTCGGATGAGTCCCCCTCACCCTACCCTCTCCCCCAAGGGGGAGAGGGAGTTGGAATACCTGCGGGAGTCCGCGGCGCGGAGGTCGGCGTCGCGGTCGCCGTCGGGCTGTTCTCGTTCGTGTTCCACGATACGATCAATTTCGCAATGTTCGTGCCGGGGAGTGCCACAACCTTCTTTGCGCTCTTGGGATTCTGGTTGGCCGGGCGAAGCGGCAACCCCGCCGACTCCCCCATGAACGTCGGCCCTTCGGTTCTCCGAACGCAGCTTGCGTTGGGCGCGGTTCTGGCGGCGTCGGCCCTGGTGATCGGGATCGGCGTCACTCCCGTAGCGCGGGCGCGATACCACCTCGACCTCGGGCAACAGGCCGCCGCGGTTCCCTTGGTCGGTCCCATCGACGAGCACGCCGCTTTCCGAAGCTACGACGCCGCGTCGGCAAGCGATCCGTTGGACCCGACTTCGGAAATCGCACGGGCGCAATGGCTTGTCGGACTGACACGAACCTCACCGGAACAGCGTGCGTTTCTTCAGCGAAGGGCCGTCGAGGCGTTGACGATCGCGATGAAGCGCGATCCGTTCAACATTCAACTCCCTCGGATGCGGTCGCGGTTGTATCTCGACTTGGCCGAAAGCACCCGTGCAGAGGACCATTACCGTGCCGCCGTTGAAGATGCGCGGCGAGCGCTCGAACTGTACCCGCTGAACCCCGCCGGCATCGTGTCACTCGCCGACGTTCAGGCCGCCGCCGGCGAGGCGTTGGGGTCTGAAAAACTGATGCGCGAGGCGCTGGCGAATTACGATGAGGCCTTCCGGCTCGACGACCGCCGCCTTCCGTGGGAGACGTTCCACCGCCTCGGGCCCAAGGCCAAAGACGAAATCCGTGCGAAAATCCGGCGGGTGGAAGAGTGGTTGGGGCAACCTTGATGCTCTGCATCGTCGAAGGCGGCGTTCCCCTAATACCGTGTCATTCTCTGATTTTCGGGTTAGCGAAGACCGCTTCCTTACGAGGCTGTCGAAATACCTCCGGGGCGCTCACACGAAAGGTACTTTTTCCCTCCGCAGACTGGGGTCCGGACGCGAAAAGTACCCTCAGTGTAGTGGTTCAGCGTGAAATGGAGTTTGGGGTCGCTCGCACAAGCGAGCGTCCGCCGTGCTCCGATGCATGAGTTTTTTGAGGCATTGGGGAATGCTCCGAACTGGCGGTGAGGGCGGGAGGCGGAGGGTTTGCTCCGCCTCCCCGACAGTCCGCGCTTTAAGCGTAGCACTCCCCCATCGCAACGCTTACTCCGTACCGACGGATTACGCCCATCACGACGTGACCGTCATCGGGGACATCGAACAGGTGCGGATTCTCTTGACCGACCCGGGGATCGCCACGCATGCACGGCCTGGGGGCAAACACCCCGTGACCTTTGATCCTGTGCCTTCCCTGGCCCTGCTGGAACGTAAGCCGGGGGCGTTCGACGTGCCCCGGCCCCTGGAGCAGTGGCCCCTACCGGATGGCTTCGCCGTTCTGCGCCGCAGGCTGGAGAACGAAGGGGAGGGTG
>CAYQZH010000024.1:0-24446 GCA_964421865.1 uncultured Phycisphaera sp. | reverse complement strand
CGCCGCATTCATGCCCCGCGCGGGCGAGCCGCGCGAACTTGGGGGCCCGGGTAAGGATGTTGTAGCCTGATGTTTTCGGACTCCGGTTTGCATAGACTTATGTATTCGTACGTCGATTTTCGACGCACCGGCGATTCAGCGGTCGTAACCCGTTGACGCATGGATTGCCCCCAGACGGGCCGGCGGAGAGCGGTCCCAGCCGATTCCGCCGCAACAGGGTTGGCTAAGGAGCACACGAAAAGCCATGGTCGTTTCGACCGAACCGGCAGACATTCGTAAGAAACCGCTCCCGGTCATCGAGCGTGAGGAGTTCACCGTCCGCTTCGCCGGCGACTCCGGCGACGGGATGCAGCTCGTCGGCATGCAGATGACCAACACCTCGGCCATGTTCGGGAACGATGTGAGCACCTTCCCGGACTTCCCCGCGGAGATCCGCGCTCCGGCGGGAACGCTGGCGGGGGTGAGCGGATATCAACTGAACTTCGGGGCCCACAAGCTGCGGACGGCGGGTGATCGCGTCAACGCCCTGATCGCCATGAACCCCGCGGCGTTGAAGGCCAACATCGCCGACCTCGAAACCGGCGGTATTCTCGTGGTCAATGATGACGCCTTTAACAAGAGCAACCTGGCGAAAGCGGGTTACACCGAGAACCCACTCGATGACCGCAGCCTCACCCGCTATCAGCTCTTTCGCATCCCGATCGACAAACTGAACGGCGAAGCCTGCGCCGAAGCGGGCCTGGCGGGCCGGGCGGCCGGGCGCTGCAAGAACTTCTATGCGCTGGGGCTGGCCTACTGGCTCTTCGGACGCTCGATGGAGGCGACCGAGCGTTGGATCAAGGACAAGTTCGGAAGCAAGCCCGCGGTGGCCGACGCCAATCTGCGCGCCCTTCGCGCGGGCTACTACTTCGGTGAGACGGCGGAGATGTTCCCGGCGCGGTACCTGGTTGGGCCGGCGAAGATCGCTCCGGGGCGGTATCGCAAGGTGACGGGCAACGAAGCGATGGCCATGGGGCTGATTACGGCCGCGCGGCTGGCGAACAAGCCGTTGTTTTACGGCAGCTATCCGATCACGCCCGCGAGCGACATCCTGCACGAGTTGGCGAAGCATAAGAACTTCGACGTTCGCACTTTCCAGGCCGAGGATGAGATCGCCGCGATGACGTCGGTGATCGGCGCCGCGTTCGCCGGCGCGTTCGCGGTGACAGGCACGAGCGGGCCGGGCATGGCCCTTAAGCAAGAGGCGATCGGTCTGGCCGTCATGACGGAGTTGCCGATGGTCGTGGTCAACGTGCAGCGCGGCGGTCCGAGCACGGGGTTGCCGACCAAAACGGAGCAAGCGGACCTCCACCAGGCGATCTGGGGGCGAAACGGCGAGGCCCCGGTATGCGTCATCGCTCCCGCGACGCCGGGGGATTGTTTCAACATGGCGTTGGAGGCCTTCCGCATCGCTACCGAGTTTATGACCCCGGTCATCGTCCTGAGTGACGGGTATCTGGCCAACGGGGCTGAGCCCTGGATGCTTCCCGACCCGGCGAAGCTTGCGAAGTTCGTCATCAAGCATCCCACCGCGGCGAGCGGCAATGGGCACGGCTTTTTGCCGTACAAGCGAAATGAGCGGCTGGTGCGGGAGTGGGCCCTTCCGGGAACGGTCGGATTGGAACACCGCATCGGCGGGTTGGAGAAACAAGACGTCACCGGCGAGGTGTGCTACGACCCCGACAACCACCATCACATGGTATGCACGCGGCGGAAGAAGATCGACAACATTGCCGAGACCATTCCGCCGCTCGAGGTGCTCGGCGAGCCGTCCGGGGACTTACTGGTTCTCGGTTGGGGAAGCACGTACGGTCCGATCACCACGGCCGTCGAGCGGTGTCGAGCCAAAGGCCTGAGCGTTTCCAGCGCGCATTTGCGTTACCTCGACCCCATGCCCAAGAACACCGCTGAAGTGCTCAGCGCATTCCGCACTGTGCTGATTCCGGAAATGAACCTGGGGCAACTGCTGGCCCACGTTCGCGCCGCGTACCTCGTGGACGCGATCGGGCTGAATAAGGTGCAGGGCAAGCCGTTTATGATCCAAGAGATCGAGGACAAGATTGGAGAAATCTTGAACCATCACAATGGAAGGAAGTTATGAGCACGCCATCGGCAACGGTTCAGTTGACGGCCAAGGACTATGCCAGCGACCAGGATATACGTTGGTGTCCGGGTTGCGGGGATTATTCCATTCTCGCCCAGGTGAAGAAGGTCCTCGCCGCCCTCGGGGTGAAGCGCGAGAACACGGTGTTTGTTTCCGGCATCGGCTGCTCCAGCCGGTTTCCCTATTACCTGAATACCTATGGGTTCCACTCCATTCACGGTCGCGCGCCGGGGGTGGCGACGGGGATAAAGATTACCCGACCGGAGCTAGACGTGTGGGTAGCGACCGGCGACGGCGACGGACTGAGCATCGGCGGCAACCATCTGCTGCACACCATCCGCCGCAATGTGAACCTTAAGATCCTGCTGTTCAACAACCGTATCTACGGCCTCACCAAGGGGCAGTATTCCCCGACGTCGCCATTCGGCAAGAAAACGAAGTCGACGCCGATGGGGTCGGTTGATTATCCGCTCCATCCGCTGTCGGTGGCGATCGGCGCCGAGGCGACCTTCGTGGCTCGTTCCATTGACGTGCACACGAAGCATCTCGAATACGTTCTGGAGCGGGCGGCCAAGCATAAGGGCACTTCGTTCGTGGAAATCTACCAGAACTGCAACATCTTCAATGACCTGGCCTTCGAGTATGCCACGGGCAAGGAAACGAAGGACGACACCACCGTCTACCTCGAGCACGGCAAGCCGCTCATCTTCGGGAAAGACCGCAACAAGGGCATTCGTCTACACGGCATGGATCCGGAGATTGTGACGCTCGGCGGGGACATCAAAGAGGATGATCTGCTTTTCCACGATGAGAGACAGGCCGAGCCGAGTCTGGCGTATTTGCTGAGCCGAATGCACTATCCCGACTTCCCCGAGCCGATGGGCGTGTTCCGCTGCGTGGAGCGGCCGACCTATGAAGACTTGGTGATGGGTCAGGTGAACGAGGCCGTCAAGGCGAAGGCCCCCGGACGGCTGGAGGACCTCTACGACGACGGGGAGACGTGGGTGGTGAACTGAGCAACGCCAGAGAATGACGGCCTACGAAATCAAAACTCTGATGCGCACCCGGCCATTCCAGAGTATGCGTATTTACGTTTCAGACGGCGAATCGTACGAAGTTAGGCACCCGGACATGGTATTCGTTACTTCCACCCTTGTCCAGATCGGGCCGGAACCCCTTGATCGTGGGGATATCCCAACGGGTGGATCCGTCTACGTGGACCCCGTCCACATCACGCGCATCGAACCGCTGAACGGCCGAAAGCGATCCGTCAGAAACAAACGGCGCACATCGTAATTCACCGCGTCTCAGTCCGAGGCTGTCATTCTGCCTCCCGACGCTATTTCGGCCCCGGTTGGGGCAGAGCGAAACGGTCGCGGATTGCGCCCGCCCCGTGAACGGGGCGGCTCGGAAGACCGCGACTGCTGAAGGCGTTGCACACCGTAAACGCAGCCGACCCGCCGCATGAAGGCGACGGATCGGGAGGCGTCCGGTTATCACGCCCGCGGGGGCAGATCGGCGATCAATCGGTTACCGGTCCGTGGCCGCCATCGGGTGGCACCGGATTGGGCGTTACCCCCCGTTTCGACGTTCCTCACGCGGTTGAATCGTACACTCCCAGAGGCCTAGGATGAGTTGGGGGAACCGAACGGGGCATGAGGGTGCCTGAGGAGGCCGGGGTATGTCCTATATTGATCTGCAAGCGACGCTGCAGGATTGGCCCTACGAGCCGGAGAAAATCTCCGTCCGCAAAATCCTCGGCACGGATGAGGCCGTCCGGATTCAAATGCGCGTCGAGCTGGGGATCCTCCAGATGGAGGCCGAAGGCCGACCCGACGGCGCCAAGCCCCACGGGTGCGAGTCGCTCCTGGCCTATCACCAAAGGCGCCTCGCCAAACACCAGGAGCGCAACGGGACGGCGCTGGGTTTCGGGCTGACCCGTCCCGAGTGCCACGCGTTGCGCGTCGAGGCCTCCCTTTTCTACCGCCGCTACATCGCCCTGTTCGTGCTCGAGGAGTTCGTCAACGTGCTCCGCGACACCACGCACAGCCTGGAGATCTTCGACCTCTGTCACGAGTACGGCATCGACCCGGATGACCGGTTGGCCTTGGAGGAGTTCCGACCGTACGTGGTGATGATGCACGCCCGGGCGCTCGCCTATCACGCGTTGGAGGAAAACCAGGCGGCCAGCGCCCTCGCCCACGTGAACCGCGGCATCCTGGATATCAAAGCCCACTTCGAGCGGACCGGGCAGTCCGACACGGGCAAGGCCTGCGAGGAGATCAAGATTCTCCGCACCCTGGCCAACGAGTTGAAGGCCAAGGTCCCGGCGGACTCGGTCGTCGTCGCCCGCAAGGCCCTCCGCGCCGCCATCGAGCAAGAGCGATTCGAGGAGGCCGCCCGCCTCCGCGACGAACTCAAGAACCTCGAGCCCCGCAAACGCCGTCCGGCCTGACGCCAAGACGCACTTTCGATGCCCGGCGCTACGAAGGCCCCAAGAGCGGCGCAGTCTCGGTCGTGGCAAGACGACGCTGCCGGTACTACTAATAATTCAAGCGCGGTACCGCATGGTGAACTACGGTGAACTGATCGTTCGTGACCCGGACATCTGTGGTGGGCAGCCCGTCATCCGCGGCACACGTGTGACCTTACGGACGGTGCTCGCCAGCCTTGCGGACGGTGATGGCGTTGCCGATGTTCTTCGTTCCTTTCCGACACTCACCGAAGACGCCGTCGCGGCTGTGATCGCGTTCGCGGCGGCGTCCGCACAGGAAGACCTGCCCACGCCGGGCGTTCCGGTCTGATCATGCGGATCAAGCTCGACGAGAACCTCCGCGACGAACTCAAGAACCTCGACCCCCGCAAACACCGTCCGGCCTGACCCAACACGACGCGCATCGCCGGTGCAGCGCCGGGTTCGCAACCCGTGCGACGACGGGCCGATTCGCTGCGCCTTACGGCCCGTGTGGGGATCATCCCTATTTTCACCTCGGACAGCCGGTTGCGTCGGACGACGCGCCCGGCGAAACTCACTTCTCGGCGCGGACCAACGGTTCCCGGCCCGGTTGAGCCGATCGGAGACGCATGGCAGGCCTTGAGACGCTGCTTCAGACCTACGGGTACTACGCCCTCTTCCTCGGGACGTTCCTGGAGGGGGAGACCGTGCTGGTCCTGGCGGGCTTCCTGGCCCACCAAGGCTACCTCGAGCTACGGTGGGTCATCTTCCTCGCCTTTCTCGGTTCGATGACCGGCGACCAGCTCTGTTTCTTCCTGGGGCGCAAGAAGGGCCGGGACTGGCTCGCCCGCCACCCCCGTTGGGACAAGCGAGCCGTGAGGGTTCACCGTGCGCTCGAACGATACCAGGCGTACGTCGTCTTGAGTTTTCGATTCTTCTATGGGCTGAGGAACATTACGCCGTTCGTCATCGGGTCGTCGGGTTTCAGTCCGACGCGGTTTCTGCTTCTCAACGCGACGGGAGCGCTGATCTGGGCGGTGGTGGTGGGCAGCGCCGGATACATCTTCGGCGAGGCGATCCGACTTTTCCTCGCGGACGTAAAGAAGTACGAGCGCTTGCTGTTGTTGGTCGTCGCCCTGGGCGGATGCGTGCTGTGGTTGATCCACTCCCGCATGTTGCGAAAGCGTGTTGCGGCGGAGGCGGAGCAGGTAAGACTGGACGAGACCGCAACGACCGCTGAGGCGGAACGCAAGGCGGTGGGATGATTCGTTCAGGTGGGGTTCGGAGTCTGCGCACGCCGTTTGTTTGTGGACGTATCGCCGATGGGTTCGTTCACCGTAAACATTGAAGTCGCTAAGCCGACCTCGCGCCCGGAGTTCAGCCGCGTCCCGCGTCTCCTTGTGGACAGCGGTTCGGAAATGACTTGGATCGCCGAGCGGACCCTCCGGTCGCTGAAGATCGACGTTCGTAAGAAGGACCAGGCCTTCGTCATGGCCAACGGACAGCCGATCACCCGCGACGTGGGCTACGCGATCATTCGTTGCGGCGAGTTTGAGACCATCGACGAGGTCGTATTCGCTCAGCCGAGCGACCTGCAACTCCTGGGTGCGCGAACCCTGGAGGGCTTCAACGCGGTGATCGACGCCCGCCGCAAACGTCTTGTCGCCGCCGGGCCGATGCCCGCGGCGGGACAGCTGGCGTAGCGCGGGTTCGTCCCGCCATGTGCGATGAGAAGACCTTCACCGGGAACAGCCGGCCCCACAATTCCCGTGGCGCTCGGCGCGGTCCTGGTGCTGTATGGTGTGGTGTCACTCGTCGGCATCACCTGGGGTCTGCCCAGTCGCAAGATCGACAAATATCTGTTCGGCGATGGGGAGGTCTGGTCGGGGGAGAAGATTTACCGGCTGGCTAAGGCCGAGGCGAAGTTCGATCCCGCCCGCGGGGCCGACGTCGATGTGGATCCGCTCAACAAAGGCGGCGACGAGCCGATTCCCCTGACCGCCACCGAAGAGGACGTGGCCAAGATTTATCTCCGCTACCGCCTCTACACCTATCAGCCTGACGAGATGATCACCATGATGGCCCTCGCGGGGATGAGACCGAGCAGGCTCGAACTGGACCCGCGGCTCTATCAGTACGGCGGGCTGTTCATCTATCCCGCCGGAGCGCTCATCAAGTTGTGCGGGTTGCTGGGACTCATCGACGTACGCAGCGATGTCGTATTCTATCTCGATCACCCCGACGAGTTCGGCAAGTTCTACGTCGTCGCGCGGGCGTACTCGGCCGCCTGGGGGCTGATCGGCGTCATCGTCGTCTACGCCATCGCCAGACGTCTCGCCGCGATCCGAACCCCCAGCGCTAGCGCGGGGTCCACGGGGGATACGCTCGGCGCCGCGGGCGACCCAGACCGACCCGTCGCTCGCGCTCCGGGTTCGGATTCGGCGCCACCCGCAGACGGCGGCGCTTCCAATCGTCCGCTCCCTCGCGGTCGCGGCTCTGAACAGGCTCATCGCGCCGGACTCCTTGCGGCGCTGCTGTTTACGCTGATGCCCGTGGTGGTTTGCATGTCGCACGAAGGTAAGCCGCATCTGCCTGGCGCGGTGTTGATGTTGCTGGCGGTCTACTTCGCGATGCGGTGCGTGCCATGGGGAACCACGGAGATTGAAGATCAACGATCGAAGATCGAAGAGAAAACAATCGAATCGGAGACCGGTAATGGGCAATCGACAATCGACACTTGTCCTGAGCCCCGAAGGAATCGACAATTCTTCTGGTGGATGTGCGTTTGTTGCGGGGCGGCGCTGGGGATGGTGCTCTCCTCGTGGCCGATCTTTGTGCTGATCCCGCTGGTCGCCGTCCGAGCCGCGGGCGGAAAGAAATCCCGGCGCGCCGGGAGCCCGCGCGGAGAATCCGATGCGGCCCTCGTTCTCACCCGGCGGCGACGATTTGTGCCGGCGTTTCACCGGACACTCCTCGGGCTCGCCCTCGCCCTGGGCGTGTACCTCCTGACCAACCCCTACATCCTCATCAACGCCTTCGTCAACCGCGAGGTTTTGAGAAGCAACTTCGGCAACTCGCTGGCCATGTATCAGATCGCCAGGATCGGCGAGGGGTTCGTCCGCGTCGTCGAATTGACCCTCGAAGGGGCCACGCTGCCGATGGTCGTTGTCGGCCTGGTCGGGTTGTTCATCGCGGTTGTCCGCAGGCACCAGGCCGCGGTCCCGTTGGTGGTCGTCGCGGGCGTGTTTTTGCTCCAATTCGTTCTGATCGGGGCGGGAAAACCCGCCGAGTATGGCCGGTTCGGAATCTTCACGAATACCGTCTTGGCCGTCGCTGCGGGTTGCCTGCTTGGGGGTCGAAAACCGCGCGTGATCCGGTGGGCCGGCTTGCCTGCGGCCGTCGCGGTGACCGCGTGGATCGCCTGGTCCGGCTATGCTTATTTAAACGGTTTCATCATGGATGCCGGGGATCAAGGCTCGCGCCTGAACCTGGCGCGATTCTGTCGCTACCTCAGCCGCGAGGCGCCGACGACGCGGATCACAACGCCCCTGGCGACGTTCGCGGAACCGGCCCCGTATTGCTACCCACCGATCGACTTCGCTCACGCCGACTTGCGGCTGGTGAGCACGACTTCGTACCTCGGGTTTGGCGCAGACCGCGATGCCTTCGCGTTTTCACCGGTCGAGAACGCCGAGTGGATGTTCCCCAAGTATGCAGAGACACCGGCATTCGCCCCGATTTTACGGACCGCACGGTTTGTCGACGATCCGTCATGGTCGACGATGATGCTTCGGCTCGATTCGACTTGGCGTACGGCGCTGGGCGATTTCGACCAGTTCGGGTATCGTTGGCGCCGATCCATCGCTCGGCATGAAACGTCGATCAGTTGGGCCAACAAACCGTTCTTCGACAGCGTCCTCCATTATCTCACCTCACGGCAGGTCGTGCCGCCGGGGAGATAGTGGCTCGCTGCCGGGACGTCGGGGTGACCGTAGCGTTCCCGGCCGGGGGGGCTATAATGCTGCTGGATCACCGCCGACCCAGGCGATTGCGGACATCGCGGTCGGCATGGAACGAAACTGGGTACGGCCATGAGCAATCCTCTTTGTCATTTTGAGTTGATGACGGACGACGTGGCCGGGTGCAAGGCGTTTTACGGGGCCGTGTTTGATTGGAAGTTCGACGATGCGGCCATGCCGGGGTACACTATCGTCCACACGGGGCAGGACCCCGGCGGCGGCGTCTTCGCCCGGCCCAAGGATGCACCGCATCCGTGCATGAACCTCTATTTCAAGGTGGATGACATCGTCAAGACCCTCGCCGCGAGCACCGAGCACGGTGGCAAAGTGCTCGTACCGAAGACGGCGATTCCCGGCGTGGGGCATTTCGCCATGTTCACCGATCCCGAAGGGATCGTCATCGGGATCATGCAGCCCGGTTGACGGTTCCAACGGCGCGATCAGCGGTCGGCGCCCAGGCCGAGCAACTCCAGGCTGATCCGTTTAACGTCTGTGTCGCGATACACGCCGCCGGGCTGCACGGCTCGTGAAGCGATTGAGCAGATGAGCGCCGTGCGGTGCTTGGCCTGCGTCGCGGGGACGCCGTGCGAACCTTTGACGAGAGCGGCGTTCAGCGGGATACCCTTCGTCGCCGGATCGAAAAACAATTCCACCGGGTCGTAGCCGGGCTTACGGTGAATATCGACGGTTTGGGCGAACGGTGGGGCGAGCGCGTCGTCAAACCACCAATAGTACGCCAGCCAGTGGGCGTCATCGCAGACGAGAACCACGTCGCCGCTGCGGGGATGGTCCATGCCGACCCGAGCGCGGTCGTCGCCTGCGTAGACGCCGGCGATCCCAACAACGTTCTTGAACAGATCGACGACGCGTGAAACCCGTCGCTTGCGCTCGGGGCTCTGATTGGAATACACGTAGACGTGTGCGAACTGGTGATCCACCATGGCGAATGCAGTGCTGTTCTTGAGATCAAGATATTCCCGACCGCCTTCTTCGCGCACCGAGAGCAGCCCGGCCTCGCGCAGTATCCGATTCGGGTAGACGACGCCCGTAACATTCGTCAACGCATACTCGCCCGCGACGAGATACACGACGCGATTCCCCATGGCCGTCTTGGCGACGTCTGGTGCGAATTCCCCTAGCGCCCGATCCAGTTCCTTGATCGCGTCTCTCGCCTGAGCGCTATCGGGTCCGAATTTCTGGCCCGCGTAGTCCAGATGCGGAATGTAAATCCAATGGAAGTTCGGGGCATGCTTTTCCATAAGCCAAGCAACCGCCTGGAGAATCCATTTCGTGGACTCGATATTGGACAGCGGACCCCAGTAGTGCTGCAATGGGAAATGACCCATTGCATCGAGCAACTGTTGATACAGGCCGTCCGGCTTGGAATAGCACCATAGCCGCGTCGCGCCGTCGGGTTCGTGAATGGGGGCGGGCGTGACGACGAAATCAGCGGCAGCTCCCTTGATGTTCTGCGCATGCCATACGGCGGACGTAAAACCGGGTCGTGCGCGGCGGATCGAATCCCAAATCTGCTCTCCTGCGATCACGTCATTGTGCGCCAACCAGAATTCCACTTCCCTTCTAGTGCGATCATAGAATCCGTTCGCAATCACTCCGTGTGCACTGGGCGGCGTTCCCGTCAGCATCGATGCCTGCACGCACGAGGTCACACTAGGGAACGTGGGCGATAATTCCGCCATCGTCCCGCCGTTGGCCCAGGAATACAGCGTGGGCGTGCTCCGACGATCAATGTCTACGGGGCGCAGACCGGGAACGGATAGGAATACCAGGTGTTCAGTGCCCATCACGCACACTCTTGACCAAAAGGCCGTAGGTATTCAAACGCCATCCGCGCCGCATTCACGGCGTCGTAACTGTGACGTGACAGTTCCACATGGACCGGGCCGACATAGTTAATTTCACGAAATGCCTCGCAAAGCGGCGCAAAATCCATCTCCCCTTCTCCGAACATTAAGTGTTCATGGATCCCGCGGCGAATGTCCTCGATGTGCACATTCCAAAGGACATCCCGCCATTGCCTTAGATGATCCGCGGCCGATCCATCTCCTAGGCAATGAATGTGCCCCACGTCCAGCGTGAGGCCGAACAGAGGGTGGGACAATTCGGCGTGCAGTCGTGCAAACTTCGCCATTGTGTCGATGAACATTGCCGGTTCCGGCTCAAAGGTCAGTCGAACCTCCTTTTCGCCGGCGTATTTCAGCAGTTCGTGCAGTCCCTCGGTCAGTCGCGCATAATGCTCCACCTCGCCCTGCGCGTCGTCCGCTTCGCCGGACCAGAGAGACACACTTTCTGCGCCGACCTCCCGCGCGACATCGACTGCGGCTTTGAGGAATTCCAGCCGTCGACGACGACCGTCAGTGGTTCGACTCATCAAGGTCGGCTGATGTTTGCGCCAAGGATCAAGGATGAAGCGTGACCCGGTCTCGATGGTCACACCCAATCCGCTACGATCGACAAGCGGCTTGAGTCGTTCGACGGCACCGGCAACGCCGCGTCGATCGGGAGGGTCCAGTAGATCGCGCTCGAGGGTGACGGCGACACTTTGATAGCCGATCTCCGCGAGGATGGCGACCGCGTCCTCCAGCCGATGATGAGCGAAGCCGTTGGTGTTATAGCCGAGGCGCATGACCGGATTGTCGAGTGTCGAATGTCGATTGTCGAATGGGCGAATGACGGTTCACAATCCAGCGAGGCGTTCGAGGGTTTTGACCAACGCTTGCGTTCCTTCGCGCCCCTCGCCGGCTGCTTGGTTCGCTGCAAGAAGCTGCGACGCGAGGGCCGTGCCGGGCAAGGGGACCGCGCTCTCCCGCGCCGTCGCCAAGGCGATCCGCAAGTCCTTCTGTTGCAGATCAATCATGAACATCGGGGCGAAGTCGCGGGCGATCATCCGCGGACCGAGGTTTTCCAGAGCCCACGAACCGGCCGCACCCGCCGATACCGCCTCCAACATGACGCTCGGATCGAGGCCCACTCCCCGGGCGAAAACCATGGCCTCGCTCACCGCCAGGAGATTGAGGGCGCAGAGAATCTGATTGCATAGTTTCGTGAGTTGCCCATGACCGACCGGTCCGCAGTGAACGGCCAGTTTCCCCAGCACCTCGAAAATCGGCTGCGCGCGCGAAACATCCTCCGCACGTCCGCCGACCATGATGGACAGCTTGCCCGCCTCCGCGCCGGTTTTTCCGCCCGATACGGGGGCGTCCAGGAAACGTCCGCCGCACTTCTCCACCACCGCGGCGACCGCCCTCGCCGTCTCCGGGGCGATCGTGGACATGTCGATGCACAGGATCCCCTCGCGCAACCCTTCGCACACGCCGCCCGGTTTGAGATACACGGCCTCCACGTCCGGCGAATCGCTCACTACGGAGATGACCACATCGACTTCCCGGGCGAGGGCCGCCGGCGAGTCCTTCCAACCGGCACCCTCGGCGAGCAGTTGGCGGGCCTTGGATGCAGTACGGGAATAGATGCAAACGCGATAGCCGGCCCGAAGGAGGTTTCGAGCCATCGGCTCGCCCATGATCCCCACGCCGATCACGCCGACGATTGGTTGTTCCACGACGGTCCTCACTTCCACCCTCACCCCAGCCCTCTCCCTGCAAGGGAGAGGGAGCCCTCTCCCTGCAAGGGAGAGGGAGTATCAGATGAGACTCGTTCAGCCCTACGGTTCGCGGAGCCGATCTACAATGGCGATCAGTCGTCTGGCCACCGAGTGATTCGTCAGGATCTCCGCGACGGCTGCTTCCGCCCGCGTTCGCCCGAGGTCGCCCTGCGGTCGCATCCGTCGCACGGCGTCGGTCAGCTCACGCGCCGTCCGGTAGAACGACAGGAATCCCGCGACCGACGACAAGCCCGGATGCTCGCTCAGGAACGACTCCTGCGTCGAACGGAGGATCACGTCAGCACCCGCGGCCAATGCGTCCAGAGCGAGTTGGACCGCGGTCGTTGACATCCACGGCAGGATGACACCGCCCGCCGCGTTGAGCGTCTGGTTGAGCGGCTCGCCGGATGGCATCGGTCCGCGTCGCCGGTCGTTTCCTTCGCCCGCTGCCAGCCAGTTCGAGCCCCAGATCGCGAAGTCGTCTCCCTGGGTCGCCAGTGCCTGCACCGCCGCCCGAGCGACCGTCGGCGGTGCGATCCGTGTTCGGAGGAAGGTGACAAACTGCGATCGGCTGGCGGACTCGTCCAAGGTTGTGCCGCTGGAACGCTGGGCGGCTTCGAGAATCTCATCGGCGAGGTCGTCCGAGTACCGGTCCGCGCGTTGCAACGTCGCGTTTTGCAAAGCCTCCCAGAGGGCGACGTGGCTGGGCAAGGTGACGCCGGATGCCTCAGGCCGATCGTCGGGGAGGTCCATCAATATGGCGATCGGTGTTCGCTCATGGTCCTGAACGGGGATCGGATGGAACGTTGCACCGTCGGCCGCCGGTTCGCACCGTGCCAGGGCGCTTGCCGGCAGCCCGGCCGCGAGAATCGCCTCATGCTGCGCCTTCGACGACACCAAGAACACATCATTGGGACCGAGATGCGAGGGCGGAACCGTCGGGACCCGCGCGTCGGGCAAATACCACGCGGCCACCGGTAGCTCGGCGGGCACCAACGGCCGCATGATCCCCGGTGGGCCGTTCACGAACAGAACCAGGTTCGCACACGACCTCTCGATCGCAAGCATTCGTGCCGCGACGTGGCACTTGTGGGGGGCGTCGGGCACGCAGACTTCGTGGGGCCAGCCGAGCCGAGCGAGCGCCCGTTGGATGCGTCCGGCCTGCTCCAGCGCGATCGGCGTGGGATCGACGCTGAGGAGGGCGACGCGCGGCGCCTCGGGGAGCCGGCCAAGGCCGCGCCGGCGAAGGGTCTCCGCGCAGGACTCGACGACCTTCGCCTGGACGCCCAAGACGGCTTCGCCAGCCTGCTCCAGCCGTCGTTGCAGACCGGCGATCTGCGCGGGCGAGCGTTGCGGGACGGTGAACATCTGCGTGGGCAGCAGGTATCCCGGTCGCCCCTCGAAGAACTCCACGAGCCTTGCGGCGAGGTCGTCGGCCAGGATGAGCACGAGCCTTCCACTCGTCAGCAGCGCCGAGTAGTCGTACAGGTGCATCGCCAGCTTGAGATACAGCGGGTTTTCCTCGAGGACAAAAACGGCGCCGTGTTTCGGCAGTCGCCCCGCAATGACCGGCGGCTCACAGCCGGTGAGGATTCCCGGCTGGGACACGTTGCCGCCGTCGCCGCGCACATTGCAGAACATCTCCGCGGCGCTGACCGCGGGCATGGAGGATTGGCCGAACCAAACCCGGCGTCCGGCGCCGTCGGTGAGCAGGAATGTGCGACTCCCGTCACGACCGACGGCCTCCTGAACGCCGTCCGGGATGCGCACGGCGTCCACGACGTCGGCAACGGTCGGTTGTACGGCCCGTAACGCGCTCAGATTTCGGGAATAGAGGTCGGCGGCGGAAAGGGCCAAGGCATCTCTCGGCCGCGTGGCGGGAGGGGAGACTTCCGTTGGCGACGGTGCGGGCACGGATTACGCCCCCGCGACGCCGCCTCTGGATACCAGCAGTGCGATGAGGAACACGAGCCATGCCAGCCAGGCCAGCCCCGCAACGACCACCGGCCAACGCGGCAGCGGCGGCGCGTTGCCGACGGGTACCGTCGGATCGTCCCAGTTCACCCGCGATTTCCTCCGATCGTTGTTCCCGTCGGCCACTTGACCGCTCTCCGGTTCCTTCCCGATAACCCGGCTACGGCGTTCCCGAGGCAACTTCGATCGTCACCGGGATCTCCAATCGCTCGCTCCCCGCGACATTCGTCGCCACGTGTAGCACCGTCTGCTGAGTTCCCTTGGGCAGCTTACCGGAAAGTCGCACATCGAGGAAGCGGATGTGGGTATACCGCGCACCGGCCTCTCGATCGACCGTCGCCGCGACGGCGGGCTGGTCGCAGACGATCCCGCTGATTTCCAAGACCGTGTTAGGTACCGCAACCTGGAGCTTTACCCGGCGGCGGCGGCCGTTGGCGGTGCCGTCGTCGCGGAGCAGGACCATCGGTGGGTCCACCTCGATGCCGGCGGCGACGATCCCGAAGACGGGAATCGACACGACCGGTTGGTCCAATGAGGTCGTGCGGACTTGGAGCATGGCCGCGAACGGACCCGGACGTGCGTCCGCCCGCAAGGTCAGCAAGAGGCTGTATTCGGTGCGCGGGGTGAGAATCTTGCTGGGCTCGACGGTCACATCGAGGAGCGGCCCCGCCGCCGCGCCCAGCACGTCGAACGGAGTCTTCTCCGTGGCGCTCATCGTCACCGGGGCAAGCCGCTTTCCGGGAAGCGATGTTTGTCGCGTCGCGTCCACCACCTTCGGCAGCCAGGTCAGATCAGCGACGATCTCTCCGCGGATAGGGTACGGGCGCTCACGGTCGATGCCGTCCACGGTCAGCCGGATCTTGGCCACGGCGTTCAGCGCTCCCAACGACGCCGACTCATTGACCGTGAACCGGATTCGTTGACCGGCCCGCCCGCGGCCCTCAAACGGCTCCGATCGGAAGCTGAGCGGCGCATCGCCCTCGATCTCGATCCCACGAAGGGTCAGCGTTTGCCGGCCCGGGCCGGGAAAGATATCCAGCGTTCTCGGCGCCGCCGCGCCCCGGCGGATGGCCCGAACATTCAACATGCCCGCCGGTTCCATTTCGAAAAGAAGCTCGACCTTGGCCTTGAAGTCGAGTTTCAGTCCGGGCTCGCTGGGATCGTTGCTGAGTACGTTAATGGTCTTGGCTTGCGCGTCGCGGCGGCCCGTACTGTCGAACTCCGCCTTCAGGGGGAGCGATCCTCCGGGGCGAATCACCTTGTCATCCTCGGCCAACTGGACCACGGTACATCCGCAACTGGGCACGGTGCGATCAATCACCAGGTCCGCGCCGCCTCGGTTCTCGAGAATCCACGTGACCGTCGCCTTGTCCCCTTCGATGATGGTTCCGAGATCCTGCGAGCGCTGGGCGACAAACAACTGCGGCCGCGATCCCGTCTGACTACCCGCCCCGGTCGGCGTGGGCGGCAGTTGCCCCGCCGATATCGGCAGCCACATCTGCAACACGCCGATCCAGGTTGTCAGGTCATTCATCGTGCTTGATCTCCGCCGCACCCTATTTGCTGTTTCAAGGATCATTGTAGGCCCACGCACCGTCACCGGAAAGTAACGACCCGCGCGTACTTCGGGTTTTGGTTTTTCGATTGTTCCGCGTTTCCCGGCCTCGGCCTTGCCCGTGGTGTGGGTACCGGTACAATACCGGCGAAGGGGTCGGCGCGGCGGTCCTGCCGGCTGAACAGGGCGGGTTGGTTCGGAGTCGTTACGCTATGCTGGACATTGGTGGATACCTCACCTCAAACTCGTTTTTGGCCCAGTTTGCGGCTTTGATCTCCGCGGTGCTTTCGGCCTTTGTCGGCCTGTTTTTTACGAACCTGTTCACGAGGCCGTCGGCGTGAGGGCGATGGTTGGGACGGAACGCGGCGCTCGCCCGGCAGGCCCGGTCGAAGTCCTTGACAAATCCTCGCGATGGTATATATTGAACCGTGGGTTTGATGCGCGGCGGCGTTTGTCGAGCGGATCGAGCCGGGGGATGGTCGTTGGTTCAAGCGGTTCCAAGCCTGATGACGCGTAGCTCATGGTAGCCTTTGGTCTCGACTCCGGCTCGTTGTAGCCTGAGCGGGAGCTTCGTTGCGCGGATCGGGCGGGGCGTTGTTTGAGTCGCTGAGGAGAAGTCGTTCTGAAGGTCCAATTGCCCGACGGGAGCACCTTGGACGTCGCTGACGGAGCGACGACGGCCGATGTCGCCGCGGTGATCGGCCCCGGACTCGCCCGCGCGGCGGTCGCCGGCCGCGTCACTCGAAACGGCGAGAGCCAGGTGCTCGACCTGAAGAGGCCGCTGCCCGGCAATTGCGAACTCCAAATCCTCACCGCCTCCGACGACGACGCCGACAGCCTCTTCGTCCTCCGCCACAGCACCGCCCACGTGATGGCCGAGGCGATCTGCAAACTCTTCCCCGAAACCAAGCTGGTCTACGGCCCGCCGCTCGAAGACGGGTTCTACTACGACATCGACCTGAGCCGATCCATCACTCCCGACGACTTTACCCGCATCGAGGCGGAGATGTCACGGATCATTCAGGAGGATCGCCGGTTTTGTCGCTATGAAATGCCTCGTCGCGATGCGCTGGCCAAGCTCGCCGACGAGGGCAATCGCTACAAGATCGACAACGCCGAGCGCGCCGAGGGCGACGCACTCAGTTTCTACGTCACCGGCGAGCAACGGGGAGTGAACTTCGAGGACCTCTGCCGCGGACCGCACATTCCGTCAACCGGCGTGGTCAAGGCGTTCAAGGTCCGTCAGGTCAGCCGGTCGCATTACCGCGGCGATGTCAACGACCAACCGCTACAACGGGTCTACGGCACGGCTTTCTTCAAGAAATCATCGCTCGCCGACTACTTGCAACAACTGGAAGAGGCCAAGCGCCGCGACCACCGGGTGATCGGACGCGAACTGGGTCTGTTCACCATCAGCGAGCAGGTCGGCAGCGGGTTGGTCCTCTGGCTGCCCAAGGGCGCGATCATCCGCACCGAGCTCCAAAACTACCTGACCTCGGAAATGCTCAAGCTCGGATACGAGTTGGTCTACACTCCGCACGTCGGCCAATTGGGCCTGTATCGCACCAGCGGGCATTATCCGTATTACGAGGACTCGCAATATCCCGCGATGTTCGAGACCGACCGCGGTAAGGCCATTCAGAGTACGCTGCAACTCGCCCAACGGGTTCGAGCCACCAAAGGTGGGGCGAATCCGCAGGAACGCGCCGCGGTGGCGGCGATGGTGGCGGCCATTCAGAAATCCTGGGGCGTAATCGACGGACTGCCCGCGGACGGTTCGCTCGACAAGACGGTCGAGGCATTGTACGCCGCGCTCGCCACCGAGCAGGGTTACCTGCTGCGGCCGATGAACTGCCCGCACCATATTCAGATTTACGCCTCACGGCAGCGGAGTTACCGCGAACTGCCCGTGCGGATCGCCGAGTACGGCACGGTGTATCGTTTCGAACAAAGCGGCGAGGTCAGCGGCATGACCCGTGTCCGCGGATTCACGACCGACGACGCCCATCTGTTCTGTACGCCCGATCAGCTTGGGGCGGAGATGCTGGCGACGGTCGATCTCACGCGACGCGTGCTGCAAATGCTAGGGATGACGGATTATCGCGTGCGCGTCGGGTTGCGTGACCCATCGAGCAACAAGTACGTGGGCTCGGACGAAAACTGGGTCAAGGCTGAGGCCGCCGTGCGAACCGCCGCGAGGGAGAGCGGCGTGGCCTTCACCGAGGAACGCGGCGAAGCGGCGTTTTACGGCCCGAAAATCGACTTCATGGTCAAGGACTGCATCGGTCGAACCTGGCAGCTCGGGACCGTTCAAGCCGACTACAATCTGCCGGAGCGGTTCCATCTGAGTTACATCGGCCCCGACAATGCTCCGCACGTGCCGGTGATGATCCATCGGGCGCCGTTCGGAAGCATGGAGCGCTTCGTCGGCGTGCTCATCGAGCACTTCGCCGGGGCCTTCCCGCTCTGGCTATCGCCGGCGCAGGTCGCCGTCGCGACGGTCAGCGAAAAGAGCGAGGTCTACGGACGCAAGGTGTACGACGCGCTCAAAGCGGCGGGTCTTCGCGCGGAACTCGACACGGACAGTGAGAAGATCGGACCCAAGAAGCATCGCCTGCGCACCGCGAAAGTGAACTACATCCTCGTGGTCGGCGAACAGGAGGCCTCGGGCGGGACGGTCAACGTCAACGACCGCGACGGCGTGACGCTTGGAACCATGATGTTGGAGAACTTCGTCGGCGCTTGCCGCGTCGAGATCGACAGTAAAGGCCGCAGTCGCGTGACTGCGAGATCGGATACATTCATTTGAAAGGAACTAGGCAATCGCCAAAGCACTTCGTTTGAACGAGCGGATTCGCATCACTCCGGTCCGGGTGATCAACCAGAATCAGGAGCAGCTCGGGGTGATCCCGACGCACGAGGCCCTGGCCCTCGCCCGCGAGGCCGGGCTGGACCTCGTCGAGGTCTCGCCCACCGAGAACCCGCCGGTTTGCCGGATCATGGATTACGGCAAGCACATCTACGAAAAAAAGAAGAAGCAGAAGGTCGCCGCCGGCGGGCATATCATCACCTTGAAGGAAATCCGCCTCCGCCCCAAGACCGACACCAACGACCGCCGGATCAAGCTCAACCACGTTAGGGGGTTCCTCGAGGAAGGACACAAGGTGCAGTTCACGATGCTCTTCAAGGGACGGGAACGCTTCCACAAAGAGATCGCGACCGACATTTTCAAGAGCATCATCGAGGAGCTGGGGGAGGCGGTGAAGGTGGAGCGGATGCCCATCATGGACGGCAAGCGTATGGTCATGGTCGTTGCCCCGGCCAAGCACTGAAACCACGGCACCGGCGGTGGGGTGCACGAGGTGCCGTCGCGCCGGCATGGCCGTCCGTTCCAGAGCGGGGTGATCGGGGTGTTGCCCGTCGAACGCCGGATGCGGTAGACTGCCTCTGACTCCGCGACAGGCATTTCCCGCGGTCGCGGATTCTGTGGATCGTCAGGCGAGAGGCACGACATGCGTTGTCCACGCTGCGGGGAATGGCTCGTTCCGTCGCAGAGCGTTTGCGGCAAGTGCGGTTTCGATGTAACCGCGCTTGATCAGATCGATGTCATCCGCAGGGATCTCACGCGGACAAGCGAAGACTTTCAGACCATCGCCCGCCGATTGCAGTCGCTTCAGCGGTCCCTCGCATCCTTTGCGTCGGCGCTGGCGGCGAATGTCGCCGCTCCAGCGAAGGAAACCCAAAGGCCTCAGGAAGAGACGCCCGCCGAAGTCCAGAACGTCGCGGACCTGGTCAAGGAAATCCCGGCCCCGGCCGCGCAAGAGCCGCCACCTGCGCCCCAACCGCGACGACCCGACGCCGCCGTGGAAGCCGTCAGCCGGTTGCATTCCGAGTCCGTCGGGCATTCCGTCTCGACACCGCCGCCTTTTCTCGATCGCGTCGCCGAAGTCCGCCTTGGGCAGAAGTGGCTGCTGATCATCGGCATCGTCGTGATGGTGCTCGGTGTGGGTTACTTCCTGAAATACGCGTTCGATCAAAATTGGATCGGACCCGTCGGGCGCGTCGCAATGGCCTACGCCGGAGGCGCCGCGTGCCTTGCGATCGGCGAACATTTCCGACGGAAGGGACTGGCAGCCTTCGGGTTGTACCTCGTCGGCGGTGGCATCGCCGTGCTCTACTTTTCCGGTTACGCGGCGTTTCAGGTCTATTACCTGATCGGACAACCGACGGCATTGGGGTTGATGGTCGCCGTGACCGCGCTGGCCGGTCTGCTCGCGTTGGCTCACGACGTCATGTGGCTTGCCGTTCTCGGCATCATCGGCGGTTTCCTGACGCCCGTGATTCTCAGCACGAAACAGGACCATCAAATTGCCCTGATGACGTACATGACCATCCTCAACGGCGGCATTCTGTGGATCGCGGCATTCAAGCGCTGGGGATTGCTCCATGGTCTGGGCTTCGCCTTCACCTGGCTGCTCTTCCTCGTCTGGTACGAGGCCCACTATGAGCCGGTCAGGTTCGTTCCAACGACCGTGTTTTTGAACATCTTCTTCGCAATCTACGCCATCGTTCCGTTCGCGTACTACTTCGTTCCTCGGGACCACGCGCAGCGCCCCGGCTTTGCTATTACCTTCCTGAATACGTTGATCGCCTTCGGTGTTTCATACGCCATGATCCGCGAGTACGCATCCACGCAGGCCATCAGCATCGTGTCCGTCGCCTACGGCACGCTTTACTTCGGAATGGCGGTTTATCTGCGACGGCGGAATCCTCAAAGCCTCGACGCCTTCGTCATGATGGTGGCGATGGCCGTCCTGTTCTTCGTCATCACCGTTCCGTTGTACTTCTCAAGACATTGGATCACGGTTTGCTGGGCCGTGCAGGCAGCGGCGCTCCTCTGGGCGGCCGTTCGGATCGTAGATCAGCGACTGTTCTTCGGGGGAATCGTCTTGTTGTTCCTCGCCCTCGGTAAGTTCGCGGCCCACGACCTGATCAACATCTTTCACCTCGATCTGTCGGTGATGGCCTTCACCGCGGGGTTCGCTCCGGCCTTCGCCGAGCGATGGCTAACCTCGCTGACCGTGCTTGCGGCCACCTTCGCCGGCGCGATGGTGCTCGGAGTAGCACGGCGAAGCAGAAGCTCCCCGGGGCGCGGGACGCGCGCAACCTGCTCCTGGCGATCTTCGGCATCCTCGCCTTCGCAGTGCTCAACATCGAAATAGCGGGCTACTTCTACGACTACGCGCGACCGGCCCGGTTCGCGGCGATCTCGGTCCTTTGGGCCCTCTTCGCCACGGCGCTGATGGTTCTTGGCTTCGCCCGAAGCGCCACGACCCTGCGACGCTGTTCCCTTGTGCTCTTCGCCGTAACACTTTTGAAAGTCTTCCTCTGGGACATGGCCCACGTGAGTACGCCTTATCGGATCGTCTCCTTCCTCGTGCTCGGCTTGATGCTTATCGGAGCCTCCTACCTCTACCACCGCTACAAGGCCCGCATCGACGTCCCGGCCGCGACCGATACTGGATGAGCCGGCCGGGTTGGCCTCACCTCGTTGCGACCCACTCACAACCGGCTTTGCGTGACATTGACGATGGCATGGGGTTGCGATTCGATGTCGTTGTCCCTACGCTGTGTTCGAGGGAGAGGGTCGGCATGGATCGCGCCGCGAGGGTGTAACGGATGTTGGTTTTAACGCGAACGGGAACGGACGGATGGGAACAGTGAAACTCGTGGACCCGCACGGCGGGCGGTTGGTTGATCGGACGGGGGCGAAGGCCGACGGGACGAAGGTCAAGGCCTTGGTCACCTTGACCGAGTGGCAGCAGTGCGACTTCGAGATGATCGGCTGTGGGGCCATGAGCCCGCTCGAGGGCTTCATGGGCGAGGCCGATCACAACAGCGTCTGCGACAACATGACGTTGAAGAACGGCGCGCTCTGGCCGATGCCGATCACTTGCGCCGTCGATGACGCGACGGCCTCCAAGATCGGCGTCGGCGATCGCGTCGAGTTGAAGGACGACGCCGGTCGGCTCCTGGGCTACCTCAACGTCGCCGAGAAGTACAAACAGGACAAACGCCGGCAAGCCGCCAAGGCCTTCGGCACGGAAGACGTCGCCCACCCGGGCGTCAAGGTTCTGATGTCTTCGGGCGATTGGTGCCTCGCCGGTCCGATCGACGTCGTTACGCTGCGGCATAATCCGATGTTCGTCACGCATCGGTTCACGCCCGCGCAGACCCGGGCCGAGTTTCAACGCCGCGGCTGGAAAACCATCGTTGCGTTTCAAACCCGCAATCCGATCCACCGCGCCCACGAGTATCTGACCAAGTGCGCTCAGGAAATGACCGACGGGTTGCTGATCCATCCGCTGATGGGCGCTACCAAGGACGGCGACATTCCGCCGGAGGTGCGGATGAAGTGCTACGAAGTGCTGATTGAAGGGTACTACCACCCCGATCACACGATGCTGTCGGTGATGCCAGCCGCTATGCGCTACGCCGGTCCGCGCGAGGCGATCCTGCACGCGATCCTCCGTCAGAACTACGGGTGTACGCACTTCATCGTCGGACGCGACCACGCCGGCGTCGGCAACTACTACGGCACCTACGCGGCACAGGAACTGATGGATTCCCTGCCCCCCGGCGCCCTGAAGATCACCCCGCTGAAGTTCGAGAACACGGCTTGGTCGAAAAAGGCCGGCGGCATGGTGAGCGAAAAGACCTTCCCCACGATCGACGGCGATCGCGTCATGCTTTCCGGTACGAAAGTCCGTGAAATGCTGCAACGGGGCGAGCGGCCGCCGCCCGAGTTCACCCGGCCCGAAATCGCGGACATCCTGATTGAGTCGATGAAACAAGGATCGTAACTTGGGATTGTCGATTTGCGATTTTCGATTGTCGATTCGAACCGACTTCCCGGAGTATTCCATTCGACAATCGACAATCGACATTCGACAATTCCCTGCGTCCCTATGAACCGTTCCTCGTCCAACCGGCTGTCCGGTACCCCGCCGACCGTTCCGCGCGAGGTCATCGACGCCATGTCGCCTATGCGTTCGCCGATCGTCATTGCCCACGTCGTTCCCGACGCCGACGCCCTCGGCGCGTCCTTGGCCACGGCGACCGCGTTCGCGGACGACCGATGTCAGGCGCGAGTCTCCTTGCCGGAAGGATCAATCTCGCAACGCCTTTCATTCCTGGTCGAATGGGCACGACCGACAGTTGCGGTGCCCAATGAGTTTTCTGCCGCGGACGGGTTCATTGTCCTCGACACGGCCAAGAAGGATCGCTGCAACGTCGGTTCCGCACTGAAAGAAACGGACTGGTCCGCCGGCAGACCGATCATCAATATCGACCACCATTCGACCAATACGCGATTCGGCACGGTCAATTGGATCGTTGACGACGCGGGAAGCACGTGCGAACTGGTGTACTATCTTCTACGCGCGGCGGATAGACCCATTGTGCCTTTGACAGCCTCGCTGTTGTATGCTGGAATCCAGACTGATACCCTGGGCTTTTCCCTGCCAACGACCCGTCCCTCGGCCCTGCGCGCGGCCGCGGAGCTAGTGGACCTCGGCGCCAGCGTCGGCGAACTGGGCGAACGTCTAGGCCGCAGTCAGCGCCAAAGCGAATTTGATCTATTGCGCGTTATCTATGCGAACACGCGCATCGTCGGGGACGGACGCGTCGCCTACAGTTCCGCGAGCTACGATGAGATTCAGCGGGCCGGCTGCACCGCCGCCGATATCGACGAGCAGATTAACGTGCCGCGTTCCCTGGACGGAGTTCAATTGGCCATGCTCCTCACCGAGGGGAGACGGGGAAAAACGCGGATTAACTTTCGCGGGTCCGGCAACGTGACCGTCATGGAGCTTGCGGGGGAGTTCAAAGGCGGTGGTCACAGTCAGTCCGCCGGTGCGATCCTGGACTGCGGACTGCAAGAGGCGATCGACAAGGTCGTGCCCCGTGCGATCGAATATGCGAAACGCTTTCCGTCATCCTGAGCCGCGGGCTTTAGTTGGCGCTGGTGCTTGGAAATGAAAACCATTGAAAAGGTGGCGGTGATCGGCCTGGACTGCGCAGAGCCGTCGCTCGTATTCGATCAATGGATTGACCATTTTCCGAATATCCGGCGGCTGATGAACGGCGGGACGTATGGTGAACTGACCAGTTGTATGCCGCCGATCACCGTCCCCGCCTGGAGCTGTATGGCTTCCAGTAAAGACCCCGGCACGCTGGGCATCTATGGTTTCCGCAATCGTGCGGACCACACCTATGAGAAGCTATCCATCGCCACCTCGCTGGCGGTCAAGGAGCCCCGCATCTGGGATATTCTGAGCGCCAAGGGTAAACAGTGCATTGTCGTCGGCGTTCCCGGAACTTACCCCATTACCAAGCCGATTAACGGCTGCATGATCACCAGCTTCCTCACCCCCGACACCAATGACCCCAAAATCCAGTGGACACACCCCATGACGCTGCGGAGGGAAGTCAATGACCTCGTCGGCGAGTATATGGTGGACGTGAAAGGTTTTCGCACCGACGACAAGAAATGGTTGTTGGAACAGATTTACCTCATGACGGAGAAGCGTTTCAAGGTCATCCGTTACTTGCTGAAGACTAGGCCGTGGGATTTGTTCTGGAGCGTGGAGATGGGCGTCGACCGCATCCACCACGGC
>CAYQZH010000023.1:0-24522 GCA_964421865.1 uncultured Phycisphaera sp. | reverse complement strand
CGCTCATCGAGGCCCCCTACTCGATGACCCACGCGGCCATGCCCGACGACGAGAAGCGCGCTCGCGGGCTGGTCCCCAGCGGCATCCGCCTGAGCGTCGGCCTGGAGGACTGGCAGGACATCATCGCCGACCTCGGCGCCGCATTGGAACAGGTTTGAGCAACCGCTACCCGCCCGGCGCATCAGAGCTGCGCCCGTCAGGAAGCGGACACGTCCATTGCCGATTGCCAATTGCCGATTTCCAATTGGCGTGCTGATAGGCCGCCGGAACTGGCTTTGGTTTGGCTTTCGGGCAAAAGGCATGTTTTCATAACTCCATTCCCGACAAGCATTTATGAATTTCGCGGTGGGTTCGTTTGGTACGGGCGCGTTTTTCTGCCCGTGTCCTTTCCTTGTGTGACCCGCGCGCGGACGGGGCGCAGTGGGTCTCAATCCACAGATATAACGTGAGGGGTGATCGGTGGAATGGGCGTCGCAGAGCGATCGAGGGGCGTCGGGTCGGCGGGCAGACCTACGGGCTTACGCGTCGATCCCCAAAATTACCACCGGTATATCGATGTCCGCGACACCACGGCTTTCCAGGTCCCAAATGAACTGCTCGAAATACGATACGCCCGTAGACATCTCCTCCGCGAAGGCCTTTACGGGGACGATTTCGACGCCACAGTCGATATGGCCAAGCTTGTTGAAGATCGTCATCTTAGCGCATACGTTGTAGACCATGAACGCGTATTTGCCGAACTGCACCTCAATGCCGAGCTTACGCTTGACGAAGTCCATTTCGCGAAATGCGCCGCGATGCTCCGATCTGATACTGTAGTCTTCGACGTAATAGTTCGTCGGGTATTCGCAGGGGACGCGAACGGGCGTCCAGTCGCGCGCGATGAACGCCGTCTTGAACGCTTTATTGAGCGACCTCGGATCGAAGAGCATTCGACCCGGCATTGTTTTTTCTCTGCTCTTCTTGACTTTATGCCGAGCGGAATCGACAGACTTGATGGCGTCGTTGACCTCAACGAGGAGGTCAGCGTAGCGACGCGTCACTTCTTCCTTTCCGCGGTTGAACGAATAGACGCCAGCCAGTCTCAGGAGGATTCTCCCCACGTGAGCCACTCGCCCGGCACTTGACTCACCTTTTCACGGCCCGTCGGCTGGTAGACAGGTCGCCCAAGCGCCCTGTACCCGAGCGTGCCCGAGTAAAGATCGATGACGCGCTGCCGCGCGATTTGCATGAAGCCCTCATCCTTCTCGCAGCCGACTGCGCGCCGGTTATGCCGAAGCGCAGCAAGCAGCGCGGAGCCGACACCGCTAAACGGGTCCAAGACGGCATCGCTCTCCTCGGTCAGCGCCAGAACACAACGCTCGACAAGCTCGATGGGGAACTGACAGGGGTGGATTGTCTTTTCGGGGTGATTGGCCTTTACATTTGGGATGTCCCACAGCGACGATTCCCAGTCTCGTTCAACGATCTGCCAAACATCCGAGGGATTCTTGCCTAGCGGATTTCCGGAGGGCAGGCCGCGTTTCTCGCCCTTGAAATGGGTCTTGCCAGGATACTTCGACGGCACGCGAACGCTGTCGAGATTGAAGGTGTAGGAGTCGCCTTTTGTGAACCACAGCATGACCTCGTACCGTCCGGAGAAGCGCTTGCTCGCATGCAAGCCGTGCGCGAAATGCCAGACGATGCGGTTTCGCAGCTTGAGTCCGTGTTTTTTGAAGAACGGGTAATAGAAAATGTCCAGCGGGAAGATTTCCGATTTCTCGACAAAGTTCCCGACCTGCCAACAGATTGAACCCCGAGGGGAAAGAACACGGATCAACTCGTCGACGATCGGGTTGAGGGCGTCAAGGTATCGATGGAGCTCGGTCGCTCTCTCGTACACCTTGCCCAGGTTGTACGGCGGCGAAGTGATGATCAGCTTCATGCTCCCGCGCGGCAGTGTGGGGAGCGTTGCCAGACAGTCCCCTTCGAGAAACACGATTTCCGCCGCGTCGCTGTAGGAAATCGCGATTTCGGGTCCGATCAGGCTAGGCTGGGACTTTGTTGTTTGTGATCTAGGCATTGTCTTAAGTCTATCAGAGATCCATCAGGCTCATCGACCCGACGCCTCGTCGTCGCGTGCTCACCGCGGCACCTCAGCGAAGCCTAGCGCAGCGAACCGTTGCCGTCAACCGCTGGGCATCCCGCATCCCGTGGCTTTCGCGAAGGACATACACGCTCTTTCGCGATTCATCTGCTCCACCGGTATCGGGCAGCGCGTTACACAGTCCCCCTCTCGGCCGCATCGAAATCGTTGAAGCCATCATTGCGGGATTCGAGTTTTGGCATGGCGCCTTCCTTGCGAAGCTCCATCATCGCGGTGCCGAGCACGTAGCCGCGCTTTCGCTGGTTCGTCTCCTCGAAAAAACGGCGCTCCAGTTGGAGCGAGAGCACACGGTCTTGGGCGAATCGCTCGGCTCCGACGCCGAACTCCTGGTAGAGTCGCTTCAAGACGTCAACCTGGTCGGGGTCCACTAGACGGCCGAGAACGACCGGAAGGCGCAGGTGCGTACCGTCGAGTGTCGGCCACAGTCCCTTCCTGCGCCGTTGCGTCTGCATGTAATGCAGAATGTCCTCCGGCGTGTCCTCGCGCCCGGTCAAGCCGTTGAAGGACGCGCTAAGCTCGCGCAAGTCGTTCGGCCGATGCATGTAACGGTCGGTCGCGATGCGTCGTTCGACGTAGAGTCGTTCGAGAGTCTCGTGCTCGATCGGGTTCAACTGAATACACTTTCTACGAACCATTTGTTTGATCTCCGAAGTCGGGTTCCTTTTATGAACCCACCGAGTAAACTAAACCGACCACGCGCGTTGCGTGACCTCCCGAATCTCCGCCGTGTCAGTACACGAGCCGGAGATGGGGACGATCCTTTTCGGGTGATTTCACATACGGATTCGAGCGCCACGCCACGAGACCTAGCGCCCACTCGTGGCGTTCGCGGAGTTCGTCTACACGCACGCCGGTGAGTTCCGCTGCCTGTTGCACGGTGAGGCGCTCCTCAAGAAGCGCTGTATCAAGTAGACGCTCGAATCGAACGGCGCGATCCTCCGCGACATTGCCGGGCTCGGACTGCTTCCAGCCTCGGCGATTGATCTCGATCCAGATTCGCTTCGCCAGGGCTTCGGAGAGCACGCCCGACTGCTGCGCGCGATAGATCATCGCTGCGACACTGATTCCGAACCGCTCCTTGAATTGAACAAGGCGGACCATCGACTGCTCGCGAAAGGCCTGATCCAGCATCTCCTGCGTGAGTAGAAGATGTGACGCGAAATCGAACGCACGATCCTCGTTTGGTCCCCTGTTGTCAATATCGTTCACGTCGCAGTCCCCGGCCAAGACATGACCGATTTCATGGGCCGCGTTAAGTCGTGCGCGGTCGCTGCTCACCGTGGAATTGAGCACGACGACGTATTCGCCTCCCGCTGACGCCGCTAGGCCGTCGATCGCAAGGTCAGTGGGAAGTTCGATCGCCCGAACGCCTAGGCGTTCCAGAAGATCGGCGACACTCGTGACTTTGTCCTCGGCGCGAAGTCCCAACTTCTCTCGAAGTCGCGCCGCGCCCTGCGATCCCGACTCATTCGCCTGCAGGCGGAAGCCATCAAGATCGGCGCTCAGCGGTTTGTCCAGCGTGTTCTCCAGCGCTCGATAAGCCTGAAGCCATTTGACCGCGTGCGACTCGTAGCGGACTAGATCGCCCTGACGCACGCGCGATTTGCGGTTGCGGTAACGAACATTGACTAGCGTCAGCGAATTGGAAAGGAACCAGTTCAGGGGCCGCTGATAGATCGCCGCGAGCGCGGTGAGCACGTCCATTGTCGGCTGGCTACGACCGGCCTCATAGTTTGCGAGCGTTGCATGCGACACCTTCACGCGCGGAGCAAGTCGTTCGGCAACACGCCGGGTTGACTCACCCGTAGCGAGCCTGGCCTGTTTGACCTTGGTGGCCAAACCGGATATTTCCTTCGACACGCAACCTCCGTGTAAAACCTATTTTACGGAATCATCACCTACACCGCTCTAATTTTACATGACCCCATCCCTGCTGTCAACTGGTCAAACGCGCAGTTTCTAAAATATGTCGGCGGGACGCGGCAATGGGCTCGTCACGACCATCACCCCGACCCTCTCCGTGGAAGGGAGAGGGGAGCAGATCCGGATTTGAAGAGTTCAAAGGGTTGATGGGTGAGAAGGGTTTGAAGCGGCGGGGAACCCAGCCCCGGCGCGCCGGGACGAAACCCGTGGTAGCAGCGGATTGGAATCCTGCGAACCGTGCGTGCGAGATAGTCCGCCCGCGGCGGCTCGACGGCGTTTCCCATCCCCCAACCACCGCCACGCCCCGGAAAACGCGGGTTTTCGCTCAAAAACGGCATTTCGGCCCTGGGAACGGACCGTCCACGCCTGGGGGATGGCGGTGATGACGCTGCTGGTGTTGAGCACCGGAACCATCGTCATTCGTCGCGCGATGCGCCGGAGGCAAGCCGTTGCAGGCTGAAAGCCTGCCCGACAATAGCCGGTGGCACCGCCACCGGATCGGATGGCCATCAAACACCCCGACCCTGAAAGGGTCGCATGTTTCGCGGCCCTGTGTGCGACCCTTTCAGGGTCGAATGAAACGCGGGGGCATCCCTATCCGTGGGCGGCGCTGCGCTCTGCCCACGGCTACTGTAGACGACCCCTGCGGGGTCGAATTCGGGTCGAGGCGCGTGCATCCGTGGGCGGCGCTGCGCTCTGCCCACGGCTACTGTAGACGACCCCTGCGGGGTCGAATTCGGGTCGAGGCGCGTGCATCCGTGGGCGGCGCTGCGCTCTGCCCACGGCTACTGTAGACGACCCCTGCGGGGTTGCGCGCACGATCGCGTGTTTGGTGCGCACGCTCAACGTCGTTACAATCACGTGTGCAAGAGGCAGTGATACGGTCAAGCGCCGCTTGGCGGTGGCCTCCTCGACCGGCGCGGAACTGAACTAAACTCAACGGATCGGAGAAAGTAAGATGAACGGACCTCGTCGCATCGGTAGGGTTATACTGGGATCGTTGTCGATCGTGATTGCATCACATGGCGCGCAGGCACAGACGGCCCCGCCTGCGCCGGCGACGAAACCGGCTGAAACTGCAAAACGGCCCGCAGCGCCGACCAAGGGAACTCCCCTGAAGCTCGCCGGCCTCACCCTGACCGTCCCGGAAGGTTGGGTCGAGGAGAAGGTCGAGGCGACGCCGATGGGTCCGAAGGCGGTCCTCAAGATCCCCAAGACCGACGCGAGCGGCGAAGACGGCATCGTCCGCATCACTCACTTTCCGAACATGAAGGGCAAAGACAAGGACGAGATGAACATCGACCGCTGGATCGGCCAGGTGTCCAAAGCCGACGGCCAGCCATGTGCGCGCTCCGACGCCAAGATCACGACCACGGAGGCAGGCCCCGTGCGGATCACGATGGTTGACCTGAGCGGCACGGTCAAGCTCACCATGCGCGATACGGCCAAGCCCAATCAGCGGATGATCGCCGCCATCGTCGACCACCCACAGGGGCCGCACTTTGTGGTCAGCGCCGGCCCGGCCGCTTCCATGGGAAAGTGGGCCGCGCAGATCGACGCCTTCCTCAAGAGCGCCAAGCCGGAGTAGGGCGTTCCCGGCATAGGCTTGCGATTACGGGCACGACGGCGACGCCGCCGCGTCATTGACGCACGCCTGGTCCCAGTTCGTATCGCAGCAGAACGGGTCCTCCGTGCAGACGGCCCGGCAGCAGGCGTCCACGCCGCACCCCGGCGTCGTATGGGCCGCGTGGCAGTCCCCGGCCCCGCGACCGCAGGTCAAGAAGCACATCGAGTTCGCCTCGTCCACACACGTCGCGTCCCAGGAGTCCAAACAGCAGAACGGATCGACCAAGCACACTTTATTGCAACAGCTCGCGCTGTCGCACCCCGGCGTGTTGGCGGGAGTTCCGCACACGCCCGAGCCCGGTCCGCACGCCCGGAAGCTCCCGTCGCACACGCCCTCCGCCTCGCCGGCGCAGTTCGCGTCCCACGTCACGTCGCAACAGAACTGGTCCAAGTCGCAGGTCTTCCCGCAGCAGGTCGCATCGCCGCAGCCCGGTGCATCGTTCGGCGACGGTACAAAACAATCGCCCGTCCCGTTCGCGCAAGCATCGAGGTTGCAGCCGATGGTTAACCGCCCGTCGCCCTGGTTCCCGAGGAACCCGCCCACGCGAACCAGATACGATTGGCCCGCCGTCGCGGCGAAGGTGACACGGGATTGCACATTCTCGACTCCTGTGCCGCAGTCGTCGTCGCTGCACGCCAGCGGCGCCGACGTCGGGCACCCGCACCCGGCGTAAACCGCGAGCTTGGTGTCATAGTCGCTTCCGCACAAGCTCGCGAAGGCCGCACCGGTGCATGAAGCTGTGTAGCAATACCAGATGTCCGACTCTACGTTCGTGCGATTGAAGAAGTTGCACATCGCCGGCTCGTCCGGACCGTCCGTCGTCGCCCCCAGGTTGCTGTACGACCGCGTCCCGTCGCCCACGGCAATCGCATCGCTGCAGCAGTCGTTGACGAGCTCGTTCTGACACGTTGCGCTGCACCCGTCGCAGCCGGTTCTGTTTCCATCGTCGCACTCTTCGCCTGCTTCGACGACTCCGTTCCCGCACACCGGCCCGCCGGTAAAGCCGTTCTGGAAACCAGCGACCTCGTTCAGATCAACGTCACCGTCCGCATCCATCCCGACGGCAATACAAAGCGGTCCAGCCGGTTCGCCCGGACCCGAGCGGACGAGGCAAGACTGGAGTCTGCGATAGTCATCGAGATCCACGGAGCCGTCGCCGTTGAAGTCGAAGGGCAGTTCACCTCGGGCCGGAGGCTGCGTGACAACTGGCAGAAGGAACACCGCAAAAAAGGTACTTCGCAGCATTCGGAGCAAGTACGGCATGAATTCACCCTCCTTCAGCACGATCCGACGCGATGTGCGATCGGTCCGAGCACGGACGCAGTCGCGCCGGACTTCAGGACATTATACGGCTGCCCGGCCCGGAATTCAAGGGAGGAGTTGCAGAGCGTCCTTCCCGCGGGAGCGAGGTTCCGGTAACAAAGGTCGCGCGTCCGCGCGAAGCGGTCTGAACCTGCCGCTCGAAAAGAGCGCGTTGGGGTGAGGATCGTTACCCGCCGGTTCCCTGTTACTCCGTCAGGCGATGGCCGACGAAGGCGAATTCATCGTCCATGTCCGCGTCGGGAATCGAGGCGATGGTGACCCGCGTGGAGAACGTGAAGGTGCCCACGACGGTATCGGGGTCGTCAGGATCATAGGTCGCGGTCGCGGTCGCGGTGCCGTTGGCGGCTTGGATTCCGGCGGCGAAGGCGGTCAACCGACCCTCGAAGGCGAAGCCGGTGGCGTCGGCGGTCTCGGCCCCGAACGTCGCGGCGGCGTATTGCAAGCCCTGTTGCGCGGTGCTGTGCCGCCGGCCGTCGAACACGATCGTGTCGCCGAAAATCTCCGGGGCGATGGTATTGTCCTCGAACGATTCCAGGTTTCCTTCGGGCCCGAACGTGATGGTGACGAAGGCGAGGGCCTGGGCCGAACTGGAGATGCGGAAGAACTGCCAACGACTGTCGGCGAGCGAGGGAGCGCCGGCCCCCTGGTCCGCTTCGACCGTGGTGCCGTCGGGAAGCTCGATGGTCACGGTTTCCGGGAGCCCAGAGCGTTGAGCCGACCCGCAGCCGGCCAGCGAAAGGCCAAGAGACGCGGTGAAGACCAACCCGTTCCGAAAGCAAACCCTTCGACTCGACATCATGAGGGACTCCTAGGATGAACCGCGGCACCGATCCGCAAACAGCTCGCTTCCTCCATCGGAAGAAACGCAGCCGCTCTGCGGCGGAATCCGTCTCCCGCCCTTCAGCGTAGCTGACGCGCCTCGCGAGCGACCGATATTCGCGGGTTCCGGCGGTCTGCGTTTCGTGCCACAGCTCGGCACGGCGCGGCGTTAGATTATCAGTCGAAGATCGCGAAATCAACATGGGCCGGATCGCGGATCAGGGGTATGTCCAGGGGGAGGACTTCCACATATTTTCCCGCCGCGCCGGTGTTGAAGATCACCACCCGGTCGGTGGGACGGATGCGACCCTCGCGCAGCGACGTCTCCAGCGCCGGCACGCAGGCCGCGGCTTCGGGGCAGATCGCGATCCCCTCCGCGGCGACGGCGCGGCGCATGGCCTCGACGATTCGTGATTCCGGCACCCCAACCGCCCATCCGCCGCTTTCGCGGATTGCATCGAGAATCATGAAGTCGCCCACCGCGGCGGGAACCCGAAGTCCGCTCGCGCAGGTCGCGGCGTTCTCCCACGGCTTGGCGAAGCGCTCGCCGGCGGCGAAGGCCCGAGCGATCGGCGCACAGCCGTCGCTCTGCACCGACACCATCCGCGGCCGCTTGTCGCTCTTCAGCCAACCGAGGGTGCGTAACTCGTTAAACGCCTTCCACATCCCGATCAGCCCCGTTCCCCCGCCCGTGGGATAGACGATCACGTCGGGCAGCGACCAGTCGAGCTGTTCCGCAAGCTCCAGCCCCATCGTCTTCTTTCCCTCCAGCCGATAAGGCTCTTTGAGCGTCGAACAGTCGAACCAACCCATCCGCGCGGTTCCGTTGCGTACGATCGCCCCGCAGTCGGTGATCAGCCCGTCGACGAGATACGTCTTCGCACCGGCGAGGACGCATTCCATGCGGTTGATGACCGGCGTATCCTTGGGCATGAACACATAGGCTTCCATTCCCGCCCGCGCCGCATAGGCCGCCATCGCCCCGCCGGCGTTTCCCGCTGTCGGAATCGCCAGACGACGGATGCCGAAGTGCTTGGCCATGGTGACGGCCATCGCCAGGCCCCGGCTCTTGAACGAACCCGTCGGCAACTGCGACTCGTCCTTGATCCAAAGGTCCCTCAGACCCAGTGCGCTTCCGAGCCTCGGCGCCTGCAGAAGCGGGGTCATCCCCTCCCCCAGCGTCACCGGCTCGACGCCCTCCGGCAGCGGCAGCAGCTCGCGGTATCGCCACATCGTCGCCGGACGCTTGGCGAAGTCCGACGGATTCACCCAGCGGCGCACCGCGTCCAGGTCATACCGCACCCACAACGGCCGACCCTGGTGGGTAGTCTGCACCCGGTCCGCGGGCAACCGGGTCCCATCGATCGCCGCTTCAAGATGAGTGACAAAGTTCGGCATACTGTTGTTCTTCGGGCGCTGCACTAGCGGAGACTCTGCCGCAAGACCGGGCCCGACAACCTCACCAAGGCCCCACTGGCCTCGCCGCTGTTCAACCTGAGTCACGCGCGAATATGCGTTTGATGCGGCAGCAGCCGCCGAACCGCCTCAACCACCCTGGTCGTTTCCAACTCCTTCATGCAGCGGTGGTCAAAGCGGCACTGCGACAGTTTTCGCAAGTAGCACGGCGCGCAGTCGAGGTTGAGGCGGGCTACGTCGTTGGGGCGGCGGTAGGGACCGGTGCGGGCCGGGTTGGTCGGTCCGATGAGACACACGACAGGCTGACCAAGCGCTACCGCCACATGCATCGCGCCGGAATCGTGACAGAGCACCGCGTCGGCCTTGGCGAGCACGGCGGCCAGGATTCGCAATGACGTTTGCCCGGACAGGTTGATGGGGGCGTCTCGGCAGGCGGCTGCGATCTGCGCGCAGCGCGCCGTTTCATCCGGCCCGCCGAGCAGCACGCAGCGAACGTCGTGGCCCGCTTGCAACTCGTCGATCGTCTCGGTGAACCGCTCGGGCAACCAGAGCTTCGTCTCCCATCTCGCGCCGGGGACGACGGCGACCAAAGGCGCGTCGTCAAACCCTGCCTTGCGCAACAGGCGGTCGGCCTCGGTCCGGTCGCCATCCCTGAGAGGAATGTGGAACTCGATGGGCACATCGTCAAAGCCGAGCAACCGGGCGACCGAATAGTTGCGATCGACGGCATGGGTTTCCGCAGGGACGCTCGGCGAGTGGTGGCTGTAGAAAAACGAAGCGCCCTCTCTCGCATCGGCAAAGCCGATGCGGACCGTAGCGCCACTCGCCCGCGCGAGAAAACCGGTGCGAAAAAGCCCCTGTAAATCAAGGACCAGATCGTACCGGCTGGTACGCAGGCGGCGCACGAAACGCACGAACTCCACCGCGACCCTGGGGCTGAACGCGATTCGTCCGTAGTTCCGCCGATCAAACAGGACCAGTTCATCCAGGTCGTCGTGGCCCTCAAGCAGCGGCGCAAGCGATGAGGATATCAGCCAGTCGATCCGCGCGTTGGGGTAGCGGCATCGCAGGCCGTGAAGCACTGGCAAGGCATGGACGACGTCTCCAAGCGAACTCGGCTTGATGAGCAGAATGCGCTGGAACCCTCGGCTGCGCAGATCACTTTCGGACAAGGCGGACCGCATCACGCGGGGTACTATACTTGAAGGGTGACCCAGCGGTCATCGGCGACGAGAATCTCGTTGGGTCGGAAGCGGGCCTTGTAGGACATGGTCGGGCTGCCCGCGATGTAGAACCCGAGATAGTAGTAGGGCAACCCCGCTCGACGGCAGTAGTCGATTTCCCACAGCACGGAGAAGGTGCCCAGGCTTCGGTCGGCGAAGTGGGGATCGAAGTACATGTACACGCTGGAGAGGCCTGACGGCAGACGGTCGGCGATGCTCACGCCGAGCAAGCGGTCGCCGAGGCGATAGCGGAACTCGGTCGTCTCCATCGGCGAGTCGTACAGAAACTCGCAAAACGTCTCGTAGCTGCGGGCCATCGAATCATCGTGTTGTGCGTCCAGATAGCGGCAATACAGGGCGAACTTCGCCTGGGTGGGCGCCGGCCGACCTTCCTCGACGATCACGTCGGCGTTGTGGCGAGCGACTCTTCGCATCGACCGCGTCGGTTGGAACGAATCGACCGGCACTCGCATTTGCCGGCACTCGCGGCAGGCACGGCAGCGCGGGCGGTAGACCACTCGCCCGCTGCGCCGGAAGCCGCGGGTCAGCAGACGCTCGTAGACGGCGGTGTCGAGCCGTTCGACCCCATAGGCCTCGCTGCGGGCGTTCTTATCGGGCAAATAGGGGCAGGGCTTCTCCGGCGACACGTAGCGCAACGCATCGTAATCAGCCTGCGCTGACGAAATCATCGTGTCCGAAGCCTGCCCGTCGATCATAAGCGTCTGTCGATTGTAGGCCCGCTAACCCAGCCCCGGCAACAACGATCCCGGAGCGATTCGCTCCGTAAGCCACACCGCCAGCGGCGGAAGGAAGACGCCCGGGAGCATATTGGCGACGGCGATCTTCTTGAGGTCCAGAATCATCAACGCGGTGGCGAGGAGGATGACCCCGCCGACGGTGGTCATCAGGGCGATGGACAGCTCATCCAACGGCTCGGCCACCCAATAGGCCAGGAGGGAAAGGCCGCCCTGAAAGAACAGAACCGTCAGCACGCTGCCGAACACGCCCCAGCCGAGCGAGGAGGCCAGCGCCATCGAACAGAAGCCGTCGAGAAGCGATTTAATGTACAGAAAGCTCGGATTGCCGTGGGCGCCGTTTTCCAGGCAGCCCAGCAGCGTCAGCGGCCCGACGCAGAAGATCACGCTGGCGGTGAGAAAGCCCTCCGCGAATTGGCGGCCGTCTTGAGCGGAAAAGCGACCGTGAATCCATGCCCCCGCCGCTTCGATGCGTTCCTGTAATCGCAGAGCCGTTCCGAGGATGGCCCCGATGAGCAGCGATCCGATCATCACCATGGCCAAGCGGGCCCCGTAGGTCCTCCCGCCGTGAACGAGGGGAGCGAAGCGATTGACGGTGTCCGCGAAGCGCAGCACCGCCGCGTCGATCCCCAACGTGACCGTCACCAGCCCCAGGGCTTGCAGCACGATCGAGCGGTAGCGTTCGGGCAGCGAACCGGAGATCGAAAGCCCCAGGAGGCTCCCGACGGCCACGGTGACGACGTTCACGATTGTGCCGCTGAAGATCGACCACATGCGTTTGGCTCCCGACTTAGGGATAGTTTCGCCGTGAACGCGGCGTTCCGCCAGCCGCTCCCCGAGCCGCCGGATTCATCCGGCCGGTGCGCAGGGACGACGGAGCGCCTTGATTTTTCGCGCCGGTCGCCTACCCTGTTACTTTTCCGTACACTGGGTTCGAGATGGTGGTTTGAGTAAATCCCGGCGCGCCGGGACCGCCATGCGGTAGGGTCCCGATGTCCGAGCAGACGCTTCTCGACAAGGTTTATGATCCACGGGCCGTGGAGCCGGAAGTCTACGCTCTGTGGGAGCGATCGGGGGCGTTCCGTTCGCGCCCGACCGATCCGCCCACGCCGCACGAGCGGACCTTCACCATCGTCATGCCGCCCCCCAACGTGACCGGGGCCCTGCATCTCGGTCACGCCCTGAACAACACCTTGCAGGACATCCTTATCCGTTACCACCGGATGCGCGGTTTCAACACGCTCTGGCAGCCGGGGACCGATCACGCGGGCATCGCCACCCAGGCCGTCGTCGAGCGGCGCATCCGTGAAACGGAAGGCAAGACGCGATACCAGTTGGGTGCCAACGAGCAGGAATGCCGGGAAGAACTCGTCCGCCGAATCTGGCAATGGAAGGACGAGTATGAGAAGCGGATCATCAGCCAATTGAAACTGATGGGCTGCTCGTGCGACTGGGAGCGATGCCGGTTTACGCTCGACGACGGGATGTCGCGCGCCGTTCGCCATCAGTTCTTCAAGATGTTCAAAGACGGCCTGATCTTCCGCGGCAAGCGATTGGTCAACCTGGATACACAGTTGCAGACCGCCGTTTCCGACGATGAGGTCTATTATGAAACCATTAAAGGACATTTCTGGCATTTCAAGTACCCGGTCATCGACCCCGAACCCGGCGAGCCGGAGTTCGTGATCATCGCTACAACCCGACCGGAGACCATGCTCGGTGACACGGCGGTGGCCGTTCATCCCGATCCCGCGGGGTTCTTTAAGAAAACCGGACGCGAACTGAAGGAAATGTGGGACCGACTCTCCAATCGGTCGGGACGGGAAGCGATTGAGCTGCAGGCGAAGTTGGATGCCCTAGCCGCGCGGAGAGAATCCCATCTCCCGCAACTAATACGCTTGCGCGATATGGCCCGCGCGGGGCGCAAGCTGCGACTGCCGCCAGTCGAGCGGAAGATTCCGCTGATCTGCGATGCGTGGGCGAACCCCATGCTGGGCACGGGCTGCGTCAAAATCACGCCCGCGCACGATCCCAACGACTATGAGGTCGGACTACGACACAACCTGCCGAGGCTAAATGTCCTTACCTCAGACGGCAAAGTCGCACGCATCGTCGAACCGGACGGTTCGGTGTGCGGGCGCAGCGCCGAATACGAAGGTCTTGAGTTTTCCAAGGATGGCCGCGCCAAGGTCGTCGCGGACATGGAAGCGTGGGGCCTGCTCGATGGAGTCGAGGATCGTGACATCGAACTCGGCCACAGCGACCGCAGCAAGCTGCCGATCGAACCGTTCCTGTCCGATCAGTGGTTTATACGAACGAACGATCAGAAATCTGGAATGCCCAATCGCGAGTCTGAGATTTCAAACCTCAAATCGGCAAAGGGTCTTGCCCAGTCGGCGATGGAAGTGGTGGAGAACGGGCGCATCAAAGTTTTCCCCTCACGCTATGCAAAAACCTACCTCGACTGGCTCGGCGAGAAACGCGATTGGTGCATCAGTCGTCAACTTTGGTGGGGGCACCGAATCCCCATCTGGCACAAGCGAGTGGCTCTAACCGAAGGGAATTGGCCTGATCACATCTTGAGCACAGGTCTCGACGACCTTGTACCTGGCAAATGGAAGGGCAACGACGATGATGCGTGCGTTCAGTTCTGTCGCGCCGACACGGGACGACCCGTCAACCCCTACGAGGCTCTGAATCCGGTAGTCAGGGAAACCGAAGGCGACTACGACATTTACATCTGCGCGCTGAAGGACCATGACGGAAAGTACTATGAGAACGACGGCTACACGCAGAATGCGGACGTCCTCGACATGTGGTTCAGTTCGGCGCTTTGGCCGTTCAGTACGCTCGGTTGGCCGGAAGTGACCCCGCATCTGCGGCAGCATTACCCCGGGTCGGTTCTGTGCACGTCACGCGACATCGTTACCAACTGGGTCGCTCGGATGGTGATGTTCGGGCTCTATGCGATGGGGGAAGTCCCGTTCGATCACGTGTACGTCCACCCCAAGATTCTCGACGGTCGCGGGGAGACGATGAGCAAGTCCAAGGGCAACGGGGTCGATCCCGTGGACATCATTCACACGCACGGCGCGGACGCCCTCCGCTACTCGATGGCCGATCTGACCACCGAGACGCAAGACATCCGAATGCCGGTGGAGTATGCGTGCCCGCACTGCGGCAAATTGACCGACCAAAGCGTCGCCCTCAAACATGAAGAGCAGAGCAGGAAGTCTCGCGGCGAAAGGCTGGATCGCACACTCCAACCCGCGGATTGCGCCAAAGTGAAATGTTCTCACAAGGAATGTGGAAAGGACTTCGCCACACAGTGGGCCGATGCTGAACTGAAAGAGAAGGTGGGACTGGGGCGGGAGACCTCGGAAAAATTCGAGATCGGGCGGAACTTCTGTAATAAGTTATGGAATGCGGCCCGGTTTGCGTTTATGAACCTGGAAGGCGCCGGCGTGAACGACATTGCTGTTGCGACCTTGCCGCCGGAGGACCGGTGGATTCTGGCCCGGCTTTCGCAAACCGTGCGCCGCTATCACGAATGTTTGGCCACCTATCAATTCTCCGCCTCGGTCAAAGAACTCCGGGATTTCTTCTGGGATTCCCTGTGCGACTGGTACCTGGAACTCACCAAGCCGCGATTCGCCGCGACGGATCGCCCTGACAGTCGGACGGCCAAACAAGTCTTGGCTTTTGCTCTTGACCAGACGCTCCGCTTGTGGCATCCGACGATCCCGTTCATTACCGAGCGTCTATGGGGACAGTTGAACACGGTCGCGCCGCGTCGCGGTCTACCGCCGCTCGTGGAATTGAAGACCGATTCCGCTCTCATTGCGGCTGAATTCCCTCCCGTGGAGGGATATCCCGTGTTGGAGGACGAAAAAATCCTGTCGGTTTTTGGAGGACTGCAGGATGCCACTCGCGGCGTGCGCGAACTGCGCAGCCACTGCAACGTACCGCCCAATGACCGGGTGATGGTGACGGTCGTGGTTCCCGCAGAGCAACTTCGCTCATTTCAAGAGCATTCACACATCGTCCGCCACATGGCGGGCATCGGTGAGCTTCATGTGGTTCCTCAAGGCAAGCGTCCCCCCAACGGAGGGAGTGTCACGATCAAGGGGCTGCGGATATACGTGCACAACATCACCGACGACGCCGCGGAACGGGTCCGGGCGGGCAAGACTTTGGAAGGGGTGGACAAGCAGATCGCGGCGAAAGAGGCGAAGCTGGGGAACGCTCAGTTCGTCGCCAATGCCAAGCCGGAGGTCGTGGCCGCCGAGCGCGGGCGACTCGATGAACTCCTCGCCCAACGCTCTTCCCTGCACGAGCATCTCGCCGAGCTAGGCGAGTAGTCGCCCAAGCCCCGGCGCAGCCAGGCGCCCGCATGGCGGCTCCCCGGAGCGCCGGGATTTGCCCCTGTCGCTCATTAACGCTTGACCGTCCGGTCCTCGGCGAGACTCATCACACGGTTTGGTTAAGCGATCACCACGACCACGCCGATAAAACCTGGGGTGGTCTATGCTTTACGTCACGCTGACGTTCTGGCTGTTGGTTTGCGTTCTAACGGCCTGGGGGGTCCACCGGCTCTGGTGCGGCATCGTTCCGGTGAAGGTACTCAACGCTCTTCTGCTGCCTGGTACTTTAATCGCGTTGCTCGGGCATATTCTCGGGCTCCTCGTCACCGGGGCGACGGTCGATACGGCCACCCTCTACAAAGACGGCTCCGGCGACCCCGAGACGACGACCGATCCGAAACCGCGAATCCCCGTCGTCGGCCCGGTGATCATCGGGATGCTACCGTTGCTCGCCTGCGGGACGGGGATCTTTTTCGTCGTCCGCTATCTGGGCGGACCGATCCTTTCACGGCTGCCGATGGACATTGTGAGCCTTAAGCTGCCCACGACCCTGCCTGGAACCTTCGACCTACTCCGCGGTCAGATCACGCTGGTTGAATCCTTCGTCGCGGCCATGCGGGCCGCGGACTTTCACGACTGGAAGACCGGCGTGTTCGTCTATTCACTCGTGTGCCTGGCGGTCCGAATGGCCCCGTTTGAGGGCACCATGCGGGGCGCGCTGGCGGCGATCGTCCTTTTGGGTTTGGGGGCCGCTGCGGTCACGTCGTTGTTCGACCTGGCCGACCCCCGAGTCCAGACCGGACAATCCATCCTCACGCTCACGGTGGCCGCCCTGCTGTGTCTGCTTCTTGCAAGCCTGCTCATTCGCAGCGCGGTAGGCTTGATCCAGCTTGTTCGTAATGACGCTTGAGACGGTTCGCGACGGCGTCGGCTGTGACGGACGTGGATTCCGTATTTTATGAGGCTTGATTTATCCGCAGGAACCTGCTAGGCTCCTGAGTGGATGCGGTAGGCCGGACCCGATCCGGGAAATGCCTATCTCTCGTAACCTCTTGTAATTAAACAACTTGTAGGTATCCTGGCAGCCGCGGCGTCGGTTGTGAGAAACCGGGGTCACAGGTTGTGGGATTTTGGACTCTCCTTGGTGCGATCGCAGAAGATCGGCCGAGGTTGGGTCCGGCTTTTTCGACGCTGTGGACGATAGCGCGACATGGAACGTTTAAGCACGATACGCAACATCGGAATCTCCGCGCACATCGACTCCGGCAAGACGACACTGACGGAGCGGATCCTCTTCTACGCCGGCCGCATCCACCGTATGCACGAGATCAAGGGCAAGGACGGTGGGGCGACCATGGACTTCATGGAGCTGGAGCGGGAGCGGGGCATCACCATCACCTCCGCGGCCACCACCGTCTCGTGGAACGATCATCAGATCAACATCATCGACACGCCGGGCCACGTGGACTTCACCGTCGAGGTCGAGCGATCGCTGCGCGTGCTTGACGGCGCGGTGTTGGTGCTGTGCGCCGTGGGCGGGGTGCAATCGCAGTCGATCACCGTCGATCGGCAGATGCGCCGCTATCGCGTGCCGCGGATCGCGTTCATCAACAAGCTCGATCGCACGGGGGCCGACCCGGTCCGCGTCGTATCCGAACTGGAAACCAAGTTAGGGCATGTGGCCGTGCCCATGCAGATGCCAATCGGGACGGGCGCCGATTTCACGGGGATCATCGACCTGGTCCTGATGAAGGCCGTGTACTTCGACGGACCCAGCGGCGAAGACCCGCGCGTCGAGGAGATTCCATCGGCGCTCGCGGTGGAGGCCAACCGCGCCCGACACGGGATGCTCGACACGCTCAACCTCTATGACGACGACTTGATGGAGGTGATGCTCGAGGGGCACGAGCCGACCGAAGAGCAAATCCACGTCGCGGTCCGACGGGCGACGCTGCGGCGCGAGATCACGCCGGTCTTCCTCGGCTCGGCCTACCGCAACAAAGGCGTTCAGAACCTTCTCAACGCCGTCACCCGCTACCTTCCCTCGCCGATCGACCGCATCGCCTACGCCTGCGACAACGCGAATGACGGGGCGGAAATAACCATCTCCGCGGACCCCGATGGTCCGCTGGTGGCCATGGCGTTCAAGATTTGCGACGAGCCGTTTGGCCAGATTACTTACGTCCGCCTCTACCAAGGCCGGATGCAGAAAGGCCGGGTCTACAAGGTCACACGGACCGGCGGCACGCAGCGCATCGGGCGGGTCTATCGCCTCCACGCCGACAAACGTGCGGACCTCGAGGCGGCCCACGCGGGCGATATCGTCGGCGTAATGGGCATCGACTGCGTTTCGGGCGACACCTTGTGCGACCCCGAACTGAACGTCTCGCTGGAGAGCATGCACTGCCCGGAGCCGGTCATGTCCATCGCCATCCAACCGGAGCGGACGGCGGACCGCGAGCCGATGTCTAAGGCCATTAATCGGTTCTGCAAGGAAGACCCGACCTTTCACACGCACCACGACGAGGAAAGCGGCCAGACCATTATTTCCGGGATGGGCGAGTTGCACCTCGAAGTGTACGTCGAGCGGATGCGCCGCGAATACAAGGCCAACGTCATCGTCGGCGCGCCCAAGGTGCAATACAAAGAGACGCCGACCGTCGAGACGGAGTTCAACTACAAGCACAGAAAGCAGACCGGCGGCGCGGGACAGTACGCCCATGTCGTGGGTCGGATCGTCCCTCTCGATCCCAACGGCGAGAACGACTACGAGTTCGAGAGCAAGGTGACCGGCGGGCGCGTGCCGACCGAGTACATCCCCTCGGTGGACAAAGGCTTCCAGATGGCGCGGTCCAAGGGGCCGGTCGCGGGGTTCGAGGTCGTCGGCGTGAAGATGATCCTCGAGGACGGATCGTCGCACGCCGTGGACTCGTCCGACCTCGCGTTTCAGATTTGCGCCCGGGCGGCGTTTCGCCAGGTCGTGCGCGAGGCCAAGCCCGTCTTGCTTGAACCCATTATGAAGGTCGAAGTCGAGACGCCCAGCGACTTCCAAGGCGGGGTCACCGGCGACCTTGCCTCCCGCCGCGGTCTGATCACGGGCAGCGAAATGAAGGGCAACGCGGTCATCATCCTCGCGGAAGTGCCCCTGGCCAACATGTTCGGCTACTCCACCGACCTCCGCTCGCTCACCCAAGGCCGGGCCAATTTCTCCATGGAGTTCGCCTGCTACCGACGCACCCCCGCGAGCATCCAGGAGGAGATCATCGAACGCTACCAGAAAGAACGCGGACAGGCCGCCGGGAAAAAGTAGCACCGATCTCACCGAACAACGGCGCATCGCGAACGGCGTGCCATTTGTCCCCGGGCGCTGGGGCCGGGCGCACGCGGCGGTTTGCTTGACGGGTCGCTCTAAAGCCGCTCTGATGGTGAGCAATGAGACTGCGATATTCGGCAGTTTTGTCCCAACGGGTCTGCGTCACAGCAAGTAGGAGGTGCCCCGCGTGACTGACGTCTTTGAGCGCGCCTATAAAGCCTTCGATCCCGCCCCTCTCTCCGCCGCGGATTCGAACCTGTACGTCGACCTCGAAGCCGCGCGCGGCGAAGGCGACGTCGTGAACCGACTCGCGAAACGGATCCGCGGGTCCGCCGGTGAGCCAACCTGTCAACTACTCGCCGGTCACCACGGCAGCGGCAAGTCCACCGAGCTGCGCCGTTTACAGGGGATCCTGGAACGGGGGACGCCGCCAATCTTCGTCGTATTCTGCGAGGCTAAGTCGGATCTCGATCTCAACGACGTGGACTTCCCCGAGATTCTCATCGCCTTGGTCCGACAGATGGCCGCGCAACTGAAGGATCGACTGAGGATATCCCTGAAACCCGGATACATCAAAGACCGCCTCGAACGTCTCACGGACTTGCTTGGGCGAAAAGTCGCTTTCGACGACATGGATATCAACGCGGGTTTGGTTGATTTCTCCGCCGCCATCAAAAGCAGCCCCGACGCGAGGTTCAAGATTCGTGAAGCCCTCGATCCCGACACCAGCAACCTTCTCTTCGCGGCCAACGATATCATCGGTATAGCCAAGTCGGAGCTGACCCAGTGCGGCTACGGGGACTTGGCGATCATCGTCGATGACTTGGACAAAATCGTGCTGCGTGACCACCGCTCCGGCGCCGGGTCGACCGCGGAGTATTTGTTCATTCATCGCCACGCGCAACTCGCGGGCTTCCAATGTCACGTGGCGTACTCGATGCCGCTGGCCCTCGCCTACTCGGCCCAGGAAGCGAAGATCACCAACCTCTACGGCGGGTGCGTGCCGGTCATTCCCATGACCAAGATCAGCACCCCCCCGCCGCGCCGTGGGCCCTATCCCAAGGGCGTCGAGTGTTTCCGTCAGATGATTGCCAGGCGGCTTGAGGAGGCGCAGGTCACTCCCGGCGACGTGTTCGCCGGCGACAAGATTCGTGACCAACTCATTAGACTCAGCGGCGGGCAGCCGCGGGAATTGATGATCCTGATCCGCGAGGCCCTCATCGGCGGCGATCTGCCCATCCATCAGGCCGCCGTCGACCGCGCCGCCCGTGAGGGGGCTCGGGCCTACGCCCGGCAACTCCTGGAGGAGCACGTAACGATCGTCCGACAGGTCGCCAAGACCGGCAAGCTCCGTCGCACCGCCGGCAACGACCAACTGATCCGCGAACTTCTCGACAGCCGGGCCGTTCTGCAGTACGTCAACAAGATTGAATGGTACGGCGTCAATCCCTTGATCGAGTTGCCTGCAACTCGCCGGAGCCGATGACCAGGCGCAGACCTAAGCCCGTCAAACCCGTACCCTGGGTGGAGACGGAGCGACAGACGGCGGAGTTGGAGGCCGTCCGACGCATGTTGGCCGCCTCGCGCGGCACCTTCTCGCTGAGCGTGGCCGTCTGCAACCGTCCCGCGCTGCGCGATTATGTGATCGACCGACTCCGCGCCGCCGACGGCGGCATTCAGACCGTGCGACTGCCCAAGGACACGGCGGACGTGCTCGCCGAGGTCCGTGAGGCCGTCAAGGGGGCGTCGCCCTCGACCATCTTCATCATCGACATCGAACAGTCGCTTCCGTCCACCGCAAAGGAACATCCGATCTTGCAACATCTCAACGGCACGCGCGAGGCCTGGAAGGCCACCTACTCCTGCCCGGTCGTGTTCTGGGTTCCCGAATACGCCGTAAGGCTGCTCATGACCGAGGCCCGCGATTTGTGGGCGTGGCGAAGCCATCAATTCGAGTTCGTCGCCGAGACAGCCACCGTCGAGGCCGGCATGACGGACCGCTTCGCCGGCGATTTCACGCTGGCCGGCAGCCTCCCCGCCGATCAAAAGCGCTTCCGCATCGCCGAACTTGAGCAGCGCATTTCCGAAGCGGGCGACCCCCCTCCGGACGGTCTCGTCATTCATGTTCTCATCTGGATGAACGAGTTGGCACACCTTCATTACTCGATCGGCGACCTCGACGCCGCCGAGGACATGCACAAGAAATCCCTGGCCATCGAAGAAAAGCTCGGCCGCCTCGAAGGGATCGCCAGCGACTACGGCAACCTCGGAACCGTCTACCTGAAACGCGGCGACCTCGACGCCGCCGAGGCCATGCACAAGAAATCCCTGGCCATCGATGAACAGCTCGGCCGTCTCGAAGGCATGGGCGACCAGTACGGCAACCTCGGCATCGTCTACGGGACACGCGGCGACCTCGACGCCGCAGAGGCGATGTTAAAGAAATCCCTGGGCATCAACGAAAAGCTCGGCCGCCTCGACGGGATCGCCAGCGACTACGGCAACCTCGGCATCGTCTACGGGACGCGCGGCGACCTTGACGCCGCCGAGGACATGCACAAGAAATCCCTGGCCATCAACGAAAAGCTCGGCCGCCTCGAAGGCGTGGCCCGCGAGTACGGTAACCTCGGCAACGTTTACCGGACGCGAGGCGACCTCGGCGCCGCCGAGGACATGTACAAGAAATCGCTGGCCATCAACGAGAAGCTCGGCCGGCTGGAAGGCATCGCCAAGCAGCACGCCAACCTGGGAACCGTCTACGAGCAGCGCGGTGACCTGAGTGCGGCGCGGGAGTATTGGACCCGATCCCGAGACCTTTACGCACGGATCGGCATGCCCCACATGGTCGAGAAGGTCCAATCCCGGCTGGACGGTCTTCCGGGCAAGAACGAGGGGAAGAGTTCGGAATGATGGTTTGCTGATCCACGCGGGTCGGTCAATTCCCGGCCTGCTTGCGCATGGTCATGTCGAAGTCGCGGACTAGGCCGACGTACCAGCGCCAGACGACGAAGGCGTATGAAACAATAGCGATCAGGCAGCCGAGCAAGGCGGCCACGCGGACTGCCGGCGCTCCGGTGGCGAAGGGCTACGCAGCCGCCGGCTCCGCGGTACAATGAGGCGGTCGAGCGTAGTTACGCCGCGTCCGCAAACTCCCTCTCCTGCGTATGGAGAGGGGTGTTACGGCGGAGCCTAGGTGGTGTCACAGAGCCGGGCATGATGATTCGGGAGCCGGTGGTCGCGGGGCACTTCTACGCCGGGCAGGCGGACCGCTGCCGCGCGGACATCAAGCAACTTCTCGATGAGGCCGCACCGTCCGATCCGTACGTCGGGCAGCGCCTCCTCGGCGGATTGGTCCCACACGCGGGCTGGGTGTGCAGCGGCGCGGTCGCGGCCAAGGTGTTCCGAGCGCTCGCCTCGTCGCGCACGCCGGAGGTCATCGTGCTGTTCGGCGGGGTACATCGCTATCGCGGACGGGAGGCGGCGATGTTCGGGTCCGGGCGATGGGAAACGCCGCTGGGGCCGGTCGAGGTGGACTCGCGGCTCGCGGAGCGCATCTTGGGTCACACCAACCTGATCGTGGACGACCCCTATGCCCATGAGGACGAGCACTCCCTGGAAGTGCAGATGCCGTTCGTGAAACACCTGTTCCCGCAGGCCAAGGTGGTGCCGCTGATGGTGCCGGTGGTGAAGACCGCTCACGAGGTCGGCGATGCCGTCGCACGAACGGTGACGGCGTACGGCTACGATGCGTTGATCGTGGGCACGACGGACCTGACGCATTACGGGCCGCACTACGGATTCGTGCCTCAAGGCATCGGCGCGAAGGGCAACCAGTGGGCCAAGGAAGTCAACGACCGACGGTTCATCGATCTGGTCTGCAAGCTCAAGACGACCGAAGTTGTGGCCGAAGCTACCGAACACAAGAATGCGTGCAGCAGCGGCGCGGCGGCCGCCACGCTGGCGGCGGTGACCGCGTTGGGAGCGACCGAAGCGATCCTCTTGCAGCACACGACGAGTAGTGAGGTGCTGGGGGCGCGATCGGAAGAAGAAATGGCCGACTCGGTAGGATATGCCGGCATTGTCTTTGCCGGCGAGTAGGATTTGGGGTTGGAATCGGGAACCGCAACTGAGGAATTACAAGTTACGAATTACGAATTACGAAAGGCCGAGTCCTATCCGTCGCCCTTTTTTGTAATTCGTAATTCGTAATTTGTAATTCGTGTAGTTGAGACATGGCTCGCATTCTTGTTGCTGACAAAATCGCCGAGGCCGGGATTGAACGGTTGCGGGCTGCGCCGGGCGTTTCGTTCGACGTGCGCCACGGGCTGTCACCGGCGGAACTGGCGGGCGCGATTGGTGAGTATGACGGCGTACTCATCCGATCGGCGGTGAAGATCACGCGCGAAACGCTGGCGAAACCCGGGCGCCTGGCGGTGATCGCCCGCGCGGGAGTCGGCGTAGACAACGTCGACATCGATGCGGCCACTCAGGCGGGCATCTTGGTGCTCAACACCCCCGACGCCAACACGATCTCTACGGCGGAGCACACCATCGCCATGATGCTCGCGCTGCATCATCGGATCGCCGAGGCGCACCAGCATGTTGTGGGCGGCGGATGGAACCGGTCGGCCTACGAAGGCGATCAACTCGCGGGACGGACGTTGGGCATCGTCGGATTCGGGCGGATCGGGCGGGCGGTCGCTCAGCGGGCGTTGGGTTTGGAGATGAAGGTGACCGCATTCGACCCCTTCGTCCGCGGCGAGACCGCGTTGAACGGGGCCGTTACGTTAATGCACGACCTGAACGAACTTCTCCGCCAATCCGACTGCGTGACGTTGCACGCAAGTCTCTCGGACGAAACCCGGCACCTGATCGGGCCCGCGCAGCTCTCCCTGATGAAACGCGGGGCGAAGCTCATCAACTGCGCCCGGGGAGCGTTAGTGGACGAGGCGGCGCTCGCGGAGGCGCTGAACAGCGGCGGCCTCGGCGGCGCCGCGGTGGACGTCTACGAGAACGAGCCGCCCAAGGGCAGCCCGCTTCTCACCGCGAAGAACGTCGTCCTGACGCCCCACCTGGCGGCCTCGACGGCGGAAGCGCAGTTACGCGTATCAATCGACGCCGTGGATGCGCTGTTGGCGTATCTGCTGAACGGCGAGGTGCGGTCGGCGGTGAACGTAACCGGAATGCCGTCGCATCTATCCGGTCGGGGCCGAGCGTACGTCGATCTCTGCGCGCGCATCGGAACGATCCTCTCTGCGTGGAGCGCCGAGGGCGTCGAGCGAATCACCGTGACCGCGTACGGCGAGCCGCTTCGGGAAATCGCCCCGACCCTCTCGTGGCAAGCGATGGTGGCGATCGTCGGCCCGCATCTGCACACGCGGTTGAACCTGGTCAACGCCAAGGAGCAGGCCCAGCGTCGCGGGATCGTCGTCGAGCACGTCGCTCACTCCCAACAGAACCATCACGCCGAGTCGGTGGTCATCACGATCCAATCCCGCGGACAGTCCCGTAGCATCGAGGGCACGGTGTTCGCCGACGGTCGGCCACGGGTGCTCTCGATCGACGGATACCGCATGGAGTTGGTGCCGGAGCGTTCGATGGTTTTGATCTTCA
>CAYQZH010000022.1:14397-24676 GCA_964421865.1 uncultured Phycisphaera sp. | reverse complement strand
GCATCAGCCCGAGTACGTGGCCGTCCATGAGAAGCTAAGCCGGGAGTTCTTCCTGCGCATCAACCAGAAAGGGCTGTTCACCAAGCGCTCGACGAAGCAACTCTACGACGAGCGGGCGAAACAGTTTCTTCCCGACCGATTTGTCCGTGGGACGTGTCCGCACTGCAATAGCGACAAGGCCTTCGGCGACCAATGCGAAGAGTGCGGCCGCTCCGTGGATCAGACGGCCCTGCGAAACCCGGTGAGCCTGATGAGCGGATCGACGCCGCAGCTTCGCGAGACGGTGCACTGGTATCTGCGCCTCGACCGGCTTCAATCCAAGCTCGCCGGTTGGTTGGCGAGCAAGAAAGACGCCGTTGCGTGCGGAGCCGCTTGGCGGACGATCGTGTTGAATCAGTCGTTAGGCCGGATCGAGTCGGAGGGGTTGCCGGAGCGGGCCATGACCCGCGACCTCACCTGGGGCGTTCCCGTCCCGCTCGACGATCCCGATGCCAAGGGCAAGTCACTCTATGTGTGGTTCGACGCCCCGATCGGGTATGTCTCCTTCACGGCGGCGCTATGTGAGAAGAACGGCGAGGGCGTGAAAGGCTACGAGCGCTGGTGGAAAGACCCGGACTGCAAGGTGGTCCATTTCATCGGCGAGGACAACATCGTTTTCCACGCCATCACTTGGCCCGCGATGCTCATGGCCACCCACGACAGCGACCACGTGCAGGGCGGGCGCGGCGAGTATCAATTGCCCCACAACGTGGTGGCGAACTCGTTCATGAACATCAAGTTCCCCGGGCAGGAGGAGCAGAAAATCAGCAAGAGCCGCGGCCATGCGGTGTGGATCGAGGATTACCTGCGAACCTTCGACGCCGACCCGTTGCGGTACTACCTAACGACGGTTGCTCCGGAAGGGGCGCGAACGGCCTTCGACATCGACGACTTTATGGCCCGAAACAACGGCGAGCTGCTCAACGCCTTCGGCAATTTTTTCAATCGCACGGTAACGTTCGCCCACAAGTATTTTGACGGTCGTGTGCCCTCGGGCCGTACGCGAGACACGGGGGACGACGAACAGTTGCGGCGCTGTCGTGAGGCTACTGAACGAACGGGCGCGGAATTGGAGGCATGTCGGTTTAAGGCCGCTCTGGCCGAGGTCATCGCCCTCGCGCGCGCCGGCAACGTTTACTTCGACGCCACCAAGCCCTTCCTGACACGAAAGGCGGATATGGACGCCTGCGGGCGGGCGATCAACGTGTGCTTGCAAACCGCGCGAACACTTACGACGCTCATCGCCCCGTTTCTGCCGACGATCGGTGAAAAATGCGGGAAGCTGCTGGGGTTGGACACCGAGTATCTCAAGTGGCCGTCAGCGACGGCAGAGCTTCCATCAGGACATCAACTAGGTGAAGCGATCATCTTGGTGCGAAAACTCGACGCGAAGGAGTTGTTTCCCGAATAGGGTCCGACATGTTCACGGTCAACAAAAATCCCAGCGTCAGCGATCTTCGCAAGTTCGGATGGGCGATGCTTTTCGGGCTCGGCGTCATCGGCGCGATCCTTTGGGTCGTCGCATGGCGGCGGTATGGAGGAGGATCGTTCGGTTGGTCAGGTGCGGCCGGTCAACATATCGCAGTTGGTCTCTTCGTGTTGGGTGTCGGGTTGTGCGTCATCGGCACTGCAGCGCCGAGCCTTGCGCGTCCGGTCTATATCGCCTGGATGTCCGTAACAGTGCCGATCGGATTGGTCCTGTCTTCGGTCTTGCTGACCGTGGTTTTCGTCTTCGTACTGCCGCTATTCTCGTTGGTAGTGCGATTGGGCGACCCGCTGCGAAAGAAGCCCGGCGGCAAAACGTATTGGGAGGACTACAAACTGTACGAGCATACGTTGGAACGAATGCGGCGGCTGTTCTAGGGCCCGTGGAACCCGCAACGTGAATATCCTTGGGATATCTTGCTACTACCATGACGCCGGTGTAGCGCTCGTGCGTGATGGGAAGCTCGTCGCGGCGGTGGAGGAGGAACGGTTCAGCCGCCAGAAGCACGACCACGGCTTCCCGGAGCGGGCGATCCGCTATTGCCTGCGTGAGGCGGGAATCACCATCGAGCAGGTGGACCACATCGGATTCTATGAAAAGCCGCTGGTGAAGTTCAATCGCATCCTGGAGACGATCCTCGCGTACTGGCCTTGGACCTACCGAGCGTGGCTCACGGCGACGCCGCTTTGGTTGGCGCACCGACTGCACATCGGACGGGAAATCCAGGAGAAACTGGGGACCGACCAAGAGATCCTGTACTGCCAGCACCATCTCTCTCACGCTGCCAGTGCCTTTTTGGTGTCACCCTTTGCGGAGGCGGCGATCATCACGGCCGACGGGGTGGGCGAGTGGACCACGACGAGCTGGGGCGTCGGTTGCGATACGACGATCGAGATGCGAAAGGAGCTGCGATTTCCGCATTCGGTGGGTTTGCTGTTCAGCGCCATCACGGCTTACTTGGGCTTTCGGGTCAACGACGCGGAATGGAAAGTCATGGGGCTGGCGCCGTATGGCCGGCCGCGCTACGTGGATCAATTCCGCAAGGTCGTGGATATCAAAGACGACGGCAGCATTCGTCTTGATCTTCGTTACTTCGCCCATGGATACTCCACGACGCGAACATTCAATGCCCGTTGGGAGCAACTTTTCGGTGAGCCGCAGCGCGATCCGGAAGGCCCGCTAACCGACTTCCACCGCGACATCGCTCACAGCGGGCAGAAGATCGTGGAAGAGATCATGGTCAAGATGGCGACGCACGTTCGGCGGGAGACGGGTTCGAGCAATCTCTGCATCGCGGGCGGGGTAGGCCTGAACTGCGTCGCAAACTGGCGGATTCTGCAGGACTCGGGCTTCAAAAACATCTTCGTCCAACCGGCGGCGGGCGACTCCGGCGGAGCGTTGGGGACGGCCTTCTACATTTACAACACGGTTCTGGGAAACCCGCGCGGGTTCCGCATGGATCACGCGATGTGGGGGCCGGGGTTCAGCGATGAGGAGATTCGCGCGGCCCTCGACCAAGCCGAAGCGGTGTATGAGTCGGTCGATGAGGAGCGGGAACTACTTGACCGCACCGCCGCGATGATCGCCGAGGGTAAGGTCGTCGCGTGGTTCCAGGGTCGGCTGGAGTTCGGGCCGCGGGCGCTGGGGGCACGGTCGCTTCTCGCCGATCCGCGCAATGCGAAAATGAAGGACGTCATCAACGCCAAGGTGAAATTCCGCGAGGCCTTTCGACCTTTCGCTCCCGCGGTGCTCAGGGAATGCGCCCATGAATATTTCGAAATGCCCGCGGGGATGGATATGCCCTTTATGCTCCTGGTTCCAAAGGTACGAGAGGCCAAACGCGCGGTCATCCCGGCCGTGACCCACGAGGACGGCACGGGTCGGGTCCAAACCGTTACCGAAGAGCACAACGGTCGCTTCTATCGACTCATCCGGACATTGGGGCGGCTGACGGGCGTGCCGGTAGTGATCAACACGTCGTTCAACGTTCGCGGCGAGCCGATTGTATGTACGCCGCAGGATGCCTACGATACGTTCGTGAATACGGGAATCGACGCGCTGGTGATCGGTAACTCCATCGTGACCCAAAAGCCAACATGCGTGGACTTTGAGGCCGGGATGCGCCGAAGCGTCGAGTTGGAAGCCGGGCTGCGGACAGCTAAGAGTGTCACGATCCGGTAGTTTCGGGAAGTTGGTGATGGCGAGACAATCCCTCATCAAAGAGTTCTTTCTCTTCATCAAGCAAGAGAAGAAGTGGTGGCTTGTGCCGCTGATTTCAGTGCTTCTTCTGGTCGGGGCCTTGATCTTTTTCGCGGGTTCGTCTCCCTTGGCGCCTTTCATCTATCCGCTGTTCTAGGTCACGATGTTTAAGATCGCACATCGCCGTGTGAAAGCCGGCCCGTCGCTTGCGCTCCGGGTTCTGAGTGTGGTTGCAGAAGCTCCCCCGAGGGGTCGATAATATGGCGGCGGACGCGATCGTGCGTGAGCCCCGAGGCTGAGTCGGCGTATGCTCAAAATCATCTGCGTTTGCGGCGCCAGGCCGAACTTCATGAAGATCGCCCCGCTGGTGGACGCGCTCTCGCGCACGCCGGAGATCACGACGCTGCTCGTGCATACGGGTCAACACTACGACGAGCGGATGAGCCGCCTGTTCTTCGGCGAATTAGGCATTCCCAAGCCTGATCTCAATTTGGAAGTCGGAAGCTGTTCCCACGCCGTGCAGACGGCGGAAGTGATAAAACGGTTTGAGCCGGTGTGCATCGAGCATCGTCCCGACTGGGTGGTGGTGGTCGGGGATGTGAACAGCACACTGGCCGCGGCGCTCGTGGCGAGCAAGCTGGGGATCAAGATCGCCCACGTGGAGGCCGGTCTGCGGAGTTTCGATCGCACGATGCCGGAGGAAATCAACCGCGTGGTGACGGACGCCATCAGCGACCTGCTGTTCGTGACCGAGCTGAGCGGGGTGGAGAATCTGCGGCGGGAAGGGATCGCCGACCACAAGGTACACTTGGTTGGGAACGTGATGATCGACACGCTGTTGCGAAGTCGCGCCCAGGCCGATCAGTCGGCCATCTTGTCCAAGCTGGGAGTCAAAAAGGGAAAGTACGCCGTCGTGACCCTGCATCGGCCCAGCAACGTCGATGACGTGGACGCGTTTTCGTCAATCCTTGCGGCCTTTGAACAGATCGCCGAGGACATGCCCATCATTTTCCCCGTGCATCCGCGCTCGCGGAAGAACCTCGAAGGGAGCGGGCTCGGAAATCGGGCGAAAGGAATCGCGAATTTGCGGCTGGTGGAGCCGTTGGGGTATCTGGATTTTCTGAAACTCATGTCCGATTCGGCCGTAGTACTGACGGATTCGGGCGGCATCCAGGAGGAAACGACGATCCTCGGCGTACCCTGTCTGACGCTGCGGGAGAACACGGAGCGGCCCATCACGGTCACACAGGGGACGAACCGGCTCACGGGCAGCTCGACGGAAGCGATCCTCAAGGCGTATCGTGAGGTGCGGGACCAACCGCAAAGACCGGTGAAAGTTCCCGAACTGTGGGACGGCCGTGCGGCCGATCGGATTGTGACGTGCCTCGTCGCCGCGAGCCGGTCGAGAGGGACGACGTGCGGAGTTGAGCGATGAACATTTCCGTGGTGGGGACCGGTTACGTCGGACTCGTGGCCGGCGCGTGCTTCGCGGACAGCGGGCATCGCGTGATCTGCGTGGACTGTGATGAACGGAAAATCCGACAGCTATGCAACAACGAGATTCCGATCTACGAGCCGGGTCTGAGTGAGATCGTTGTTCGGAATCAGAAGACGGGTCGGCTTGCATTCACGACGGACTTGGCAGCGGCGGTGCAGCGAAGTCGAATCGTGTTCATCGCCGTCGGGACGCCGCAGGCCGACGACGGCTCCGTGGACCTGTCGGCCATCCTCGACGTGGCACAGACCGTCGGTCGCGTGATGGACGGGTACCGAGTGGTCGTGATGAAGAGCACGGTCCCGGTCGGAACGCACAAGAGGGTGTCGGAGGCGATCCGCTCGCAAACGGATCATCCGTTCGATTACGTCAGCAACCCCGAGTTCCTCAAGGAAGGAGCGGCCGTTGAGGATTTCACCCGACCCGATCGTGTGGTGATCGGAGCGACGAACCCGGCGGTGGTGGAGATCATGCGCGAGCTGTACGCGTCGTTCATGCGCCGCGAGGAGCGCATTCTCATTATGGACCCGGCAAGCGCGGAGATGACCAAATACGCGGCCAATGCGATGTTGGCGACGCGGATTTCCTTCATGAATGAGATCGCCGGGTTGTGCGAACGGGTCGGCGCGGATGTGGAGAGTGTGCGCCGCGGCGTCGGGTCGGATGCGCGAATCGGAAGTGCATTCTTGTTCGCCGGCGTGGGGTACGGCGGATCGTGTTTCCCGAAGGACGTGAGCGCCTTGGTGTCCACGGGCCGTTCGGTCGAGCACCCCATGAGCCTCGTCTCGGCCGCGCAGGAGGTGAACTCACGTCAACGCCGCCTGTTCGCCCGGCGGGTGATTGATTTCTTCGGAGATGCGTGCGGCAAAACGACGCTCGCGGTTTGGGGATTGGCGTTCAAGTCGTGGACGGATGACGTCCGCGAATCCCCGGCGATCGCGACGATCCGAATGTTTCTGGAACGGAAGATGCGGGTTCGCGCTCACGACCCGGAGGCTATGGGCACGGCGCGGGCGGAGCTGGGCGACGCGGTGACGATGTGTGAGGACGCCTACCAGGCCCTCGAAGGCGCGGACGCCTTGGTCGTTTTTACGGACTGGCCGCAGTTTCGTACGCCGGACTTTGAGATGATTGCGGCCAAGCTACAACGAAGAGTCGTGTTCGATGGTCGGAATCTCTACGATCCGGCAGCCATGGCCAAAAAGGGGTTCCAGTATTTTTGCATCGGTCGGCCGACTGTAGCGCTGTCACGGTAGGAGTGCGGTTTGTCCAGGATCGTCGTCACCGGCGGCGCGGGATTCATCGGCTCGCACCTCTGCGAGGCCCTTTTGCGCGGTGGGCACGAGGTCGTCGCCTTCGATAACTTTGACGACTTCTATGATCCCGCCGTCAAACGTCGTAACTTGGCCGGGGCCATGTCGCGCCGGAGGTTTACCCTGATCGAGGGCGATATTCGCAAGCCTGAGGATGTGCGGCGGGCTGTTCGCGACCGCGTCGAGGTCGTCATTCACTTGGCCGCTCGGGCGGGAGTGCGGCCATCGATCGAATTGCCGCTGCTCTATCAAGACGTGAATGTCGGCGGGAGCCTGGTCCTGCTGGAGGCGTGTCGCAAGGTCGGGTCTTGCAAGTTCATCTTTGCCAGCAGTTCCAGTGTGTATGGGAATAATCCCCAATTCCCATTTTCCGAGAGCGACTCTGTCGATGCGCCGATTTCACCCTATGCGGCGACAAAACGCGCGGGCGAGTTGTTATGCCACACCTACCACCATTTGTATGGAATGGCGCTCACCTGCTTGCGCTTTTTCACCGTGTACGGCCCACGGCAGCGGCCCGATTTAGCTATTCACAAGTTCGTGCGGTTGATCGAGGCGGGGCAAGCGATCCCCCTATTCGGCGACGGAAGCACGGTCCGTGACTACACGTATATTGACGACATTGTCGACGGTGTGATCCGAGCAATCGACCGATGCAGCGGGTTTCACACTTACAATTTGGGAGGAGCGCATCCCGTTTCCCTACGCGACCTCATCGCGATGATTGAGGACGTGACCGGCCAGAAGGCAGTCATCGAGCGTCGTCCTCCGCAGGCCGGTGACGTCGAGCGGACCTGCGCGGACGTGTCGCTCGCGGGTCGGGAACTTGGATTTCGCCCGTTGACCGATCTGGCCACGGGGCTCGCGCGATTTGTGGAATGGTTCCGGTCCGACGCCGGTCAGGTGTAATCGCTGCGGCCATCGAAGAATGCACGTCGCCTATATCCATCAACACTTCTCCACGACGCGCGGGGCGACGGGCACACGATCGTATGAAATGAGCCAACGTCTTCTCCGCGCTGGGCATCGAGTGACCATGATCTGCGGCGCCTATGAGGCTGGTGATCAGTCTGCCGAGTCATCCGAGCGGGTCACGGAATGTGCGATCGACGGCATCCGGGTTCTGCGAGTCGCCGAGCCGTATGCCAACCGCATGGGATTTGCCCGTCGCGTGCTGGCCTTTGGACGCTTCGCCCGAACGGCCACACAACTCGTGTGCCGACTCGACGCTGACCTCGTCTTTGCGACTTCCACACCTCTGACCGTGGGCATTCCGGGTATGAAAGGCGCACAACGGCTGCGTGTTCCCTTCGTGTTCGAGGTCCGCGACCTCTGGCCGGAACTGGCGATCGCGCTCGGCGTCATCAAGAACCCGCTGCTCCAATGGTATACGCGGCGACTGGAGCGCAAGATCTACTATGCCTCCAGCCGGATCATCGCCTTGGCGCCCGGCATCCAGGAGGGCATCTGTCGCACAGGATACCCGGCGGACCGCGTGGCCATAATCCCCAACAGTTGTGACCTGGAGTTGTTCCGACCCACTGACGAAATACGATGCGATGAACGCTTCGGATCGCCGGACGAGTTTCGTCTCGTCTTTACGGGCGCTCATGGACTCGCCAATGGACTCGACGCCGTGTTAAAGGCCGCCGTGGGGCTGAAACGCCGAGGCGTCACGGGAATACGGTTCGTCTTCATCGGCGATGGCGGGCAGCGCGAGGGACTGATGCGCTGCAGTCACGCAGAGGGTCTCGACCGCGTCATCACTTGGGCCAAGCCGATTCCAAAAAAGGAGCTGGCCCGCATTCTTCCGCAAATGGATGTCGGAATGATGATCCTGAAGAACGTGCCGGCGTTTTACTATGGCACTTCCCCGAACAAGTTCTTCGATTATATCGCGTGCGGCCTGCCCGTCCTGAACAACTACCCGGGCTGGATCGCGGAACTCATTGAAGGTAACCGCTGCGGGGTTGTCGTTCCGCCGGACGATCCGCAGTCCTTTGCCGACGCGGTCATACGCTTACGCGACGCTCCGGATGACCTCGTCGCCATGGGACGCCGGGCGCGTCAGTTGGCGGAGTCGCAATTTTCACGGGACGTGTTGGGCGATCAACTGGTAGCCGTTCTCGAATCCAGTTATCAGGATTTCAACCGCGGCCGCTCCCCAACGGCGACCCTTCCCCTTGGCCAGGGATGAGAATGCAGCCGCATGATGCCCCACCCATCCACTGCTCCTCTCAACGGTCTTACGGTCGATGTCGAGGACTGGATTCAATCGGTCTTTGACGCGTCTGCCCCGTTGACCGACCACTTTGTCCGCAACACGCATCGCGTGCTGGAGACGCTGGCATCCCACCGAGTGCGGGGCACCTTCTTCGTGCTCGGCCTTGCGGCAGAGAAGTCGCCCGACCTCGTGCGCGCGATCCACAGCGCGGGCCACGAAGTGCAGAGCCACGGCTACGGACACCGCCCGGTGCATACCCTGACCCCGCGGCAATTCCGCGAGGACCTGAGACGCTCCAAGGACTTGTTGGAGGATTTATCCGGGCAGAGGGTCGTCGGCTATCGTGCTCCGGCGTTCTCCATCACTCTGCGCAATCTTTGGGCGTTTGACTGCCTTGTTGAATGTGGATTCACATATGACTCATCGGTTTTCCCCGTCCGCACACGTCGTTACGGCATCGCCGGCGTGCCGCGTTTTCCGCATCGGGTACGAACGCCCGGAGGAAACACGCTCATTGAGATCCCAGTGGCGTCGTACCGATGCCTCGGACGCACCCTGCCCCTCGGCGGCGGCGGATACTTTCGTCTGTTCCCCGATTCGTTCATCCATCGGGCGGTTGTGAAGGTCAATCGTGGAGGGCGCCCCGTGACCGTTTACCTCCACCCGTACGAATTCAACCCCACCGAGATTGCGGACTTATCTCACTCCATTCCTCCTCTACTCCAGATCCATCAGACACTAGGACGCCGGGGAATCCCAGGGAAAATCGGTCGACTGCTCCAGGAATTCCGCTTTGGTCCGCTTCAGGACGTGATTGCCTCGCTTTCGCCTATCCCTGCTCCGCCCTAAAAGCCGGAATGTTACACCACGGCACTCCGCTTCGCCCGCGCGTCCCGTCAATCGGATTTACATACCAGTCGATCGCCGCCGCGGTGTCATGCACTTTCGCGTCATGGTTGGCGCAGTGCTTGTGCGAGCGAATGCGTTCTATCGAAAGCATGGATTCCACCTGGGCCCAATATTGGACCCATCATGGGAACGCCTCCAATGTCTATGTCGTCGACGTAACGGGCCCGGGCGGTTCTCCGTAGCCCCGGATGTCCTCCTGGTTCCGCACCCACGCGAGCCGCCCGTAGATTCTCTGCAACAGGTCTTCCATTCGATGCCAGCCGAATTCCGCCTCAATCGCCCGGCGGCCGTTCAGGCCGAGTTCGCGCGTGCGGTGCGGGTGTCTGAGCAGGGACAGCAGGACGTGGGCCAGTGATTCTGGTTTAGTCACGTCCGCGGCGAGGCCGCAGTCCGCTCGGCGGATGACCTCCTCGGCGTCGCTGCCGCTTGGTCCGATGACGGCTTGCCCCGTGGCCATCGGCGCGATAGGTTGCCGATACGAGAGGATGGACATGACTCGGACCCCTTCGATGCCCGTTTGGCTGGCGTTGCTCTCGGCGTTGGCAACGCCGGGCGGGTACTGCCGGGCGCAGCCAGCCGACGCGCCGCCGCCCGGATTGGCCGCCGGGCGCGAC
>CAYQZH010000022.1:0-14387 GCA_964421865.1 uncultured Phycisphaera sp. | reverse complement strand
CGCCGTGGCGAACTGGCGCTTCAACGAGATCTCGCGCGACCGGGCGGAGCTCATTCGCCAACTCCGCGAACTCAAGCCCCTGGCGAAAGTGCACTATTCGTGGCCACTGCCGGAGGAACTGCTCGACAATCCGGACGATGCCCTGCTCTTCGAGTACGTGCGGATCACTCACGCGGCAAGCCTGCGGGCTGAATGGAGCACGCAACGACAGGCGGAGACCGCAGTCCGTGTGTGCAAGCGGGTCAACGAGTGCGGTCCGGCGATCGCCGCGAGCGTGGGCGTCAACTACTCGCCCTGGCACCGGCAGTTCGGCAAGGAGCTCCCGCCGACGGATTTTGGTCCGACCCATGAGGCCGAGGTCCGGCAATTCCGCGAGCGGCTTAGCGCGATCCAGCAATGGGTGGCGGACGCGAACCGGGAGTACAACACGGATGTTCGAGTGAGCGCCCTGTTGCTGGACTCTGAGCGGTTTTCGGTGAAGCCGGGGGATGAGGCGTGGAACGAGGCGATCACCAAGAAATACGAGGTGATCCAGGACCGGGGGAAGGAGGTTTTTCCGGGGGCTCGGATCGAGTGGTATGGACGGGGCGTTCGGGAGTCGGCGCACGAAACGGGCTGGTCGCCGTTTCCCTGGAACACCTTCAAGAATCGGACGGAAACCTTCGCCTGCTCGCTCTATCGCGTGCCGGAAATCGGCGTCATGCGGGAAACGTTCCGCCGGACGCTGGGGCTCGCCCACGAGCACGGCGTCAACGAGGTCACGCCGTGGGTGGCGCTGGCATCGGGTTATCGCCGTGAGATCGATGTGTTTCAGCGATGGGACGACGACTGGGACTACGATCCTGTCTATTCGTGGATGATCGGGGCGGAATTGAATCAGCCGTGGTACGGTCAGCGCCCGGAGCGCTTCGCCCCGTGGAATGCCGCGAAGGTCGTGGTTTTCTACCCGGCGCCATTCAACCCGAAGGCGCCACAGTGGGGCAAGCACTTTGTCGCCTACGTCCGCGGGGCCATGGGGGTGAAGTCGCTGCCCGAGGAGCGCCGAGGGGGCGGGCAGGGCGCTCGTCGTCCCGGTGAGTGACAGCCTCTGTCACGAGTCCGGTAGGGGGATCCGCCGGTCGGGTGGCAGCACCGTGTTCAGGGTCTCGATGACGACCCGTTCCTGGTGGCGCGGTGTGTAGTAGGTATCGATGATCTGTCTGCAGGCCTCGGCCATTCCCGGCTTGCACGGCTGGGGGAAGAGCATCGACTCCACCCGCGCCGCAAGGTCGGCGACGTCCCCGGCGCGGAAGTAGCCGCCGGTTGCGCCTTCGACGATGGTTTCGACCTCGGGGCCGTGGGCCCACTCGGTGTTCTCGCAGGTCAGGATCGGCGTGCCATAGACCAGGCTGTGCATGGCCAGCAGACCCACGGCGCCGGGTGCGACGCACAAGTCGCTTGCGGAAAACAGCCTGGCCAGTTCCGCCTCTTCGTAACACGCGCCACGGAAGATGATCCGATCGCTCACCCCGCGCTCTTCGCCGCGGCGGCGGAGGCGAGATTCCTCCGGACCGTCGCCGATGAGGACGGCGGTTACTTCTCGTCCGCGCTCGCCGAGCAGGGCCAGCGCATCGATCAGAATGTGGAGGTTCTTTCGGGGTTCCAGCCGGCCGGAGTGGATGATCAGGCGTTGCCCGGCGTCACGCACGTCGAGGGATTCGCGGGTGCGGCGCAGATCGTCGGGCGTGAGCTGTTCGCGGAGGCGAACCTGAGCCTCGTGATCGAGGGAGTTGCGCACCACGAAGACGCGTTTTTCGTCGAACCCGTGGGCGACGAAGAAGTCGCGGGCAAAGCTGCCGTATAGGAGCCATGCGTCGGCCTGTTTCATATACAGTTTGCGGAGGGACCATTTGAGTCCGCGTTCGGGTCGTTTGAGGCCCTGGCTCCATTCGAGCAGTGGAATCCCTCGGATCCCGCAAACCATCCGAATCAGGTAGTTACTGAAGGACTTGATGCCGAAGCTGATCACCGCATCGATGTCTTCTCTCCGGACGATTCGGAAAGCCTCCGGCTGCCACTCGTATCCCTTGAACGGTCCCCTCCGGACGCGGACCGAGCGCAACGGGCGCCAGCGGATTCCCTCCAGGGCACGGGTCTCCCCGGCGGTTGCCAGGAAGCCGCCATCGAACAAATGGGTCTCTGCTCCGGCGCAGACCGTGAATTGCAGGTATGGATTCCGCGAAAGCCGCCGGTAGATCGGAGCGCGGTAATGGGGAATATTCCACACAAACAACAGAACAGTCGGGCGTGTTCGTGCGTTTAGCAGGGATGGGATCGACGGAGAGTCTTCGTGCGGTAACGGTTGCATGTCCTCGTCCACGCCCCCACTCCTATCCGTAGGTGAGACGGGGCCGGCCCACAAACGACAATCGCGCAGGACTCGAAGGGCCCGGTTGGAGCGCCCGTGTTTTGACCTGCCACAGGTTTGCGAAAAGAACGCCCGCAAATAGAAAAAGGAGCCTGGCGCCGTCCAGGTCGGCATGGGAGAGACTCTGCGTCAACAGCATCACCAGGCAAGCCGTCGGAGCCGTCGCGAGAAACCGCACCGGAGGCGTGACCGCGAGGCGAAGGCCGCGGAGGGCCATTCGCACGGTGATCAAGAGGAACGCCAGCAGGGCACAGGTTCCCGCGAGTCCGGTCTCGTACATCGCCTCAAGGATGATGTTGTGGGGCCACGCCGGCTCGTCCTTCCCAAAGGCATCGACCGCGAAACTACCCGTCCCGTGGCCGAGTAACGGGCGTTTCCACCAGTTCAGCAGGCAAAACGAATAGTGATAGGCCCGCCCCTCGACAAGCTCGTCTCGGCCGCCGGGTTCTATGATCCGAGTCCAGCGCTCGACGGTTCGCGTCGTCGTCGCGTCGACATAGGCGATGCCGACGCCGGTGGCCAGCGGGATCGCGACGAAAAGCAGAAACAGGGCTTTGAGGCGCGAACGCTGCCCCGCGAGAAGCGGCAATAGCACGGTGGCGGCGAGGGTTCCGAAGAGGACGGAGCGCGTGCCGGTTTTCAGAATGGCGAAAAGTCCCAGGGGAAGAAGGATGATCGTGGAGTAGCGCGCCGCACGTGACAGGCCGCCCGGCAGTACGAGACCGGCGAGATGACACAATAATCCCAGAGAAATGATCGTGGCCGAAATGACCGGACTCGAGGCCCAGACCGTAGTACGAAGATAACCCCGGCCATAGACCGTCTGCTCAAGGTAGGTCCGCGGCAACAGAATAATGGCCATCGCAATCAACACACCGACGACCATGATGGTGCGCAACGTGCGCTGAGCGTCCTGCTCAGATCGGATCAGGAAACAAGGTAGAAGAAGATAGGGTATGCCGATACCCACGAAGCGGTAGGCCTTGCGGAGACCATAGTCCGGTGCGCTTGTCCATGCGAGGCTTACGCAAAGGGCGAATCCCAGGACGAGGAGGCAGCCGAGCAGTTTCCAGGGGATGGCGAGCGGGGTTTTGCGATCCGCCCGGCGGACCAGGTTCCAGAGGGCCAGCGCGCCGACCGACGTGCAGACCGCCGCCGTCAAGTCGATTTGCTGAAACAACGGGACGTAGTACTCCGCGCCGGCCTTGACCACGGGCAGGACCAGCAGAAGGGCAATGGAAAGCCACGGACACCAAAGCAAGAGCAGGAGGAGTACGAGGGCCGCGAAGGCCGCAATCAAGGTCGCCACGCCGTGTTCTCCATGCTCCTCGACTCCGGCACCCAGCCGCCAATGCCGCGGAGAGCGTCTGCGGTGGCCGTCACCTCGCGGTTGATCCCGAACGGCATCGCTCGAACAGCGCCCGCAATGCTTTCAGGTGCACACTTATATCGAATGTTTGGGAGGCGTGGCTATAGGCGGCGTCGGCCAACCGGGAACGCAACTCCGCGTCGCGTAGCAAGCGCACGATCGTGTCGGCCAGCGAGGCCTCGTCGGCGGCGCGGAAATGCAGGCCCGTACGGTCGTGCGTTACCAGCTCCGCCGGCGAGCCTTGGTTTGCGACGATGACCGGCGTTTTGCAGACCATCGCTTCAGCGACGACGTATCCGAAACCCTCCACCGTCGAACAGTTGACGCAGACTTCGGCCGCGGCCAAGCGGGCATAGGGCGGATCGATCGGACCGGTAAATGTGACGTGGTCGTGCAGCCCCAGGTCGCGGACGAGGTCGGCCAGCAGACGGTAATAGTCGTTCGAGTCATCGACGGCCCCCCCGACAATCTCGAGGTTGCAGTTGATCCCCGCCGCGATCACCCTAGGGAGAGCGCGTATCGCCAGCTCGACTTTTTTCCCCGGTGTCAATCGACCACAGACGATCACGCGCCCCGGAGTCTTCGCCGCGATGGAAAGGGTCTGTTCTACGGCCCGGACATCGATGCCGTTGTAGATTCTTCGGGCCTTGCGGCGGGCCGATCCCCACAACGAACCGCGGGCCGTGTCCGACACCATTACGATGGCGTCGAGTGACCGGGTCAGCGCCAGCGAATACGCGATGCGGGTCAACCCGAAGAGCCTGCGGACGTTGAGCGTACCATGCACCTGGCCAATGTGCGGGAGGCCGAGTCGTCTGGTGGGTCGTCCGCACGCCATCTGAATGTGCAACAGGTGAGTATAAACACAATCGGGCCGATGCGATTGCAGATACTCGAACACGCCGCGGCGAGTCGCGCCGTATCCTCCTCCCGGCAGAAGCCAGCGGGCAAATGCCGAAACCGGACCGTAACCCTCAACGTTCGGAACGTTCCCCCCCACTACCGCCACGCGAGCGCCGGCATCACGCAGAGCGTCGTGCATCGGGCCGGGTTGCAGGCAGACGTACTCGAAGTCCAAGGCATGTTCCGCGGCGTGAGCCTGTTGAGTGAGAAGGAAACGGCGGATGCCGCCGCCTTCGCGGCCGATGATCACTACGGCAATTCTTAGTCTGTCGATTGGCTTGGCGCTCACGGCATCGTTCACCATAGGAGCGGGCCTACTTGAATCATCGTCCACGGTACGCCTGCTGAGCGCAGCGAAGCATCTTGTCGATCGAGCGATTACAGCGGCCGGGAGTAGATTCTTCGCTTCGCTCAGAATGACAGAACACTCCGCTCCTATCCGGCATCGATCGGTTCAGCGTTTTCGACAATCGGTGCGACCTGCACGGCCGTCGTAAAGACAAAGTATTTCAGGTAAATCACCAGCCAGAGCAGTCCGGTCACGGTCGAACCGATCAGCAGGGCCTGGGCCGCGCCCAGGCGACCGGAGGATGGCACCAGCAATAGGAGCGGAATCAACCGACCAGTCAGGCTCGCCCCAGAGAGCATCGGGAGTATAGCCGGAGACAGGAACTTGGAGACAAAGGGACGAAAAAGCTGGCTAAGGTTGATGACCGCGAATCCGCCGACGGCGTAGTTCCACAGCGGGAGAGCATCATCGATGTACGTGGGATAGAGGATGCCGAGCAACGGCTTGCCGAGCAGGCTGCCGACGACGTAAACCACCACCGATGAGGCACACGCGCCGAGGAAGTAGCGTCTATGGAAGCCACGACTGAGTCCCTGATCTCCGCGAACCTTGCCGAGAAGACTTAGGATGAGGTTGGAGACCAGGGTCGCGGGGACCGCGGCCATGCTGGCGGTGCTGACCGCGGCGAAGAAGGGGGCCACGTCGGCGGCGGACCACCAATAGCCGAGCAGCAACCGGTCGAGGTACCCCGCGGAAAGGGAAATCAACGCGGAAAGCGAGAACGCCGGCCAGACGCGCAGCGCGGCCTGGGCGAACCGTGGAGCGTAGAACGGACGGGTCAACAGCGACGCCCGGTCCATTCGGAGCTGCACGGCCAACGCGGCGGCGCCGGCGATCAAATAGGCCGTCGCCACTGAGGAGTCGCCCTGCACATAGAACAGGGGCAACGCGAGGAACAGCAACAGGGCTTGAACGGCGTGGATGAGCGCCACGAAGCCGAAAGCCCGACGAATGCGGTAAACGGTCAGGGCGGTCTCGCCGACATTCGTGAACAACAGGTGCAGGCCGAGAAAAGGGAGAAGCCGGATCAACGTCGGATGGTTGTCGTAGGCGTGGCTGATGAGTCCGGCCCCGAAGACGAAAAAAAGCGTGAAGGGCAGGACGACCAGGGCGGTTAGCACAAGGGTTGTGCGAACCATGAGAGCCTGGCGGGCCTCGGATTCTCGGGAGTAATCGCGGATGAGGTAGCCCATCAGGCCGTTGCTCGGCGACAAGCCGATCATCTGGGTGAGCGAAAGGGCGATGCCGAAAGCACCGAAGGCGTCCTTGCCAAGCCATGCGCCGAGGATGGGAAAGAGCACGAGGCGGGGGACGCCGAGGCCGATGATCTGGTCGGCGACGGTCCAGGACAGGTAGCGGCCGAAGCGTGTGATCTCAGACATAGCGTGGGCCATAGAGCCTTACTGGAAGATTTGCCGGATTGCGTCCGCGATTCGCACGGTCAGCGGGAGATCGTCTGTCCGTCCGTCAGCTCATCCAACCCATCTGCGGCAATGGACTGTCCGGCCGAGAGCCCGCCGGTCACTTCCCATTGGTCGCCGCGACGCCGGCCTAGTTGAATGGTCGTCTTCCTGAGCCGCCCGTTTTCGGCTACGAAAACCGTACCCGCCGGACCGGACGCATCCATGCGGCACGCGGAACTGGGGATCCATATGGCCGTCGCCGTGCTCTGCGGCTCGGTTTGCGGAGGCTCGGAAAGAAACGCAACCTGGGCCGATCCCTCCACACGAAGGTAGTCATCCGGATTCTCAATGCGGACTTTCACCTGCACGGTCGCCTTGGAGTAGTTCGCACCCGGGTCAAGCCACATGACGAACCCACGATACTGACGATCCTTGTAGGCGTCCGGAATGATCGTACAAGGCATGTCCTTGCGGATGCGAAGGATGTCCAGTTCGCTGATGTCCACCTCGACGCGCAGTTGGGTCATGTCGGCAATGATGGCGAACTGGGCGTTGGCGTTGGCCCCTCGACCGCCCTCCGCGGCCACGAAATCGCCGACCTCGACGTTCCGCGTGAGCACGACCCCGGCGATCGGGGCCACGACCTCGCAGTCACTCAGCGTTTTCTGAGTGAAGTCCAGGGTAGCGCGGTCCGCGGCGACGGCCGCTTCGGCCTCCTCCAGGGCCCGCTTGGCGTCGGCATATTCGATGCTCGGTGCGCTTTCACTTTTCACCAAGCCGGCCACACGCTCAAAGTTCACTTTTTGGAAGGTCAAATGCGCCGCGGACTGTTCCAGTCGCGCCGCGGCCTCATTGCGCCGGGCGCGGTAGAGCACATCTTCGATTCGTGCGAAGAGCTGTCCCTTCTCCACGCGGTCGCCCTGCTCGAAGTACAAAGCGACGATCTGTCCGGACACCTTGGTCGACACGGCGACGCGATGGTCCGAAACGATCTTCCCGGTGGCGGTCAGCGCCGCCTGCGCCGGCGGCTCGCGCCCGACCGTAACCTGGACCAGCCGCACCGCCGCCGCTTCGGACGCACCGCCGACCGCAGCGCCAAGCCTTGCCCCCAGATCGGGGCGAAGAACATACACGCCGACGGCTGCCAACCCGACGATCATGACGGCCACGATGAACCCCTTGAAACCCCTTGCGGGTAGGCCTGCCCGGGGACGTTGGTCCTTGGGGATCGACAAGGACCGCAACTGGGCCTGGACATCGTGGGGAGCGTTCATCTGCACATGATTATAGCGGTCCGCTAGGCCTTTCGCAGGGCCTCGATCACCCGTGTGCGGGAGGCCTTCAGCGCCGGGGCCAGCGCCCCGCCCACCCCGACCAGCGTCGCCAAGCCCAACGCCGCGGCGAGAATCCCCGGCGTAATCCGCAACTCGTACGCCAAGACCGTCCAGGTGGTGTCCGATAAGAAATCCTTCTGCGAACCGTTGATGAATAAACTCGCCCCGAGACCAGCCGCGCATGCTGCAGTGGAAATCAGTAGTGACTCGATCACAAACGAGAGCATGATCGCGCCCCGTGCGAAGCCGATGGTTCGCAGCATGGCGATCTCGCGCTTTCGACCGTCCACCGCCGCGTACATGGTGTTGGCCACCGCAAAGATCGCCCCGATGGCCATGATGCCGATCAGCACTGTGGTCAGGAAAACAATCTCCCGCGTCTTGGTGGAGAGCTCGTCGTAGTATTTTGTCTCCAACTGGGCGTCGAGCTCGACAGCGGGGCCGTTCAGATAGTCGATCGTTGCCTGGGCTACCGCCGGATCCGCAAGCCGTACCACCACGCTGGAGAGAAACCTGCGATTGAAGGCGTCTTCCAGCATCGTTCGCGGAGCCCAGATTTCGCTTTCCATCGCCCCACCCCCCGCCTCGAACACGCCGACAACGGTGAAAACCCGGTTGGCGAGCCGGCCCATCTCCAGCCGCCCGCCGGGTTCGAGATTCGCGTAGCGCTCCCGCGCGGCTTTGCCAACGATCATTTCCATCGTCCCTTGCTGTGGATGGCGACCTTCAAGGATCTTCAACTCGGAGTGCAGTTCATAGGCGATGTCGTCCACCCCGCGGATGGCGACGCTCGCGGGGGTGCCCACGGGACCGCGCCGCGGGATGTTGGTCTGCACGCAGAGTTCAAGACTGATGAGCAGTTGCCCCGTCGAACCGCGTGCGATATTCGGCGCTTGGACGATGCGGGCAGCCTCGGCGGGCAGCAGAATGCTTGTGCTTTCCGCGGTCGAACCGGGCTTGAGGATCATCACATTGCGCGACGATCCTGTCGCCGACAGCGACGCCCGGATTCCCGCCGCGAAGGAGAGCAAGGCCGCCAGCACGAAGACCACCACGCTAACCAGAAAGAAGGTCAGCGCGACGCTCAGACGACGCCGGCGCAGGTTGCGCCAGTTGTAGTAGAGTGGGAGGACCATGACATCGAGACCTTATGCCAATTCCGACGGCTACTCCAAGTTGCGCAGCGCCGTGACGACTTTCAATCTTATCCCCGTCCACGCCGGCCACACGGCCGCCAATATGCCGATCGCCGCGGCGATCACCAATGACTTCAGGCATACGATCATCCGCACATCAAGCGCCTGGATCACTGGAACCGTAAAGTTGCGAAGCGGAGTATAGTTGAAGCTGATGTAAGGCAGGGCGGCGCCGATGAGTCCGCCAATCGTGCATAGCGCCAAGCTTTCAAACAGGACAAGCCCGAAGATGGTCGAAGGACCGAACCCCAGCGACTTTAGCGTGGCGATTTCATTGAGTCGGTCGCGGATGTTCATGCTCATCGTGTTTGCCGCGGCCATCAGCGCCACGAAGATGGTCACCGCCGCCAAGATCGTCAGATTGGTCGGAAGGTCGAAGAACTGGGTAATGAACTCGGTCATAAACGACTTTTCGTCCTGGGTCTTGGTTTCGTCCGGCGACCGGGCGAACAGTTCGTCGATCGCCATCCGGAAGTGGTCCAAATCCGCACGTGATCCGCACTTCACAATCATAAAGCTTACCCATCCGTCCGGCGTCCACCCCTCCGGCGCGGTGACTTTTTTCAGCTCCTCTTCCAGATAGTCCATCCGAAAAAAGTTGGTCACATAGTCCTTCGCCAGCGGCGCCGTCGAGACGACGTTGAACTCGATCGGGCTGTACGGTGGGACCGAGGGGTTGATCGTAACGCGATCACCGACCTTCCAACCGAGCTGTCGGGCCGTCGCCGATCCCACCACGAGGGCTCGCCGATCGCGGTTCCACGCCGCGATCTCCTCCACGGTAAGGTTCTCATCAGCATACGTCGCTGGAAACGTGTCCACGTCAACCGCGATCGTCGAAAGCGGCATAGGAAAATCTTGGATCTTCCCACCGATCCAGCGCATTCCGCACACCGAGGTGATCCGCCGCTTGGTCGGGTCCAGAGACTCGATCTTCGCCCGATACCCAGCCGGCAAGGGATTGATAAACGACGTCTTGTGCATGGTTACGAGGCGCAACTGCTTTGCGGAGTTATCCAGGAATTGGTTCAACCCGTCGATTACCGCCGTGGAAAGGACGTAGATAATTATCGGCAGGGCGACGGCCGCGCACGTCAGCAACGTCCGCAGGACGTTGCGCGTCAGGTTCCGGTAGAGATAGAGGAGACGCAGTCTCAATCAGCAATACCCGGATTTCACGCAGCCGTGAGTAACGAGCGGCGTGACCCAGTTCAAGGTCACGGCTCGCGGAGCGCCGTCACCACCGCTATACGGGCCGCCCGCATCGCCGGGACCCATGCCCCGACCACCCCCACCACGACCACCGACACCAATGCCCACACCACGGTCATCGGCGTCAATCGGATTTCGAACGCGAGGGTGGTGAACGTGGTAGCCCCGAACATGTCCTTGGTATTCCCCACCAATTGGAGCCACCCGATGCATGCCAAACACCCCACGACCCCGCCCAAGAGTGATAGACCCACCGATTCGAGGACGAACCCGGTCAAGATGTGGCCGCGGGAAAACCCGATCGTGCGGAGCATGGCGATTTCTTGCGTCCGGCCCGCGACCATCGAGAACATGGTGTTGGCGATGGAGAAAACCGCCGCGAGGCACATGATCACGACCAGCGCTCTCGTAATTGTCAGGTAGGTGTTGATGCTGGCCGATTGCAACCGCCAATACTCGGCTTCCGTTTGCGCAGTGAGTTGAATGGCCGGACCCTCGATCTGTTCGATCACCTTTCTGGGATCGGCGCCGTCCTTGAGCCGCAGGGACGCCGCGGAGTACATCGTCCGATTATAGGCGTTCATCAGCGAGGGAAGGTATCCCCACACCTCGCTTTCCGCCGGCCCGCCGTCGGCGGAGAAATACCCGACTACGGTGTAACTGCGGTTGCCGCTGTATCCGAGGTCGAGGGTCTCGCCGATGTTCAAGCCGTCGAACTGCTTGTGGGCCGACATCCCGACGATCACTTCCTGCGTCCCGGAAGGGAACTCGGGGCCGCCGTATTTCACATTGCGATGCACCTTGAAGGCCATGGGGGTGACGCCGCGCAGAGCGATATTCCCCCACGTCTTACCGCGATCCCGCACCCGCGGCCGCGAAATCTGCACCATCATCTCCGGACTGATAAGGGGATCGTTCGTCGTCGGATCGCGCGCGATGTCCGTCAGTTGGTTCAGTTTGTTGTAATCGTCCACCGGGATGGCGCTATTGGTCTCCGCCGTGGCGCCGCGCTTCAGGACCAGAACCTTCGTCTCATCCCGCGCCTGGGAAAGGGAGCCGTCCAGCGCCGCCGCGAACCCCAGCATCCACGTGAAGACCCCCACCACCGCCGCGACGACTAGCACGGTGAGCAAGGTAGTGGTCTTGCGGACGAACAAGTTCCGCCAGTGATAGGAAAAAGGCAACGCCATAGGCAAGGCTCGCCGCCGGCTGAATCCTCGCGGCTACGCAATCCTCCGCAGCGCATCGACGCTCCGCAATCGCATCGCCTGATACGCAGGCCAGAGTCCCGCGGCCAATCCGACAATCAGGGCGATCACAATCGACACCATCACCGCCAGCGGCGAAATCTCCACGCTGCTGATGGGCCCCATCCGCAGTCCGCGCAGCGGGAGAACGGTCAACAGCAACGCGGTCGGCAGCACGCCCGCCAGCGAACCGATGAGCGCCAATATCGCGCTCTCCGCGAGCACGATGGTGAAGATTCTCTCTGATTGGAAGCCGATGGCCTTGAACACGGCCAACTCGCGGATTCGCTCGCGGAAGCTCATCATCATCGTGTTGCCCGCCACCAGGGCGATGATGCAAACCACCACGATCGCCATCGCCTGCATCAGCCCCGGGATGTCCCCGCCCGCCTGGGTGAAGTTGGCCGCGAAGGCGTTCTCATCCTCCGACTTCGTCTCCTCCGGACTGTTGGCGAAGGCCTGGTCGATTCGCGTCTGCAAGGCGCGGAGTCCCTCGGCCGAGGCGCACTTGATCCAGAAAATGTTGCACCGCGGATTGTCAAACCCGGCCGTGCGAAGCGAGTCCTCGAGGTAGTCCCGACGGAAGTAGAAGACATTGCCCCGCTCCGTTTGGGTCATAATCTTGACCAGGTGGAACTCCAGGGTCAGGTAGGGCGGCACGGTGCTTTCGAGGGTCACGCGATCGCCGACTTTCCAATGATACTGCTCCGCGACCCCCGATCCGGCCACGCACGCCGTCTTCTTCTTCATCCACTCCACCTGCTCGTCCGGCGTCATGTCCACGTCGTTGTACACGAGCGGAAACGTATCGGCGTCGGCGGCCAGGCTGGTCAACGTGTTTTGGGTATCCGGGACACGGCCGCCGAACCATCGCATCCCACAGACCGCCCGCAGACTCTTGCGCTCCGGGTCGAGGGCTTCGATCTTGCGGCGCATGCCTTCGGGAAGAAGATTGACCAGCGAGGTCTTCTGGCGGACGCCGAGGCGCAACTCCTTCTCGTTGGCCGCCGCCACTTCGGCGAGTAGCACGACCAGCGATATCGCCGCCACGAACACCGCCATGGGCAACGCGAACGCCGCTGCCGTCAGCATCGTCCGAAGCGGGTTGCGCTTCAGGTTCTGCATCAGCACGTAGGTGATGGTCATGGGGGCGACTCCGGCCTATCGGGACACACCGGCCGGGGCGGGGCGGGAAGGCACGGTCACGTCGCTGCAAAACGTCCCCTTGTCGAGGTGCAAGCACCGCTGTCCGTGTGCCGCCGCCCGCGGGTCATGGGTCACCATGATGACGGTCTTGCCGAATTCGGTGTTGAGGACGTTCAGGAGGTGGAGGATCTCCTCGCTCGCCTCGGCGTCCAGGTCGCCGGTCGGCTCGTCGGCGAGGATGAGCCGAGGATCGGTGACGATCGCCCGGGCGATCGCCACCCGCTGTTCCTGCCCGCCCGAAAGTTGGTTGGGACGATGATCCATCCGGTCCACGAGCCAGACCACCTCGAGCGCCGTTTGCACCCGCTTCCTCCGCTCCGCCGACGACATGCGGAACAACAGCAACGGCAACTCCACGTTCTCCGCCGCGGTCAGAACGGGGACCAGATGGTACATCTGGAAGATGAAACCCACATGCCGGCTACGCCAGGAGGTCAGCTCGCGCTCTTTCATCCGCTCCAACTGCGCATCGCCGACCCGGACGCTTCCGGAGGTCGGCGAATCGAGGCCGCCGATCAAGTGCAGCAGGGTCGACTTCCCCGATCCGCTGGGTCCCATCAGCACCACGAACTCTCCCGCGGTTACCGTCAGATTCAGGGCCTCGAGCACGGGAATCTCGATGCGGTCCTTGTGGTAGACCTTCCGTACGTCCCTTAGTTCAATCTCCACCGTACTCATTCCACACTCCCAGCAGGCGTCGGGCGCTCACAGCATGTCCGTCCCGCTTGGTCGTCCCGCGCTGTTTCGCTCGTCCGCAGCGACCACGCCGCGAGCCGCGTGGACAGTACGCGGCGTGAATTCGTCGGTCAACCGCAGTCGCCCGCGTGTGGAGCGACGGGGTTCGTGACGCGTTGGGCGGCGTGGTCGTATCGCCCCGAAAGGGGCGCGGGAGTGTAGCCGCAGGTGCAGTCCGCCGCAGGCGGACGGAACCCGTGGATACTCGGAGTAAAAGAAGGAGTCCGCCTCTACCTTCTTGCCAAATGGCACACCGGTTAGTTTGGGTGTGGTTTTTGAAGAGGAGGACGGTCATGGGCGTTCGGAATGCGAAGCGAGAAGAGCTTGGACGGCTGAAATGCAAGACCCTGGACGCGCAGTTTCGGACGGTGATCCAGGAAGGACTCAACTGCTCACCGTTCGAAGCCGAGGCGGTGGTGGACGTTGTCCAGGAGGTCTACGGACCGTACCTGAACGGATCGGGCGGTTCCTTACTCCCCGGTTCGATTGGTCTGGTGGCCGTCGACGCGGAGGAGCCGGCGGGCAAGGCGGTGGCCGACTGCCAGAAGCGCACCATCCGTCTAACGGTTCATCGCGGCGCGCAGGACGATCGTTGTCTGCCGCAGCAAGGTGCGGAGGCCTTTCGCCGATCGCGGATTCCGGATCTGTGTCAGGAAGCGTTGAGCCAAGGCGCGCTGCTCACCCGCGAGGACCTGGCCTACCGCATCTTCTTCATCAGCCCGCGGACGATCTCGCGCGACCTTCAGGCCCTGCGCGAGAAGGAGCCGATGGTTCCGCTCCCCTTGCGCAGCACGGTGCACGACATCGGTCCGGTGTTGACGCATCGAGTCCAGATCGTGCGTTTGGCGTTGGAAGGCAAGACGATGACGCAGATCTGTCAGATCATGCGTCACTCGCCGGCGGCGGTGGCCAATTACGTGTCGACGTTCACACGCTGCGCGCAACTGGCGAAACGCGACATGCCGGTCGGCCAGATCGCGTTCTTGCTGCGTCGTGGCCGTGGACTGATCGGGCGGTACCTCGAAT
>CAYQZH010000021.1:0-25103 GCA_964421865.1 uncultured Phycisphaera sp. | reverse complement strand
CCCATTTCCGTGGTGTCGATGTTCTCCTCGCCGTGGGTCACATAGGCGAAGTTGCCATCGACGACGGGGGACGTATTGAGCCCCCGCTTGCTCATCTTGAAGGTCCAGAGTTTCTCGCCGGTTCGGGCGAGCATGCCGTAGACGTTGCCGTCGCCGTTGGGGGCGATGAGCATCCGCTTGCCGTCAATCACCGCGACGGCCGGGACGGCGTAAGTCGTGTCATAGGGCTGTTCGCCGGGGCCGGACCACCACACGATCGCCCCGGTCCTCTTGTCGAAGGCGAGGTAGCGATGCAGGGGTTTGGCCTGGTCTCCCCAGCCGGAGCTAAACATGCTGATGACCACGCGGTCTTCGTCCAGAATGGGAAAGTGGATGCGCCCCCCATACCCGCTGATCCGACCGAACTCCTCGGTGAGGGAATGCTTCCAGACGATCTTGCCGTCACGGTCGAAACAGACGAATTCGCCGCCGGTGAGGTGGGCGTAGACGTAGCCGGTCTGCGGATCGCCGACCATCGCCGTCCAACCCAGCCGCTGCTGGACGACGTCGGTGTCGAAGACGTTGAACCGCTTCTCCCAAAGCAGTTTGCCGTCGTTGGCATCGAGGCAAACGACTCGTTCCTGGAGGCTGATCTTGCTGCTGAGGTCGCCCGCGGGGGTGATAGCGTATAGCCTTCCGCCGACAATGATCGGCGTCGTCCGACCCTCCACGGGGACCTTCCAGATGACGTTCTCGCCTTGCGGCGACCAGGAGGTGACCGGGGCCTTCTCGCGGGACATGCCGGTCTGTTCCGGTCCGCGCCAGTTGGGCCAATCGGCGGCTTGCGAGAACGCGGTGACCAGGAAGAAGCCCTGGACGACCACGATCAGATCCCTTCGACGAATCATAAACTCCTTCCTCGTTTACGCGGCAACGCGTATGCACCGCCCACCACGGGCGACGCTACATGCGTTACTCGCGATGCACGACCCGGCGCGCTTTCATCTCGGATCGGGGCAGCGACCCCGGCGGGACGATGGTCACCCGCGGCCTAAAGAGCAGTCGATCGCGGATGATGTCGGCGATGCGCTCCGCGAGTCGTGTCGAATCGACCCCCGCAAGAGGCTCCACCTGGATTTCCAACTCCGCCAGCGACCGGCGCTGATCAACGAGCAGGCTGAACTCGCCGACCTCCCGGAATTCGCGGAGCACGCCCTCCACCGCCGACGGGAACACGTTGTTCCCACGGACGACGAGCATGTCGTCGATCCGACCCAGAATACCGCCTTCCAGCCGGGCGAACCACCGCCCGCACGCGCAACGGTTTCGTATCAGACGTACCTGATCGCCCGTGCGGTAGCGGATCAACGGACTTCCCCAGCGGCCCAGGTTGGTCAGGACAAGCTCGCCCTCCTGCCCCTCGCCGACGGTAGTGGCAGCCGCCGGATCGATCACCTCGGCGATGAACTCGCTCTCCATGACGTGCATGCCGCCCGGCCCTTCGACGCACTCGTATCCGTAGGCGCCGATCTCCGTCATCCCCGCGTGATCGAACACCCGAGCGCCCCAGGCGGACTCGATCCGCGCACGGACGGCCGGGATGTTCCCGCCCGGTTCGCCGGCGACGATCAGGGCACGAACAGGCGAGTCGGGGAGTCGCAGTCCTTCCGCCTCGGCGACCTCGGCGAGTCGTAGAGCGTAGGTCGGCGTGCAGCAAACCACCGTGGCCTCGTTGTCGAGAAGGTAGCGCAGCCGTGCAGAGGTCGTCATTCCCCCCGCCGCCAACACGAGGTTGCCCAGCTCGGCGGCGGCCTCGAACCCGCCCCAAAAACCGATGAAAGGCCCGAAGGAAAACGGAAAGACGAGCCGGTCGTCGGGGTTTAGGCCGGCCGCCCGGTACAACGCCGTCCACGATCCTCTGAACCAGGCCCAACTGTCGGCGGTGTCGAGCCAACGCAACGGAGTCGCCGTGCTCCCCGAGGTCTGATGGTGGCGAACATACCGTTCGAGGGCGTAGGTCAGGTTCGTGCCGTAGGGAGGATGGTCGAGTTGGTCCTGCTGGACTTCCGCGCGGGTGGTGAAGGGGAGGCGTTCGAGCGGATCCTTAGCTGCGTCGAAGGAAACGCCCGCGAGTTTCCGCTGATAGAAGGGGTTGGCGGCTCGAACCTCGCGCAACATGTCGCCAAGTTTGCAACGTTGGAGGGCCGCAATTCCTTCCCGATCGAGCGTCTCTTCATTGGCGACCTGGTACGCCATCCGGTTGCGACGCTCGCCCCCAAACCCCGCTTACCTCAACCTCGATCGTACGAACTTCGCCCAGTTTACGCGATTCGGGCGTCGGCTAAGGTGCTCTACCAAACGCACGCTGTAAGAACTTGTAACCGAGCGTCGGGGATCGGGCACCGCGAGTCATTGCGCGGCAACAAATGGGCCTCCCTTGTGCCCGCGAGGCGATCGGATATGATGCCCCGCGTTCGGGCGGCCACAGAGTGTCGCGGTGTGGCATTTTGATGCGAATGAGCGTGCCTGTGCCCGGCCAGTGGACCCGCGAGAAAGCAGGTCCCGTGATCGAAAAGGAGCGAACTCACATGCGTAGCAACCGACTCATGGCGTGGCGCGAGACTCTAGCGACGGCTAGGACGATCGCGCGGGGATCCGTAGCCGTCGTTCTAGCATCGTTGCTGTCGGGCGGTCGTGCCTCGGCCGATCCGATCGCGATCCAAGCGGGCCAAAGCCCGACCCGCAGCAGCGCGTTCACCCTCGACTTCGGGGCGCACGGAGGTGTGGCCAGCGCCCGGATTTCCCAGACGGACTTCGCCCTGGAGATCGACGCCGACCTCGGCACGGCCCAGTTCGCCCAGTACAAGCAGTTCGTCGATCCGCTGGTCCTGCCCGGCGGCTTCAACACCGGCGCCATCCGCGTCGAGGTCGTGCCCGGCTCGTCGCAGGGAGCGTTCAATGCCTTGACCGGCGAGTTCAACACCAGCGAACTGTACGCCGTGCATTTCGCCGGCGACCTGAGCATGTTCCATCTGACGTCGCCCGTGGTTCTTCCCAGCGCCTCTTCGGGCACGGTGACGCTGACGGCCCGAACCGGCGGCGACGTCATTATGGCCTGGACCGGCGTCAGCCAACTGCTGAACCCGTTCGACCCCACAACCTCCATCCCGTTCAGCTACACCTGCGAGGTGACCGCGTCCTTCGCGCCCGAACCGGCGTCGCTGCTGCAACTGTCTTTGATTCCGCAGGTGGTCAATCTGAGCTTGCCGGTCGGGATCGAAACCAGCTTCGTCACCAAGCTCGAGACGGCGCTGGATAGCGTGAACGCGGGCCAGAATCGCAACGCGGCCAACGCCCTCAGCGCTTTCGTCAACAAGGTCGAGGCCCAGCGTGGCAAGAAGGTTTCCGAGGCCGACGCCGACGCCTTGGTCTCGGACGCCCAAGCGACGATCATGCTCCTGCGGACGGGCCACACCGTCGGTTCCCAGACGGCGCTGGACATTTCGCCCGGAAGGGGCGGAAAGTCGCGATAGCGGCTGTCGAAATGGATTGACGGAATCTCTCGGGGTCGCCGCCTGCGGCGACCCCGCTTCATTACGGGCATTCGTTGGGACGGGGGTGGTCGTGGTGCGAGTCGCCTATCTAGCCTCCGGCGCGGGGGGGATGTACTGCGGAAGCTGCATGCGCGATAACCGCATCGCGGCGACGCTGATCGCCCAGGGCCGCGACGTGGTTCTCATTCCGCTTTACACGCCGCTCCGCACGGACGAAACGGACGTCAGCCGCGAACCGGTCTATTACGGCGGCATCAACGTGTTCCTTCAACAGCAAGTACCCGCGCTCCGCCACGCCCCCACGTGGCTTACGCGGGTTCTGGACTCGCGCGCCCTGCTCCGCCAGGCCATGCGCTTTTCGGCCAATACCGACCCGGCGACCTTGGGCGCTCTTACGGTATCGGTGTTGAAGGGCGAGCACGGGGCGCAGCAGAAGGAACTTACCAAGCTCATCGACGGCCTGCGACACATCGAGCCGGACCTAGTCACCCTACCGAACCTGATGTTCGTCGGCGTCGCTCGGTCCCTGAAGGACGCCCTGCGCGTCCCCGTGCTTTGTACGCTTAGCGGGGAGGACATCTTTTTGGACGAACTGCCCGAACCGCATCGCCGCGAGGCCTTCGACCTGATCCGCGAGCGTGCGCGGGATGTGGACGGATTTGTGGCGACCACCGAATACTTCGCGAACCACGCCGCGTCGCACTTCGGCCTGCCGCGCGAGAAAGTCCACGTCGTTCGCATGGGCGTCCACGTCGAGGATTTCGCCGCGCCAGCGGATCCCCCGGCGATGCCGTTCACGATCGGGTATCTCGCCCGAGTCTGTCCGGCCAAGGGGTTAGCGGGGTTGTGTGAGGCGTTGGTGCGCTTGCGGCAGGGCGGACGCGACTGCCGCGTCCGCGCCGCCGGATACCTTGGGACCGCGGATCGACCCTACCTCGGCGGAATCCGAGCCTACCTTGACCAACACCAGTTAGGCCATGCGTTCGAGTACCTCGGCGAAGTGAGCCGGAAGGAGAAGGTCGATTTCCTTCGTTCGCTACACGCGTTCTCAGTCCCGACGGTCTATCACGAGGCGAAGGGCGTTTACATCATCGAAGCCCTCGCGGCGGGCGTTCCCGTCGTCCAACCGCGACACGGTTCTTTCCCGGAACTCATCGAAGCGACGGGCGGCGGATTGTTGTATGATCCCGACGGCCCGGACGCGCTGGCCGCGGCGATTGCCCGCCTGATGGACGACGACGCCCTTCGCCGCCGGTTGGCCGATCAAGGACGCCAGCCTGTGCGAACATCATTCACAGACGTGGCGATGGCCGAGCAGACGTGGGCGCTCTTTGAACGGTACGTCTTCAAGACTCGGGCTTGATTTGCCATGCCGACTGCCATGGGGTCCGGGTCGCAGATCACGCTTAACGCCGAGTCGATCTGTAAATCGTTCCCCACGCGCAGCCGTGAACTGGTCATCCTTCGTGGCATCTGCCTGACACTCAGCGCCGGCGAGTCGGCGGTGATCATGGGCCCTTCGGGATCGGGAAAGAGCACCCTCCTGAACATTCTGGGGACGCTCGAACCCCCGACTTCGGGACGGGTGACGCTCGACGGCACAAACCCGTTCGATCTCCCGGAGCGTGAACTGGCCCGGTTCCGCAACCGTCGCATCGGGTTCATCTTCCAAGAGCATCATCTGTTGCCGCAATGCACCGTGTTGGAGAACGTTCTGCTGCCCACGCTCACCGAGAAGCGCGGGGGCAAAGGCGACAATCTCGACCGAGCCCGGCGGCTGCTCGATCGGGTCGGGTTGTCGGATCGGCTGGACCATCGCCCGGCTGAGCTTTCCGGCGGCGAACGTCAACGCGTGGCGATTGCCCGGGCCCTCATCAACCGCCCTTCGCTGCTGCTCGCCGATGAACCGACGGGTAATCTCGACCGATCGACGGCGGTCACCGTCGCGGACTTGCTCGCCGAAGTCCATCGCGAGGAGGGTGCGATCCTCATCGTGGTCACGCACAGCGATCGGCTGGCCGAGCGGTTCGGTCGTCGGTGGGAGCTGAACGACGGACGGCTCGTACCTCCATGACAGTGGGTACAACGTGTGGTAAGCTGGGAAGGCAACGAAGGAGAAAAAATACTTGCAAAGTTTGATAAGGTGTGATATACTTGGGACGGACAAAGAAAACGACCTCGAAGCTTCGGGACTACTTGACGGTTGCTGAGGCTGCCGAGTTGCTGGGGGTTTCAGCATCGACGCTTCGGAACTGGGACCGGGCGGGAAAGCTCAGGGCTTCGCGTCATCCGGTGAACGGATACCGCTTATATGAGAGAGCGGATTTGGTTCGACTGCTCGGAAAGGTGAAACCCACTTAGGTAAGCGATTGCGTTATGCGGCAACAAAAGGAAGTCGTACAGGGGTTGGCGTTTGACTATCCGTGCAAACAGTTTGGACAGTCAGTTGTGATGCATGTTGATTGTTTTGAATGGTTGAGCCGTGTTGCAGAAAACACGCTGCACGCAATCGTGACCGACCCTCCATACGGCGTGAAAGAGTACGATGTTGACCAGCTTAAGAAGCGTGCCAATGGGAACGGGGGCATCTGGCGGATTCCGCCTTCTTTCGACGGTCACAAGCGATCGCCATTACCTCGGTTTACGGCTTTGGATGCTAGCGAACGGGCCCGTCTGAAGCGGTTCTTTGAGGAATGGGGGAGGCTGGCGTTTGAGGGGCTTCGTCCTGGTGGTCACGTTTTTATGGCGACGAATGCGTTCATCTCGCAGCTTGTGTTCGGAGCACTGGCGAAAGCGGGGTTGGAGTTCCGCGGTGAGGTGATACGTCTCGTGCGAACATTGCGTGGGGGGGACCGACCGAAGAACGCAGAGAAGGAGTTCCTGGAAGTGTCTTCGATGGCTCGCGGTTGTTATGAGCCCTGGGGCGTTTTTCGTAAGCCGCTGCCCAAGGGAATGAAGGTGAGCGATTGCCTTCGGGAGTTCGAGACCGGGGGATTGCGGCGATACGCTGATGGTAGACCGTTTGAAGATGTAATTCGAAGCGAAAGAACCCCGCAGCGTGAACGGGATATTGCGAGTCATCCAAGCTTGAAGCCTCAGTCGTTCATGCGGCGGATTGTGTATGTCGCACTCCCCCTGGGAACTGGCATCGTGGCTGACCCCTTCATGGGTTCTGGGTCCACAGTGGCGGCAGGGGAAGCTGTCGGGGTGCAGATGATTGGTCTCGAACGCATCAAAGATTTCTTCGACATGGCGGTACGGAGCATTCCGCGTCTCGCGAAACTTGCGACGGGAACAGATGAACTGGTTGGGGTTTCAGCGGGACAGGGAGTGCTCTGGGGGCAGGACTACGCTTGATAAATCAAGCCTGCTCCCATTTTTTCAAAGCCTCTACGAGGAACGCTTGCGGTTATGGTTCGGCGACTTGTTGAGGAACGACCGGAGAACTTCCAGTCGTCTTTAGTAAGTCTTGCTCCCAGGACTTTGAGGAAGGAAAACGGCTTCGGGGCAATGCCCCGGGCGACGTCGCGTGACGAGTTTGCGTCGAAGACGAAGACCATGAGCCATACGTCTTCGGGGTTGTGCCCTTGCCATCCGCTCACATGGCGAGAGGCTTTGACCTCGATGCCTTCGCCCGCGTGGAGGACGGAATCTCTTGGGTACATGCCGCGAGGAAGCATGTCGGGATGCCCGTTGTGATAGCAATTCTTGACGATGGTAGGGCAGAACTTGGGGATGGCGACGGTCATGAATTCGCCCACCATGCTGCTGAAGTTAGCTGGCATCAAGAATGCTTCGAGTCGAGGTATTTGCTTGCGGTGAAGCTGAGGGTTGATGAAGCCTAGGAAGTCGAGGAAGCCTTGCATCGCAGACCGAACATGGTCGGCAAGCATGCCGTATGGTAGGGAGACTTGGCGATTGAACCCCGTTGGATTTAGCGGGGTGGGCTTACAAGCTACCCGTTCGAGCCTTTTTGAAGTCATCGGGCCTCGTTTATCGGTGACCCTATTAAAGCTAGCCCTTACGCAAAGCTGGTTGCCTCTCGGTTCTGACCGCGAATTGAGGGTGATTCTACGAACATTCGGGATTGGTGGCCAGCGGTCGTCTGGGCATCGGGTAGTTTAGGCCCATCATGCGAATTCGTACCTTTCGCGCTCGATCCCTTCTGTTCTTCTGGCGAACGAACCTGGCCGTCGTCTTGGGCGCTGCGGTCGGCGCGGCTGCGCTTACCGGAGCGTTGATCGTGGGCGACTCCATGCGGGCCAGCCTGCAAGAGGTCGCCGTGGGTCGGCTGGGCCGGGTCGATTACGCACTGCTGGCTCCGCGGTTCTTTCGCGCGGCGTTGGCTGACGACCTCGCGGCCTCCGCCGAATTCGCCGAACACTTCGACCGCGCCTGCCCGATCATCATGCTCAACGGTGGTGCGACCCATGCCGAACGCCGCACGCGTGCAGATCGAGTGAGCCTACTCGGCGTGGACGATCGGTTCTGGGCCATGAACTCCTCCCCCTCTCCCTTTCAGGGAGAGGGTCGGGGTGAGGGTTCTTGGATGCCGACCGGTCGCGTGGTCATACTGAACGAACCACTGGCGCAGGAACTCGGCGCCGCCGTCGGCGACGATGTCCTGCTGCGGACGGGCAAGCCGAGCCCGATTGCGACCGAAACGCTGCTCGGCCGGCGCGACGACACCGTCTCCACGCTACGGGTGACCGTCTCCGCCATCATCCCCGCGAAAGGCCTGGGCGCGTTCGGGATCAGTCCTCGGCAGGCCGCGCCGAAAAACGCCTATCTTCCGCTCGCAACATTGCAACGCGCCCTGCAACAATCCGACCGCGTTAACGCCGTCCTCGTCGCGGCCAAGAACGGTGGGAAGTCATCCACAGCCATCGGGTTGGACCTCCTGCACGAGCTTCTCCGGCGGCAGATCATGCTCACCGATCTGGGTCTCAAGCTGCGCGTCGACGAATCGCGAGGCTATTTGTCTTTGGAGAGTGAGAGCATCCTGTTGCCACCGCCTGTCGAAAAGGCCGCCCTCGCCGTCGCCCGCGAGAGCGGACTGGCAAGCTCACCCGTCCTCGCCCACCTCGCCAACACCCTTGCCGCACCGTCCGCCGATGGGCATGTGATCCCCTACTCCACCGTCGCGGCGATCGACCCGGACGGTGCTCTCGCCGACAGGCTCCGCCCCGGCGAGATCATGTTGAACGACTGGGCCGCCGAAGACCTTCAGGCCAAGCCCGGCGACCCGATCACGATGACCTATTACATGACCGGCGCCTTCGGCAAGCTCGAGACGCGAAGCGCGACGTTCACGCTTCGCGGGGTTCTTCCGCTCGACGGTCCCGCTGCCGATCCTGGTTTCATCCCGGAGTATCACGGAATCACCGATACCGCGAACCTCGCCGATTGGAACCCGCCCTTCCCCATCGACCTGCGTCTGGTCCGCGACAAGGACGAGGACTATTGGCGCCGCTACCGCACGACGCCCAAGGCATTCGTCACCCTCGCCGACGGTCAACGCCTCTGGGCCGACCAGCCCGATCGTTTCGGGCGACTCACTTCCATCCGCCTCACCTCCGGAAACCCTACGCATGTCGAACCCGATCTGGCGGCGATGTCAACCGCCTTCGCGCGACGGTTTCTCGACAGGATCGATGTGAAGCAACTCGGCATCGATATCCAACGCGTCCGCGAACGAGCGATCCGCGCGAGTGCGGGCAGCACCGATTTCGGGATGCTCTTCATCGGGTTCAGTTCGTTCCTCATCCTTTCCGCGATGATGCTCGTCGCGCTGCTGTTTCGACTGGGAATCGAACGACGTTCCCACGAGATCGGTCTGCTGCTCGCCACGGGGTTTCCGTCGCGAAGGATCGCCGGTCTTCTTTTGGCGGAGGGCGTCGCACTGGCAATCATCGGCGCTGCGATCGGTCTTGTGGGGGCGAGTGTGTACGCTTGGCTCATGCTCGCGGGCCTGCGTTCCTGGTGGTCGAACGCGGTTCACACGCCGTCTCTGCGACTGCACCTCACGCCGCAAACGGTCGTGATCGGATTTCTGGTCAGCGTGACGATCGCAACGGCCTCGGCGGCATGGTCGATCCGGGGATTAACGCGTCGATCGCCGCGCTCGCTGCTTTCCGGAACGTTGGGGGATGCCTTCGCGCTTCGCGCCCGCCATCACCGCCGCTTGGCCGCGACGACGGCGCTGTCCGCGTTCGTCGCGGCGATCCTCTTCGTCGCACTCTCCTCGTTCACCGACCTCCTGCCCAAGAGCGTCGCGTTCTTTCTCGCGGGGGCGTCGATGCTCGCGGCCTGTCTAGCCGCGCTTGCGCATCGACTTGCTGGTGCGAGAATCCATTCTCGCACCAGTAGAGGAATCATCCACCGACCGGGACCTATTGCCGTCGTGCGTCTGGGACTGCGCAATGCGCCGCGTCATCTCGGACGCAGTATGCTCACGGCCGGGCTGATTGCTTCCGCGACCTTCGTCATCATCTCCCTGGAAGCGTTTCGCATCGACGCGGACGCCGACGTAGCCGATCGCCGGTCAGGCACGGGCGGATTCGCCCTCTACGCGGAGTCGGCCATCCCCCTTCCCTACGACCTCAACACCGCCGAGGGCCGGGAGGGGCTGAATGTCACCGATGTGGTACTCGACGCGGGAAACGGCGTGACGGTGATGCCCTCTCGACTTCGCCCCGGCGATGAGTCGAGCTGCTTAAACCTCTATCAACCGACCAAGCCGCGGATGCTCGGCGTCAGCGAGGCCATGATCCGCCGCGGCGGATTTCGATTTGCGACTTCACTGGCCGCTACCGACGCTGAGCGTGAGAATCCTTGGACCCTGCTGAATCGCACCTCCCCCGACGGCGCCGTCGCGGCGATCGGCGATGAAGCCGCGGTCAAATGGCAACTGCACCTCGATCTTGGAAAGGACCTGACCATCCTGGACGAGGGCGGGCGCGAGATGCGGCTTCGCTTCGTGGCGCTGCTGCAAGGCAGCGTGTTGCAGAGTGAGCTACTGGTGGGCGAGGCGCAGTTTGTTCGGCTTTTTCCTTCGATCACCGGTCAAGGCTTTTTCCTGATCGATGCCCCGCGCGAACAGCTAGCCGATGTCGAGCGCACTCTCGAACGCGCCCTCGACCGATTCAGCTTCGACGCCGCTCCGACGTCTCGTCGGCTTGCCGAGTTCCTCGCCGTTCAGAATACCTATCTTTCCACGTTCCAGTCACTCGGGGGGATCGGCCTGTTACTCGGAACTGCCGGACTCGCGGTCGTACTGCTGCGGAACGTATGGGAGCGGCGAGGGGAGCTGTCGCTGATGCGGACCCTGGGGTTCTCACGTGTAGCGATCGCCGGAATGGTTTTATCGGAGAACGCGGCCCTATTGATCGCGGGGCTGGTTTCCGCCTGTTTTTCGGCCTTGGTCGCCGTTTCGCCGGTAATCGTCTCGCAGCCGAATGCGGTGCCGTGGCGATCCCTTGCGGCCACGCTTGCAGCCGTTTTACTGGTCGGAATCGCAGCGGGTGGTGCGGCACTGGTACCCGCCTTGCGCGGGCCTGCCCTGAAGGCGCTCCGCGCTGAATAACCTCCAAATGCGCCCTTCACCTTCCTATCTCGACCATGTCGGCTGTTAGTTTGGGAAACGCGGTGTCTGAAAATTAGCATAGCGTCTTCCCATTCGTGAGGAAAAGAAGCCCGCTCTACTCTAATCGAACGTGCTTCTACAGTGACACGCGCGTGTCACCATCAGAAAGAAAAGGCTTGACATCAGCTACGATACGTGTTATGTACGAGCGTTACAGGTCGGGGAAGATGGGGTTGCGTAGCCGCTTCGCCCGGGATGTCGTTACGCAACCGAGCGAGCGTCCGGCTCTTGCAGCGGATCGCGATTGCGCCGCGGTTGCGGCGCACGCGTCCTCCGACGCGGCGAGAGGTGCGGTTGCGCGACCGCTGTGCGACGCCGCGGGTGGGAGTACGTGTGGGCGAATTCATCCGTGTTCTCCACGTCGATCCGTTCCCGGTGGTCCACGCCGGACTGCGTTGCACCCTCGCCGCGTCGGCGGACGTACGCGTCGTCGCTGAGGCTGCGGGTGCCCGGACGGCGGTGGCGCTGGCGCGAAGGCTCAAACCAGATGTCGCCCTTCCCGAAGTAGATATCCCGGATGACGAATCCTGCTTCTCCGCCGTAACAACCCTTCGGACGCAGGAGCCCAACACCAAAGTGCTCTTTTACACGCGCCACCGGGACGGTCGTTACATGGAGCGGGCAAGGAATGCGGGCGCGTTCGGATACGTCACGAAAGATGAGAGCTTGGAAAAAGTCTGGCATGCAATCCGCACGGTGGTCGCCGGTGATCGGTTTTTCGCCGACCAGAAGCAGGATCAAACCGTGCTCGAGGTTGCGTCCGACTTGGTCGAGTCGGCGCTGCGTTTGTGCGACCGTCTTTCTCCAAGGGAGCTCGAGGTGGCCGAGCTTCTGGCCCTGGGGCTGTCCGTCAAGCAAATCGCCGCCGCCCTGCACCGAAGCCCCAAGACGATCGAGACCCACACGACGCACGTCATGGCCAAGCTGTCCGTTCACGTCCAAGCCGACCCTCGCCGCCGTCCGATCCTTCGTCTTCATGGCTGTCTCCTTCCTGGTTCTACGCCACGCCGGACAGTGTACCGTCCGGCAGGAGACGGCCTTTCATGCCATTATTTTAGACCGGCCTTTCAGGCCGGGCGGCTGTTTGGAGGATGTTTGCCCCCGAACTTGACGCCGACCCCGGCAACTTTTTCACGCGCGATCCCGGTACTTCGAGCGGTGATCAGCCTTCGACTTTGGAAGGATCCGGTCGCTCCCGCTCCCGGCTCTGATAAAACCGCTGATCGCTCACGTTCGCAATCCCCACCGATCACCCTGCAAGTTCTATTCATGGAGCCGCGGCGGTCTCTGCGCCCGCTCCGCGCGCCCAGCGCGGGAGATTTGTTCCACGTGGAAAAACGTGGCGATGCCAATGGATGGCACCGGCCCGGCGCTCGCGCTGCGGGTTCGGATTCGCGGTGGCGTAGCTACAGCGAGTCGAGCAGTCGTCGGGCGAAGTCGGTCAGTTCGGAGCAACGTCGGACGTCGGGCGCCGCTTCGTTCCCGAAAGGCGGAAGTTCCTCCGCAGCCGTGGCCAGGGATTCCAGGGCTTCGGAGAGAATCGTCCGCGCCGCCTTTGCGTCGCGCTCGTAAACCGACTCGCCGAATTTCATCAGCGCTTGGGCGACTTCGAGGTCAGCGCGGGCGGCGGCGACCGCGGCGATGTCGTGCATGCGCGAGAACTCGCGGGCGGTCCGCGCGGCGGCGACGGCTTCCTCGTGGCGACCCAGTGCGGTTAGGGCCGCGGACATGCGGCCCCAGGCTTGGGCCTTTTTGGCGGCGGGCTGATCGGACGCGGCCGCGGCAAGGTCGATCGCCACGCGACACCATCGCTGGGCTTCGTCGTGACGTCGAGCGACTGCACAGTCGATGGTGAGGCTCATCGCCGACTCCCATCGCTCGTCGACCGAACCGTGCTCTTGCCGCAGGCGATAGGCGGCTCGGTGAGAGCGATGGGCATCGTCGAGGCGCTCCTGACGACGGTATGCGCAGCCCAGCCTTTCCATCGCCGCCGCTCCCAAACGCATCGCATCCGTCGAGACCTTCTTTTCGTCCCCCAGACCGCTCACCAGTGCGGCGGAGGCGGCCTCCAGAAAACGGGCCTCCGCCGCAGGAAAGTCGTGCCGCTCCGCGGCGAGCCGTCCGGCCAAATATGCCTTCCACGCGTATTCGCAGAGCGGCGATTCGGGGAGCGCGGCAACGTGCTTGTCGGCGTCGGACCAGCGGGATTCGTTGAGCGCCTTCAGGGCCAGTAAGGCCCGTTCGTGCTGCGGTCGGACTTGCCCCGCCGGCGGTGCCGTCGGTGGCTGCGAGCCTTGCGACGTTGGATGAGTCATCCGGGTGGACGATCTTTCAACAGTTGTTCGACCCGCGTGACGATGTCTTCGCCGCGAAGGTCGGCGGCAACGATCGTTGCGTCGGGGCCGATCACGAATACCCGCGGAATCCCGGTGACCCCGAAGGCGTCGCAGGCCTTGGGCACGCCGCCCGGTTCGCCGAACACCTGGGGCCAGGCGATCTTGGGGTTTCTTTTGAGGTACTCCGCCACCGGTTGCAGTTCATGGTCGCGGCTGATGCCGATCATCACGAAGTCCTTTCGCGATGCGAATTTCTCGTGAACGACGATCAACTGCGACATTTCCTCGAGGCAGGGCGGACACCACGTCGCCCAGAACTCCACCAGCACGGTCTTCCCCTTGAGCTCGGCGAGGTTCAAGATCTCGCCGCCCAGGCTCTTGAGGGCCAGCGTCGGGGCGGGATCGCCGACGGCGAGAAAGGACTTCTTTCGGTCGGTCCCCGCGGTTTGCGAGACGCGAGGCACGACAAGCTCGACGGTTGCCCCAGGCCTTGCGGTCACCGTTTTCGTGACCCTCTCGCCGTTGGACCCGGCGACGGCGATCTCGAATTCATCCAACGGCGCGTTTTCCATTCGGAACCGTCCCGACCCGTCGGTCATCGCCCGCAGGCCGAGCGTGTTCTTGGAGCGCCACCGTCCAGCCATAACTTCCGCGGCCGTGGCAACTCCCGCTCCCTCAATTTTCACGACGCCTTCCAGCACCGCTCCCGGATGAAGCTGAAAGTCCACCGTCGCCGTCTCGTCCGCCGTGACCTCGACCACCCTGAGTTCCGGAGCGTGGTCGGACCGGTGCACCGTGACGGTGGTCGGGCCGGGCACCACGCCGGCGATCTCGAACCGGCCTTGCACATCGGCCCAGTCGCGCGGCGAGTCGTCCGAGTACTCATCGCCGGTCATCACGCGCGCCCCGTGGAGCGGTTGACCGGTCTCGGCGGCCGTCACGCGACCGGAAAGGCGTCCCGCGCGGGCCATGACGAGGCGGTGAGTCGACTCTCGCTCGTTGGAAGGCGTCATCAACTGCCGATCGAATCCGCTGCCGGAGACGAACTCCTTATGGGTCAGACGCACACCGAGCATGAAGGCGTCGAAATGGATGCCTCGAAGCGTGATCGAGCCGCTTTCGTCGGTGATCATCGAGCGGAAGTCGCCGCGCGGCTGATCCACGCATTCCAAAGTAACGCCGCGGATCGGCCGGTCCAGGTCGTCCACCACGTGGACGTGGAGGATGCGTTCGGGCTTGAGAACGAGGTTGATCTCCGACGCGTCCTCAAGCTTGGGAATCTTCCGCCGCTCGCGGCCGAACCCGTCGGCTTCGACGATCAACTCCCCCTCACCCGGCGAAACGGCGGTGAGGGCGAATCGACCTTGATCGCTGCTGCGGTCCTGCCGATCGGGACCATTGGTGCGAAGGCGGACGGCGGCGCCGCCGACCAGCTTCTGGGTGAGGGCGTCGGTGACGCGGCCGTTGATGGTCAAGTTGCCTTCGAGCACTTCGCCCAGAAACGGCGGCGTATCGCCCTCGCCCACGCGGACTTCACGGACCAGGTCGGCGAACTTCGCCTTCGACAAGGTAACCCAGACGTCGCCCGTGATTCGGTTGGATGAGGTGACGGCAAAATCGCCCAAAGCGTTGGTCGTGGCCGTCGCAAGGACATCGCCTTGGCTCCCATCGGGAGCTTTACGCCGGACCGTGACGGTGACGTCCTCCTGTCCCGCGCCCAGAGGGTCAGTGACCTGCCCCTCGACAATGATGAACTTGTCCGGGGGTGTGGGCTTATCCTCGCCCTCACCCGCGACGGTCGAGGCGCCCAAGCACCGGACCGCCAGGAGCGCCGAGAGAGCGATGCACAAGGGCTGATAGAACCTCTGTTGCTTCGACGCGAATGTTCGAGCGAAACGGTGTCCTGTGTGCGTCTCTATGGGTTCGTCGTGCATGGCCTTCGCGTTATCGTAGCTCGGATTGCGAATAGGGTCGTCTGGGGGTGACGGCCCGGAAGCATTGTACCACGTCCCCTGTGCAAGGGAACGGGCACGCGGCCCAAGGCCTACGGCTGAGGGGCGGGGAATCCCGCGGGGTTGTGTCCTGATTTGGCGGCGTTATACAGCAATCGACACGACGCCCATCGGCCCGTGCACCGTGAGCACACATTGGCTTAAGAGGTCCATGCCGATCAGCGCGATAATCCCTTAGGCGTGGATATCGCAGCCGACGCCCAGTACACAGTTGAGGTTGAACCCCCAGGGAAGAAGCCGAAGCGTAAACGAAAAGAGCGGTGCGTCAACAACTCCACGGGCCGTCCCCAGCTTGCGAGTTCCCACGACTTGCAGATTGAGACGCTGGGCAACCGAAAGGTCAACGGATGTGATTGAGGCGCCTGTGTCGATCAGGGCGATGCCGGGCACGGGGGCGGGTAATTTGGCACCCGCGTCCGTAAGCGATCGTTGCATTAGCGGGTGGATGTTCGCTTCAATCGAAACTCGTGGGCCGGTTGCAGCGAGCCGACGTTGGCCGGGTACATCCGTCGTCCCGAAGACCCAATCAAACACCGGCATTGATAAGCCCGTACACAAGCGCGGGAACGTGTTCTACGGGGTCTTCTTGCAGAACCGGCTTGATGAGGAACGAAACGTTCCCCCATAGCCGAACGCCTTCCGCGTAAGCAGAATCTGCGGTATCGTAGAACCCGGCAACTTTCTCGCCACGAACGAGAGCAAACTTGCCTTGGTAATGCGCAAGCCATTCCGTCCGCTTAGAATCGAAAAACCCTAGTTCTTCTTCGAGTGGCATATCTAGCTCGCTAAGCGACGTTCGGCGTCCTCGCCAGGCCAGACTTTATCGGCACTTTGACACGATCCGTAAAGCCGCCGCTTCCTCGTGATTCTACCATGCGGACGAAGGCACATCAAGACTCCGTTTGGTTGGGGACCAGACGATCAACCAGTAGCCCCGTAGGTTTCGCGGTCACCGACGATCAGCCATCCTGCGCCGCGAAGGCGACCCGTCTCTCAAATCAGGAAACTACCCCGCTCGGGTCGAGGTCGGGCGAACCTCGCGGAAGACCCTATAATGCCGCTCGATGTCGTCGAGCGCGTTTCCATTGACGAAGGAACAGGCTGAGGCCGTCACCACGACCGGGCGGAGCCTCATTGTTTCGGCCGCCGCCGGGTCGGGGAAGACCGCGGTCCTGGCCGAGAGGTGCGCGTACCTGGTATGCGACGCACCGCCCGACGAGCGCTGCGACGTGGACGCCCTGCTCGTGCTCACGTTCACCGACGCCGCCGCGGCGCAGATGCGGTCACGCATCGTAGACGCGATCCGTCGGCGGCTCGACGAGAGGCCGGACGACGCCCGGCTGCGTCGGCAACTCGCCCTCGTCGACGCAGCGCAGATTTCCACCATCCACTCCTTCTGCCTATGGCTGGTGCGGAGATGGTTCACGCAGGTCGATCTCGATCCGACGGCCGCCGTCCTCGACGCCGACGAGGCCTCACTACTCAAGAAGGAAGTTCTCGACGAGCTCTTCACCGAGCTCTACGCGACCATGCCCGCGGCGAATGATCCGCTGGGAAGCCGGGAGATCGAGCCGCCGCGTCCCGATCTTTCACCCGTCGAGGACTTGAGCTCGTGGGAATTGGGCCAGCGTTCGCTCTCGGCGTTGGGGCCTGCGTTCGTCCGGCTCGTCGATGACTACGGCCTGGGCGAGGACCGCGACATCGCGGTCGTCGCCTTGAAACTCTACGAGTTCGCGACTTCGCTTCCGGACCGATCCGCGTGGTTGCGTGAGGCCGTCGAGTCGCTTGTAAAGCGACCCGAGCTTGTGATCTCGGAGATCGCCGCCGCGCTGAGCACCGAGTTGCAGCGCCAGGCCGAGCATTGCGCCCAACTCGTTGCGACGCTGCAAGCCGGCGATCCGACCGGGTATTTCTACGCCGACAGCATCCGGGAGTACGAGGGGCAGATACGCGGATGGTTGGCGACGCTCGCGACCGGCGGGGAGGGAAGTGTCGCCGAGACTCTGGCGCAGTTCGATCGGGTTTGTCGGCACATCGCCGAGTTCGAGTTCACCCGGAAACAGGGACCGAGACTCCCGAAAGACATCGACCCGAAAATCAGGGCCTTGCGCGACGCGGCCAGCGACCTCTACAGCAAGCAAGTCAAGGAGCGGCTCTTCAAGAAGCGGCTGAAGAGTCGATTCGCGCTGTTTACCGTGGAGGAGTGGATTGCGGGTCTGCGGCAGACCGCGCCGTACGTCGCGGCGTTGGTCGACGTCGTCGCGGCGTCTCAGGAGGCATACGCGCGCCGGAAACGGCGGTTGAACGTTCTCGATTTCGCCGATCTGGAGCGATTCGCGTTCGATCTCCTGAGACCCGCCGACGACTCGCCGACGCCGTCCGACGCCGCCCGCACGCTGCATCAGCGGTTCGCCCACGTGCTGGTGGATGAGTTCCAGGATATCAACCCCATTCAGCAGGCGATTCTCCGCTTCGTCAGCCGTGAGACCGACCCGACGCGGCCCGGCAACCTCTTCGTCGTCGGAGACGTCAAGCAGAGCATCTATCGCTTCCGACTGGCCGAACCGGCGCTCTTCACCGAACGGCTGAGGAGGTTCTCCGCCGGCGACGACGGCAAGGCGATCTACCTGCAAAGCAACTTCCGCAGCCGCTGGGAGATTCTCGACGCAGTGAATGGCGTCTTCCGACAGCTCATGCGCGAGGGTCTCGGCGATCTCGTCTACGACGCGGCCGCCGAGTTGCGCCCGGGCCGGGTGATCGAGCCGGCATCGCCGCGACAGCCGGTCGAGCTGCATGTGTTGGAACAGCTATGGAGGCCGGCCTCTGACGACGAGGAAAACGGCGAAGAGCCGTCGGAGGCGGGCATCGCCGACGCTTCCGATCCCACCCGTTGGACTTCGATCGAACGGGAGGCGTTCCTCATCGGATCGCACATCCGTCGGTGGACGGAGTCGGGTGAGTCGCCGACGGAGGGCGGGCCGCTTCGGTATCGCGACATCGCCGTTCTTCTGCGGGCGACGAAAATCAACGCCGAACGGATGGCGGCCATGCTCACCTCGATGGGCATCCCCGCGTACGCCGACGTGGGCGGTTCGCTCTTCTCGGCCTTGGAAATCCGCGACGTCGTCGCGGCTCTACGGCTCCTCGACAACTTCCAGCAGGACATCCCCCTCGCCGCGGTGCTTCGTAGCGGGATCATCGGAGAACGCTTGAGCGAAGACGAACTGGTCGAGATTCGGTGTCTGGACCGTGATGTGCCCTTCCACGCCGTGGTGCGGGAGTATGCCCGGCGCGGCGGCGACGCCGCCCTTCGTGACCGTGTGGCGGCTTTCATCGAGCGAATTAACCGATACCGCGACGAGGCCCGGCGTCGTCCGCCCGCGGAATTGCTCTGGCATTTGTACGAAGATCAAGGGTACATGGCCTACGCCGCCGGACTGCCCAACGGCGTGCAACGGCGGGCCAACCTGTTGAAGCTCCACCAACTCGCCCGAAAGTTCGGATCGTTTCGCCGGCAGGGGCTGCATCGGTTTTTGCGATTCATCGAATCCCTCCAAGACGAAGAGCAGGAGGTCGCTCTGGCGCCGTCGCTGGGTGAATCGGATGACGTGGTTCGGGTGATGAGCATCCACCAGGCCAAGGGCTTGGAGTTCCCGGTGGTGTTCGTGGCGGGACTCGGTACTAAGTTCAACCTCGGCGATCGTCGGGGGCGGATCATTTTCGAGCGAAAAGCAAAGATCGGCCTCCGCGTCGTGGACACGCAACGGATGATCGAATACCCCTCCGCCGCCCACAGCCTGGTCGCCGACGAGATCGAACGCACCACGCGAGAGGAGGAACTGCGCATTCTTTACACGGCCATGACCCGGGCGAAGGACAAGCTCGTTCTGGTCGGGTCGGCGAGGGGGATCGACCGAGTTCGCGGCCGCGGGACCGGCGCCGGGCGACACCCGCCCACGCTTTGGAGCATCGCCGCCGCGGAAAGACCGCTCGATTGGTTGCTCGCCGCGCTGGCCGACGCCCCGGAGACTCTGCTCGAGTTGCATACGCACGACGTCGAAGAAATGAGCGGATGGCGCGTCACCGAGCCGCGCGATTCCGATACGCAGCGGGCGCGGACGGCGGTGTCACGTTGCGAGGCCCTGCCCCCGGATGAACCGCTGGCCCCGAACGACCCCGAGGTGGAGCAAGTGCTATCGCGGATCGACTTCGTCTATCCGCATCTTTCCTCCACCTCGGTCCGCGCGACCATGGCGGCCAGTGAATTCAAAGGGGTCTACGACTTCCTGCGCGACCCCGATGAGCGGCCTGATCTTCGCGGGAAGCGAGACGCGTTTCAGGTGCCGCCGTCGAAGTACGCCTCGCAACCGCTTGCGTCGTCCGCCCATCGCGGGGTGATGACGCACCGCGTCTTACAGCACTTGGACTTCGCCGCCGCTGCGGACGCCGCCGGAGTGGTATCGGAATTGCAGCGAATGCTGGCAAGCGGTGTGATCGGCGCTGAGGATCGCGCCGTCGTGGACGAGGACGGATTGACTTGGTTTGTCGCGACGTCGCTGGCCGACTCGATCCGCCGAGCGGGAACGGCCTACCGCCGCGAGTTCCGCTACGTCGCCATGGAACCGCTGACGTCCTTCGATCGTTCGGTCGACGCGAGACCCGAGGACCGGGTGCTGGTGCGCGGAATCGTGGACGGTATTCTACCCACGCACCACGGGCTGACGCTCGTGGACTTCAAGACCGACGTCGTTACGGCGGAGGAGGTCCAAGATCGCGGAGAGCGCTACCGTCCGCAGATGACCTTGTACGCGCGGGCGATGGAAAATTTGTGGCGACGTCCCGTACAAGCGATCTGGTTGGTGTTCCTCACGCCGCGACAGATGTTGGAATGCCCGAGCCGGCCGATGCCCGAGCCGCCCCATTCGTGGCTGATCCTTACCCACAAAGTGGCTCGGTGATGGAAGGAAGGGTGTTTCGGCGTTGTTGTTCCACTGCCCCGTCGGGGCCAGCGAGAACAGCCCAGCGTTTCAACGCTGGGATCCGAGTCGCCCCCGAGGCACAGAGTCCCGTAGGGACGACTGAGCGGTGTTCGGCCGTCCCTACGGGACTTGAAGAACGTTCGGCGGACGCGTTCCCAGCGTTGAAACGCTGGGCTATTACCATGCGTCCCTACGGGACGAACCGACGGCGAGATGTGGGTAAGGGTCAGCCATTCATGGGGCGGGCAAACACCCGCGGCATGAATGCCGCGGCTCGGGAGAGCCTTTCGGTGGGGTATGAATCAATCTGAGCAGTTCCATCAACGCATCGTCGAGCTCGGACGGGAGATTTTCGAACTCGCCGACGCCGCCCGGCCGCGCGTGTGGCAGTCCGCGTGGTGGCTGGAGCGAACCACGCGGGCGATGGACCACGATCCGCGCCTGCGGAGCCGCGCCTTCCAGTTCGTCGACTGCCTGCCGGCCTTGCGAAATCGTGCGGAGATCGCCCGCCACTTGGGGGAGTATCTTGACGTACCCGGGGTGGGGATCCCCAAGATCGCACGCGCGGTGCTGCGGCCGGGGCGGTTGCGGACGCTGCGGGGAGAGCTCGTCGGCCGGGCGGCGCTGATGGGCGCGACGCAAATGGCCGGTCGGTTCATTACCGGCTTCGACGTGCGTAGCGTGGTCCGAACGATCGAGCGCCTTCGCGCCCAGGGAATGGCCTTCACCCTCGACGTGCTCGGCGAGTCCACGACCAGTTACGCCCAGGCCGAGCGCTACGCCAAGGTCTATCACGACCTCATCGACCGGCTAACCCCGCTTGCCGCTCGCTGGCCGGCAATTCCCATGATCGACCGCGATTCGCACGGCCCGATGCCGCGCGTGAACTTCTCCATCAAACTCACCGGGCTGGACCCGCATTTTGACGCCATCGACGCGGACGGCGCGATCCGTCGGGTCGGCGATCGGCTGCGACCGCTGCTGCGGCACGCGCGGCAGGCCGGGGCCTTCGTCAACATCGACATGGAGTCGTACAAGCATCACGACTTGACGCTCGAACTGTTTAAGCGCGTCTTGATGGAGGACGAGTTCCGCGACTGGCCCCACGTGGGCATCGTATTGCAAGCCTATCTCAAGGAGGGCGAGCGCGACCTCGACGAAATGCTGGAATGGGCCACACAGCGCGGAACTCGCTTCGTCATCCGACTGGTCAAGGGCGCGTACTGGGATGCGGAAACGGCGGCCGCGGTCCGCAACTACAAGGAGCCGCCCGTCTGGACCTCCAAATGGCAGTCCGACGCCTGCTACGAACGCATGGCGCGACGGATGCTCGAACGATGCGACCTCATCCGACCGGCCTTCGCCAGTCACAACGTGCGGTCGCTCGCCGTCGTTTGCGCGACCGCGGAAGAGTTGGGAATCCCGCCCCACGAGTACGAAGTCCAACAGCTTTTTGGAATGGGCGATCCGCTCAAGACCGCGATGGTGCGGCTGGGGCACTGTGTGAGGGTGTATTGTCCCTACGGCGACCTCATGCCCGGTATGGGGTATCTGATCCGGCGACTGTTGGAGAACACCTCGAACGAGGGCTTCCTCAAGCAGAGCTTCGGCGAGCGGGGGAGTCACGACCGCCTTCTGGCCGATCCGGCCATTGCCAAACCGCCCAGCGCTGCGTTACCGTCGCGTCGTTACCGAAATACGGACCCGGAGGAGCCGATGCCGCGCTTCATCAATGCGTCCAACACGAACTTCGCCGTAGCCGCCAATCGTCAGAAAATGGCCGGGGCGATCCAGTACGTCCGCGGCGACTTGGGTCGAAGGTACAGCCTAGTCATCAACGGCCAGTCGGTGCGTACCGAGGAGTGGTTCGAGTCGCATAATCCCTCGCGCCCGTCGGAAGTCGTGGGCAAGGTCGCTTCGGCGACGACTGCCGACCTCGATCGCGCCGCGGCCTCAGCGCGCAAGGCGTTCGCTCGATGGCGCTCGACCTCCGCCCGCGAGCGGGCCGACATTCTCCGCAAGGCCGCCGATCGACTCGAAATGCGCCGTTTCGAGTTCGCGGCGACGATGATCCTCGAGGTCGGCAAACCCTGGCGCGAGGCCGACGCCGACGTGACCGAAGCCGTCGACCACTGCCGCTACTACGCCGAGCAGATCGAGCGGATTGAATCGCGGCCACGTCTGCGCAACATCCCCGGCGAGGACAACATGCTGACTTACTCACCCAAGGGGGTGTGTGCGGTGATTTCGCCCTGGGCGTTTCCGCTGGCGATCCTGACCGGGATGACCAGCGCGGCGCTGGCCGCGGGCGACACCGTGGTGATGAAGCCCGCGCGGCAGGCGTCGGTCGTCGCGGCCAAGTTGGTCGAAGTTTTCGAACACGCGGGGTTGCCGCCGGGTGTGCTGAACTTCGTCCCCGGCCCCGGCGAAATCATCGGGCGACACCTGATCGAACACGGCGAGGTGAACATCGTCGCCTTCACCGGATCGCAGGAAGTCGGCGCGGGCGTGATCCGCGCCGGGGCCGTCGTGCGGCCGGGCCAGTCGTTCATCAAGAAGATGATCGTCGAGATGGGCGGCAAGAACGCGATCATCGTCGACGACGACGCCGACCTGGACGGCGCGGTCCAGGCCGTGATTGAGTCGGCGTTTGCCTACGCCGGGCAGAAGTGCAGTAGTTGCAGCCGGCTCATCGTGCTCGACGGCGTTTACGACGCGATGTGCACGCGGCTGCGCGAGGCGACGGAGAGCGTGGCGATCGGTCCGGCCCACGAACCGGCGACCCTCGTCGGACCTGTCATCGACGAGGACGCCCGATCGCGCGTCCGCCGTTACGTCGAGCTAGGCCGTCGCGAGGGGAGGGTGCTGGTGGAGGCGAAACTGCCCGCCGATTGCGCCGAGGGGTACTTCGTCGCTCCGACGGTTTTCGTCGACGTGGCTCCCCGTGCTCGGATCGCCCAGGAGGAAGTCTTCGGGCCGCTCCTCGCCGTGATCCGCGCCGCGGATTTCGATCAGGCGTTGGAGATCGCCAACGGCACGCGCTATGCGCTGACCGGCGGACTCTTCTCGCGCAGCCCGGCAAACATCGACCGCGCCCGCCGCGAGTTCGCCGTCGGCAATCTGTACATCAACCGCCGGATCACCGGGTCGCAGGTCGACGCCCAGCCCTTCGGCGGCTTCAAGCTGAGCGGCACGGGGGTCAAGGCCGGGTCGCCCGATTATCTATTACACTTCATGGACGCCCGCTGCATTACCGAGAATACCTTACGCAGCGGATTCGTCCCCCACGAGGTTCGCAATGAGGATCACACGGAGGTAAGCTAACCCGACGGGCCGCGGTAGCGGTCGTCAACTGCGAGGAGAGACAAGGATGTTGCTGAATACGTTCGTGAATTCGGCCTTGGTCAACACCGTGATTATCGCTTTTCTACTGGTGTTTCTCGCGAACTTCTTCTAGACCCCCATCGGGTCCTTGCACCGAGCCACGGGCTTCGCTCCGTGCGGGCGGGTGCGGATGGGGCGACGTCTGGTCGTTCGCACGTCCGCGCCGATCTACGGCGCGCTGAGTCGCCGTCCGTCGTCCGCGGAAAAGACATGCGCATACGACAAGTCCAAACCGACTGATACGGTTTGGCCCGGTGAAACCGCTGTCGTCGGGGTGACGCGAGCGACGATGGATGCGCCCCCGGCAGTGCGCAAATGGATATTGATGCTGTCGCCCAGCGGTTCGATGTGTCGGACCGTCGCCCCGCCGATCACGGTTCGGTCCGCCAGGTCTGAAGACCCGGGTCGTTCCTCCGCTTCAACACGCGGCCCTCCATCCTTCACCATCGCGCGTTGCGGTCGGATGCCCAAAACGACTGCTTCTCCGCCGTGCCGATGCAGACTCATCGACATCGACTGCGGCAGGAGAAGGCGTCCGATTCGCCCGGCAAAGCATACCACGCCGTCGTTGCATTCCAGTTGTCCGTCGAAGAAGTTCATCGGCGGTGTGCCGACGAACCCGGCGACGAACCGATTGGCCGGTCGATTGTAAACTTCCAACGGGGTGCCGCACTGCTGGACGACGCCTTCCTTGAGGACCACCATGCGGTCTCCCAGGGTCATGGCCTCCTCCTGATCGTGCGTCACATACACGACGGTCGTCCGCAGTTCACGATGCAGGTCCTTGAGTTCCGTCCGCATCTGGGTCCGCAGTCCGGCGTCGAGATTGGAAAGCGGCTCATCGAAGAGGAAGACCTGCGGTTTGCGGACGATCGCCCGCCCCACGGCGACCCGCTGACATTCCCCGCCGGACAGCGCCGCCGGCTTGCGATCCAGAAGGTGCGTCAGTCCCAGTTTCTCGGCGACTTCGCCGACCTTCCGCTTGATCTCCCCCTTGGGCACGCGGCGCATCTTCAATCCGAAGGCCATGTTTTTGTAGACGGTCATGTGCGGATAGAGGGCGTAATTCTGGAACACCATGGCCACGTCGCGGTCTTTCGGCGCGACGCGGTTGACCACGCGGTCCCCGATGCAGATGGTCCCGGCCGTGAGTTCCTCCAGCCCGGCGATCAGCCGCAGCGTGGTGGTCTTGCCGCAACCGGACGGGCCGACGA
>CAYQZH010000020.1:0-25196 GCA_964421865.1 uncultured Phycisphaera sp. | reverse complement strand
GCGACGGGGCGTTGCTGAGTTTCATCGGCGATCAGGATGCGGGCCGGAAAGGGGTATTCGTCGATTTCTTCGGCCGACCGGCCTCCACGTACAAGTCGATCGGCCTGCTCGCCATGGCCACCGGCGCCCCCATCGTCGTCGGTTATGCCCGCCGCCGCGGGAACGTCGCTCGCTACGACGTAGGCGTTCAACGAATCATTCATCCCCACGAGTGGGAACAACTGGAAGACCCGCTCCGGTGGATCACTCAGGAGTACACGTCAGCGATCGAGGCTTTCGTCCGGGAAGACCCGGAGCAATACCTGTGGATTCACCGGCGATGGAAATCTAAACCCAAGAGCGAAAAGACGCTAGTGCCGACGAAGGTCGCCGAGAACGTAGTGTAGCCTGGCCGCCCTCGGCTGGGACCGGCACAGCGGCGGGCCGCTGTGCGACACAGTTATGCGTTCTCCGCTTGAGACCGCGCCAGGATGGCGAAGACCTCGCGGTTTCCGGCATGGCCGCGGAGGGGACTAGGGAACGTGCCCAGCACGGCCCAACCGAGGTACTTCACCTCATCGAGCACAGTCCCTACGACGCCGTCGACGCGTTCATCGGGCAGGACGCCGTTTACGAGGAGCTCTTCGGCGGCTTCGTAGTGCGGTTTGATGAGGGTAATGACCCGCGCGGCGGGCGAAAGCATCCCGGTGACGTTGGGAAGAATCCTCGACTGGGGCGTCCAGCCGACGTCGACCGTGACGAGTTCGACCTTTCCGGGGAGCGTCACGTGCATGGCATTGGTGCGTTCGAGGGTCGTCACACGGGGATCCTTGCGCAGCTTCCACGCCAGAATGCCGTAGGCCGTATCCACCGAATACACGCGGGTGGCGCCAGACCGTAACAGACAATCAACGAACCCGCCGACGTGACTTCCCAGATCAGCGCAAGTGCGCCCGGCCACTTCCACCGCGAAATGCTCTAAGGCTGCTTCGAGCTTCTCGCCCCCGCGGGAAACAAACGGCGTGACCGTGGGTGCTACCGATAAGAGCGACAGGGGGCGATTGACCGAATGGTCGATTCCTTCGAGGCTCAGGACAAGTGTCGATTGTCGGTTGTCGATTTCAGAATCGGAAGGACCTAACGTGCTCATCAATCGTCAATCGACAATCGCAAATCGACAATTCCTTAGCCGGCTTTGCCGGCGACGGCGGCATTCAGGCGGCGGGCGAGGCGCGACTTGCGGCGGGCGACGGTGTTCTTGTGCAACGTTCCCTTGGCAGCCACCTGGTCGAGCTTCTTGGTGACCTTCACGAACGCGTCCTTGGCCGCCTGGACATCGCCGCTGCCCAGCACTTCCAGAAACTTCTTGGTCTCGCCCTTGATCACCGACTTACGGGCGCGGTTGAGGGTACGATTCCGCTCGTTCTGTTTGACGCGTTTCTTCGCCGAGGCAAGGTTGGGCACGGTCGCTTCTCCGTTGGTTTCGTTTCGTCCGCCTATCCACTCGCCCGACTCGCTTGGCCGGGCGGCGCTAGACCGTCTAGTCTAGCACGAACGTCCTTGTAGTTGTAGTCCAGTTGCAGAATGTTCCCATAGGTCTTCTTGGCGGCGTCCTGGTCGCCCGCGGCCTCCTGGGCCCGCCCCAGCCAGTAGAGCATGGTCTTGGCGAGTTCGTCGTCGCCGAACTCGTACTCCTTGACCGCGTCTTCCAGGGCCGCGATGGCCTCGGTGTTGTACCTCTTGCGGAAGAAACACCGCCCCAGGTACATCCCACACGCCGCACGGTTCTTGGGGTCATTGCGAGCCGTCTGAAAGAGGGGGATGGCCTCGTCGAACTGCCCCGCGCGGAACTTGCGAACTCCGTACTCGAAACGCGCGCGGTTATCGGTGGGGTACTTCTCGACTCGATCCTTAAAGACGCTCAATTCGAATCGGAGCTGGGCGACCTGCTTTTCCTTGAGCGCCGCGGCATCGCCGACCTTTTCGGCGTCTCGAACCTCCCGGCCAAGTTGCTTCATGCGGACTTCGTCGGCCAGGTGCTTCCACCGATACTCGCCGCCGCGTTTGTATTCCGCCACGAGCAACCCGATCGCACGCGACTCCTCGTCTTTGCGCTCGCGGCGACACAGTAAGTCAACCAATTGTTTGATCGCGGTAGGGTTGCCGGGATTGTCTTGATGCTCGGCCTCAGCCTTGGCGATCAATTCCTCCAACCGCTCGTCGGTTTGCACGGAGCGCTGCTGGTCGTGGAGGTCCTCCTGTTCCTCGACGTCCACGATGCTGTCGCGATAGGATCCGCTGTCCTGGTACTTGCCCTTGAGGATGGTGAGCTTGGTGGAAAGGTCCTTGACCGTGTTCTCGGCCGCTTGGTCCTTGGGGAAGCGCCGCCGCCACAGGTTCAGCACCTCGACGCCGGATTGATAACACGCCACGCCGAAGGGTGACTCGCTCCGCGCCGCCGCCCGATCGCCGAGCTCCTCGAACAACTGCGTGAGCATCTGGAACTGTTTGGCCGATGCCTTGGGGGCGGAGTCGAGAGCCTTGTGGAAGATGCCCCCCGCCCACTTGGCCACGTCCTCGGCGCGGAGGCGGCCCGCATTCCGCGCGAGGGCCTCAATATAGCCGAGGTTGTCCGGGTCGTGCCCGAATAGCCACAGGGAATTGAGGAACGCCTGTTTGGCGTTCTTGTCCGTCAGCGACCGCCTCATTGTGTCCTTCAGGCCGGGCTTCTTGCCCCCGGTCTGGCGACGGGCGACGGCGCAGCCATGAAGCGGTTTGCAAGCCTCCTCCACGGCGTCGGGCCAGAACTCCAATCCGTTGACGTAGTACTCAAGGGCGTAATCGAATTGTCGCTTGTCGCCCAGTTCGCGGGCGCGGCTGAACCACTTGGCGGCCTTGGCCTTGTCTTCGTCGGTGACGATCAGGCGCGCGTTGGGTTCGACGGCCTCATCCACCACGCCGTTGGTTTTCTTCGCCATCAACGTCGAACAACTTCCACGAGACGAGGGAGTGCCGCCCCGCAGCACCACGGGGTAGGACGCGACTCCGCGGGTGTCAAACGGCCCGCCTGTTGCTCCATCACACGCCGCAGGGATCGGAACTCCGTAATCGTCGGTGCGAGCGACAGACACCCTTTACAATCGACAGACAAATCATAGTATCAGCGGACCGCTCGGTGTCAAGGTGAGGGGTCGGAGCCCCGGCCCGAACGGGCCTTATCGGTCAGCCGACGATGAAACTCCCCGACCCGAGCAGGCTGCGCATCCTACTCTACCCCGACCCGATCTTGAAAAAGCGGGCTAAGGCCGTGGGCAAGTTTGACGCAGATATCGAGGCCCTGGCGAGGCGGATGTTGGAACTGATGCACGAGGCCAAGGGTCTCGGGCTGGCCGCCCCGCAGGTCGGCGTGGGGCTTCGCCTCTTCGTTTGCAACCCCACCGCTGAATTGGGCGACGACCTGATCTGTGTGAACCCGCGCCTTGCCGAACTTTCCGGCGGCGAGGAAAAGGAGGAGGGCTGCTTGTCGATCCCGGTCGTGACCGTCACCATGCGGCGAGCCACGCATGTCGTGCTGGAGGCCTTCGATGTCGCGGGTAACCCGTTCCAGGTGACGGGGACGGACCTGCGTGCCAGAGTGTGGCAGCACGAGATCGACCATCTCGACGGACGGCTCATCATCGACAACATGTCCGCGACCGATGAGATCACCAATCGCCGGGCGATCAAGCAACTTCAGGACCAATATCGACCTCCGCGGCGCTCTTGATACGTCCTCTCCCTCTCAGCCCAACCTTCGCACGGTTTTGAAGAATTGCTCGGCTTGGGTGCCCCAGCTGGGGTGCCCCAGCCCTTGGGCTGGGGGACCGACTCGACAGAGTCTCCCGGCGGGCCGGCGGTTGGTCGGTAAAAACGTGTCAGAAGTCCAGGGGTGGTTTGAAATAGCAGCTCACGATAGCAGAATACGACTGTCGAATAGACGAACTCCCTTTCCTGCGGCGAAAGGGCGAGGCGGAGGTGAGTCGGTTCACATTGGCGCGTAGTTGTCGCGTAAAGGAGTGTTGGCAATCACATGAACATTCGATCGAAACTGATCCATGCTTGTACGGCCGTGATTCCCCTCTGGGCGTCGGGGTGCGTGATTGTCGCCGTGGACGACGGCTGTCGGTCTTGGGGCGGGCCGTTGGTCTGGACCGAGGCTACAGAGGAACGTCCCATCGAGACCGCCGGTCTGACCGCGCTGGAGGTGGTGACGCACAACGGGGCGGTTGATTTCCAAAGCCAACCGGCAGGCGGCGCTGCGTCGGTGACGATCACGAAGAAGGCCGGGGGAACGACGAGGGCGCACGCGGAAGAAGCGTTGGCCGCCATCGACGTCTTTGTCGAGCCGACGGGGAACGGCAAGACGCGGATCGGTTGGAAGTGGAAGATGCCAAAGAAATCGCGGTGCAGCGGGGACGTGAGCTTCGCCATTCGGGCACCCGGGAACGTCAACCTGGACGTCGAGACCCACAACGGGACGATCGCGGCGGCTGAGGTGACCGGGGACGTGAGAGCCGTGTCGCACAATGGACAAGTGAAGGTGCGCTCCAGCGGTGGGAAGCTGACCGCCGAAACGCATAACGGCGAGGTGGACGTGAAATACGCCGGGCCGCAGGTGACGGTCGGCACGCACAACGGTGAGGCGTCGGTGGACCTATCGGGCTGCGCGGCCGTGACCGGGAGCATCATTTCGCACAACGGCGAGGTCCGTCTTGCGGTCGGCAAAGACACGGCGGCGATGCTGAAGTGTCAGACGCACAACGGCCGGATTCACTGCGAGGCGCCGCTGACCGACCGCGAAAACTCCGCCGGGCAATTGACGGGCAAGCTCGGATCGGGCGGCGGGGTTCTGGGCGTGGTGACCCATAACGGCTCCATCCGCGTCAAGAACGCCGTCGGATGAAAACCCAATTCGCCGTTGTTCACGCGGTCACAGGGGCTCCAGGCGGCAACGAAGCTGGCCGTCGGTGATGCGGATGGACTCGATGCGAAACGGTCGCCTGCCGTTGGGCCAGACGAACCGGTTGCGGATGGTCACTCCGTTGAACAGTTGATCCGTCGAAGGGAGGTTGTCCAATCCTTCGCGGCTCAGGACAAGCGTTGTGCCCCACATCGAGTCGGCGTCTGCGTCGTCATTGTTGTTATGGCGGCGACGGGCGCGTTCGAGAAGCGGACCGAGAAGGGGTTCGACGATGGCACGAGGCACGGGCAGCGAACCACCGCGAACGGCGGCGAGCGCGATCGTCAGGTTGATGCCGTCTGGTGACACGCGCAAGGCGAGATCGACGCTGACGATGGCCTGCCAGCCGCTCTTTTCATAGTGCGCGCCGACGCGGATGCGCTCATCCGTGACTTGTCCTGAGCCTCGAAGGAACCGGACCGCCGGATCGTGCAACTCAGGGGGCAGTGCTCGCTTGGCTTCGGGCGAGACACGGGGCAAGGCCGCAAGCCATTCGTTGACCGAGCGGTCGGTAAGCAGCACGTCGAACGCCTTGCCCTGAACGATCTGATCGCTGATGGAGTCGGCCGTCGCGACGGCGTCGCGGCGGGCAAATTGGTAGCCCTCTTCATCGAGCCGGACCGGCTGATACCAGGCCGGTTTGTGTTGAAACGCAAGCCAAGTTCCGATGAGCGCGACTGGGGCGAGGATCGCCGACGTGATCCATCCCCGCCGTACCACCCGCCCAAACGTGCGTTTCCAGCCTTGCGCGAACACCGAAGGGGATTGTCGAATGTCGAATGTCGAATGTCGAATGCGCTCAACGCGCCGCGAAACAGGCGGTTTGACCGAACTCTTCGCGGCGGCGTACAATGGTCCGTTCGCACACGGAAGCGGCAGTTCATGGGGTTGGCGACTTGTTCACCCGCACCACGGGATTGTTGATCGTGCCGGCGTGGTTGGCGGCGATGACTTGGCTCGTGGCCACCGACGTCTGGCCAAGCTGGACGGCGTTGGACCCGCCTCCCTTGCGGGCATCCCAGCAGCCCCGGAACAAGGAAAGCCGTTCCCAGTTCACCATCTCCGATGAACTCGGGCACAAGGTGGGCACGGTGTGGACGACGTATCGCGCCGACGAGACGGCGGTCCGTCGCGACGATCTGATCTGGGTGGAGTGGTTTCCGGTGGACATCACGCCGCTTCGGATTTCGGTGAGCTCGGACTATACCGTCGAAGGCGTGCTCGACGAGTTCACGATCCGGGTGGAGGCGGAAGAGGCCGACGTGAAGCTCCACGGCGAACGATTTCCCTCGGACTTCTCCTTCACGTTCGAGAGCGGGCCCATCGAGAGGGCCTTCAAGATTCCGTTGAGCAGCGGGGGGCTGATCACCGGAGCGTTCAACCCTTTCTCGGAACTCGGCGACCTTCGCGTGGGAACGAAATGGCGGATGCAGGTGGTCAACCCGGTCGCGTTGCTCACCGGCGTGGGGAACCGGTTCATGCCGCTGCTGGTCGAGGTCACGGGCGAGGAACGGATCGCCACGCCGGAGGGGATGAAAAACTGCTTGGTGGTGGAATCGCCGAACGCCAAGGCCTGGATGGACGCCGACGGGCGCGTGCAGTTGCAGGAGGTTACGCTTCCCGTCGGAGGCACGTTTCGGATCGTTCGGGAGGCCGGTTTCGATGAGGCGGAGCGGGTGAAGGCACGGCGGACGCCGCTGGGCGGGCGGAGAACGAAGCAGCGATGACCGATCCTGCGGCAGAGCTTGTCCTGAGCCTCGAAAGACCGGCGATCGTTCTGGGGGGGGTTCGTAAGTCCTACGGACGCACCGTGGCCGTGCGGAACCTGTCCTTGGAGATTCCACGGGGCGAGCTGTTCGCGTTCATCGGACCCAACGGGGCGGGCAAAACGACGACGATCAAGATGATCGTCGGCTTGTTACGACCGGACGACGGGTTCGTGCAGGTCTGCGGGTACCCTATCGGATCGAACGGTCTGGCGGCGAAAGCGCGGCTCGCGTACGTGCCCGATCAACCCTTCATCTACGACAAGCTGACGGGTCGAGAGTTCCTCTATTTCGTCGCCGAAATGTTCGGCATTGCGACGCTCCAACGGGATCGAAAGCTCGACGCCTTGATCCGGCGTCTGGATATCGGCGAGTTCCTGGACCACCTCACGGAGAGCTACAGTCACGGGATGAAGCAGAAGGTGGTGCTCGCGGCGGCGATGCTGCATGACCCGGCGGTGCTGGTGATCGACGAGCCGATGGTCGGTTTGGATCCGCGCACCGTCCGCTCGGTCAAAAACCTCTTCACCGAACACACCCGCGGCGGGGGTACGATCTTCATGAGCACGCATACGCTGGACATCGCCGAGTCGCTCGCGGACCGGATCGGGATCATCCATCGCGGAGAACTGATCGCCGTAGGCACGCTCGATCAACTCAAAACCCAGGCCCGGCGCGAGCATTCACTCGAAGATGTCTTTCTCCAACTCACCGAGGTCGGCGATGAGTGAGGCCCCAGCGCTCGACGTGACCGAGACGAAGTTGGGCTTGCTGCTTCGCGTTCGCGGCCGGGCGGTGGTGAACCGCGTCGCCCAGGCGGTTCACGACGCACCGATTCGTCTCGTCGCCGCGGTTCTGTTGATCGGATTGATCTGGTTCGGATTGTACGGGCTGTTCCGGCTGGTGTTCGTGCAGCTCTCACGCACGCCGTTGGAGGCGACGGTCGCGATCCCCCTGGTGTTCAATTTCTTTTTCGTCGCCATGCTGGCGCTGCTGACCTTCTCGAATGCGATCATCGCCTACGGCGCCTTGTTCGGAAAGTCGGAATCGCCGTACCTGTTGACCCTGCCGATCGCGCCGCTCGACGTGGTGACGCTCAAGTATCTGGAGTGTCTGGCCCTGTCCAGTTGGTCGCTGATCCTCTTGGGGCTGCCGATGATGTTCGCCATGGCGGCGACGTCGGAGGAACCGATCTTTTACCTGTTTTTCCTGGCGTTTTTTCTGGCCTTCATTCCGATCCCGGGCGCGATCGGATTGTTGCTGGCCTGGGGCGTGGCGCGGTTTTTTCCGCGAAGAGCGACGCGGGCGGCGACGCTCCTGACGGCTGTGGGGTTGACCGCGGTCATCGTGACGGGGCTCCGTTCGCTGCAGATCGGGGAGACGGCGACGGAGGTGTGGCTGCGGGCGTTCCTGACGCGGATGAGCTTTGTGCAGTCCGCGTTGCTTCCCAACAACTGGGTGGCGGCGGGCATCGACCACGCGGTACACGGGCAGTTCCCCGTGTCGTTCCGCTACCTGGGGGTGACGCTGGCGAATGCGTTCTTTTTGAGTTGGCTGGGGGTGAGGATCGTCTCCGGGTATTTCGACACGGCGTACGATCGGGCCTCGGCGGGACCGGGCGGCGGGCGGAGATCGGCGGCGGAGGCGTCGGGCGGGGCGGCGGGTTGGGTGTTCTTCTACCTGCCTCTTCCGTTGCGCCTGATCGCGGCCAAAGACTTGCGGACGTTCTGCCGCGATCCCGCGCAGTGGAGTCAGCTTACCATCCTGTTCGGGTTGTTGGTCCTATACCTCACCAACATGCCCACGCTGCGTTTGGAGTTTTCCGCGTCGGGATGGTTTCTGTTCATTCCCTTCCTGAACCTGTGCGCGGTAAGCCTGATTCTGGCGACCTTCACCTGTCGATTCGTGTTTCCACTGGTGTCCCTCGAGGGGCAGAAGCTGTGGCTCATGGGGGTATTGCCGTTGCCGCGAGGACGGGTGTTGCTGGCGAAGTTCGCCTTTTCGATGACCGTGACGTTGCTGGTGGCCGTGGGGGCGATGAGCTTGGCCGCGTTCATGTTAAATCTCGACATGGTGTGGACCGCGATTCACTTGCTCGTCACCATGGCGATCTGCTTCGGGTTGTGCGGTTTTTCGGTGGGGATCGGAGCGCGGCTTCCCATGTTCGGACAAACCAACGTCGCACGCATCGCCAGCGGGCTGGGCGGGACGACGAACCTGCTCGCATCGGTGGCGCTGGTGGCGATCGTCCTGACGGGCGTGGGATTGGCGACCTGGCAGTCGCGATACCTCTCCGCCAACACGTTACCGGATGCGCGGTCGCTGTTGCTGTGCGCGACGGCCGCGCTCACCAGCATCGCGGCGGGGTGTGCGGCATTGTGGGTCGGGGCCAAGCATTTCAATCGCGTCGAAGTGTAGCGCGAGACGAATTACGAATTACAAATTACGAATTACGAGTAGCGAGTGACGAACTGAGCGTTCGTTGTTTCGCGATTCTCCATTCGCTATTCGGCGTTCCCATAATACTGGGTGCGTGATGCCCTTGGGCGAGGGCCCCGTGCCCAAGCAGGAGAGGCGCAGTGAAATCCGGGCGGTGCGGGCCTATCATCTGGCAGGAGGGGGAAGAAGGTCCGTGCACGAACCCGATCGTGACGAGGCGCGCAGTTTCGTCGGCGGCTACAAGCCGACCGGCTCGCGGCGCATCGACACCAAGGAAATCTTTCGCCAACTCATCGCCCAGGAGGTGCGCAGCGGTCGCCTGACGCCCAGCCGACGTCGGCGGATCGTTCGCTACGCCGCGCAGTTGCATTTGTCCGCCGTGGAGACCGGACGACTGATCGCCGAGTGCCGCAACGAGGCACTGGAAAGCGAGAACCCCGAGGAAATCTACCACGCCCTGCGGCTTGTCGAGCCGCCGCCCGCGACCATGCCCTGGTTCCTCAAGATCGCGATCGCCTTGGCCGGGGCGGTCGTAATCAATCTCATCTTGTCGAAGTGGCTGTAGGGCGTAGCGGAATTGTCGATTTTCGATTTTCGATTTTCGATTGATCGCGGGGTTCTTTCAACCCAATGGACAATCGCAAATCGCCAATCCCGTCACGTGGTTTGTCCGGCTTGCGTCCCTTCGAGCGCCAGGACGCGGTGGACGAGTCGACGGTGGGCCTCGACGAGGTCGCGACAGACCAGTTCGATGCGCCGGTTCAAATCGCGGCGTTCCCGGATCACGTGGCGAACCAATTCGCGCATGCGGCGGTACTTGACCGCATGTTGACGTTTGAGCTCATGGCCGGTGACGGCGCGCTCGGTCGCATCGAGCAAGTCCTCGACGGGGAACGGCTTGGTGAACAGGTCGCGGACGCCCAGCCGCATCGCCCCGATGGCGTCGCGCGAGGTGGGTTCATCGGCGAGCAGGATGATCGGGCGCGGGGCGAGGATGGTCAGACTTTCGGCGAGCTGCAGGCCGTCCGAGTCCTCCAGCTCCCACTCGGCGATGACCAGGTCATGGGGGTCATACAGATCGGTGTTCAGGCACGCGTCGGCGCCGTCCACGCACGTCACCTGGGCGTCGAATCGTCGGCGGAGCGACCCGACCAGCATCTCCACCATGTCCGGGTCGGGCTCGACGAGAAGAATCTTGGGTGCGCGGTCGGACATGAGGCATCATCCTGCGAGACAGGTACCGCTACGTGGCGATGCAGAATGTCGAATGTCGATTGAAGGACACCTTCCGCGAATGAATTCGACAATCGACATTCGACAATCGACATTCGGCTCGGTCTAGGATCCCGGCGCGCGGGCGGGTAGCTCGATGGTGACCGTGGTGGCGATGTTGGGCGTTGATTCGAGCCACAGGCTTCCGCCGTTGATTTCCGCGAGCCGATAGGCCCGCGAAAGTCCCAATCCTCGTCCGCGACCCGCGGCGCGACTGGAGAAAAACGGGTCGAGGGCATGTTCCAGAACGTCGGGCGTCATGCCCACGCCGTTGTCCTCGACCACGATCCGCACCGTCTCATCGGAAGCGCGGGACAGAGAGTTGATTTGGATGCGCCGTGCGGCGGGATCGGTAGCTTCGAGGGCGTTGGCAAAAACGGCCTGGAGGATTTCTCGAAGCTGCTCCGGGTCGCCATAGACCGTTGAATCAGCATCGCGGATCGACAGCACGAGACGGTCGGGTCCGAGGCCGGAAACGCTTCGCCAGTGCTGACAGGCCGCTTCCAGCACGTCCGCAAGCGGTTGCACGACCGGTTGAGGCTCAGCCGGTTTAGCGAAACTCATCAGGTCGGAAACGATCCCTGATGCCCGTTGGGCCTGCTCGATGATGATCTCCAACGCCCGGCGGCGTTCGGGGTCTTCGGACCGGGTGAGTTCCATCTGGGCGCGGCCGGAGACCACCGCGAGGGGGTTGTTTAGCTCGTGGGCGGCGCCGGCGGCCATTTGCGCAATGATGGAGATGGAGCGCATCCGCACCAGTTGTTTTTGGGCGGTATGGAGCCGCCGGTTGAGGTCCAACAATTCCTCCGCGGTTTTCTCCGCATCGACTCTGGCCGCCGACGACGAGACGGCTAGACGGATCGCCGCGGCGAGCGATCCGCACTCCGCCGCAGCGGAGCGTAGGGAGCGTACGACGCGGTCGTCGGCGACGATCAGCACGCCCCCCGCCGCTGCGTCGGTGTGAAGCGGCAGCATCGAGAGGGGCGCTTCCGCGGGCGAGCCGAAACATCGTTGCCACAGGTCCTCACAGCCCTCCGGGGCTGCGACCATGCCACGGGTCGAGTCGGCGTCCTCGAACGCGGGGGAATCGCCGCAATCGACGATCGCCGTGCGGGGTGCGGCTTCGCTTCCTTCGAGACTCAGGACAAGCTTGTCGCTGACGCCGAAATGAATGAAGCGGCTGCCGTGCTGCCGAAGGAAGGCGACGGCGCGGTCGACCCGGCAGAACGAGCGGACGGCGTCGGCGGCGGCGGCACACACGTCGGCGACGCGAGCGTCTTCCGCCAGTCGGCCGGTGAAGGCGGTCAGGGAGTCGAGGCAATCCGCGCGAAGTTGCAACGCCCGGTTCGATTCCACCAGTTGGACGTTGAGTTGGCCGAGTCGGCGGTTCGCTTCCCACAGCGATTCGAGGTTCGACGCGGCGTCGTCGCCGTCGTCGAGGCCGAGGGCTTCTTGGAGCGGCTTCATTCTCTCCGGCACGCGCTGAACGAGTTCCTCGAGGGCGTGGCGATCTAACCCTAAAGGCAACGCTGCGGTTTCGATGTCGGTCGGATGCCCGGAGCCCGAGGCGCCGATTCCCGCACGGCGTACCAGAGCATCGGCGACGTGCACGATCCGAACCATCCGCGGGTGGGCGACGTTGGAGGGCAGCGCGTCGGGGTCTTGGTGATGCAGCCAGACGCACTCCACGATTGACTGCCCCAGCCGCCAGTGGGTGACGAGGCGCTTCCCGGCGGTGGTATGGTCCACGCCGAGGATATCCTGCTCGATGTCGCATAGGCAGACGGGTTGATGTTCGCTGCGATCCAGGACGCGGGCATAGCTTTTGGGGAGGCAAACGTCGAGGGCGATCTTGCCGATGTCGTGGAGCAACCCGCAGACGAAGGCCTCGCCCGCGTTGGGGGCGTCGGTTCGCTCGGCAATCATTTCGGCGGCACAGGCGATCGCCAGGCTGTGCTTCCACAGTCCCTTCCGACGAGTCGTCGCGGCCTGGTCTTCACCCGGCGCGGATAAAGTTTCGAAGAATTGCGTGGACAGCGCTGCGTTACGCACCGCCCGAAAACCGAGCAGCGTGACGGCGCGGGGGACGGTCATCCCCTGGGTGCGAACGCCGAGGTCGGCGCGGCGTACCATCCTGAGGATGCGGGCGGTCAGGGACGGATCGGGTTCGATGATGCGGACTAAATCACAGGCGGACGAATCGTCCGAGCCGGCGACGGCCAGAAGGCGCGCAACCACGGTCGGCAGCGTGGGAAGTTGATCCAATTGGCCGAGGATCAACTCCACCCGTTCGCGCGCCGGACGCTGGGATGATGCGCTTCGCTGGACGCCGACGGCCATCGCATCCTCCACGTTCCCGGCCGGAATCCCGCGGCGTCCGATGCGCCTACGCGACCTTCATCATTTCGGCCATCCGCCCGATCACGGCGTTAATGTCGAAGGGCTTGCGGATGAACTCATCCGCCCCGGCCGATTTCAACTCCGCGATCTCATCCGGGTCGGCCACGCCGCTGATGATGATGATCTGCATGTGCCGGAAGTTCGGATTGGAGCGTATCGTGCGACACACGACGTTCCCGTTGATGTCGGGCAGCTTGAAGTCCAGTAACAACGCGTCCGGCCGAAACTGCTCGGTGAGGATTCCCGCGTCGTAGCCGGTGGAGGCCGTGCGGACCTCGAAGCGACCGTCACGCGCCAATAACTCCTTGAACATGTCCACCACGGCCTCATCGTCATCCACAACCAGGATCCGCTTCTTCCCCGATTCAAGCTGGTCCATCGGGATCTCGTTGTTCTTCATAAAGGCGATCAGAGATTCGCGCGGGATACGCCTGAAGCGCGATCCCGGGACCCGAAAGCCCTGCAAGCGGCCGCTGTCAAAGCAGCGGATCACCGTCTGCTGACTGACCTTGCAGATTTGCGCTACTTCGCCGGTGGTGAAGATCGTTTTGATTCGTCCGTCATCCGCCATGATGTTCCCTCTCGCCTAGCCGTCCTTGACCTTGATACACTACTCAACTTGTCCATCCCCCCCATATTTCCTATACGATACATACGGGAGATTTCGCCGTCAACGAAAAAATCCGGCGTGTGGGCTGAATAGTGGATCGAGGCGTGTTGGGCTGGCCGGGGTGCCCTGGTTTCTGGGACGTAGTGGCCGCGGAGAGGGGGGTCCGCCGCCTACGATCGGCGACGGCCGGTAAGATAAATCCACAGAACGGTGATATCGGCGGGCGTTACGCCGCTGATTCGGGCGGCCTGACCGAGGGTGGCCGGGGCGACGCGAGCGAGCCGTTCGCGGGCCTCGAAACGTAGCTCGGGCATGGTGGCATAGTCTGTTCGGTCCGGTATCCCCATCGACTCCAGTCGGCGGAACCGCTCGATCTGCCGGGCCTGACGATCGACGTATCCGCTGTATTTGGCCTCGGTCATCACCTGCACAAGGTCGTCGGCATCGAAGACGCGGGTCGTCAGGCCAGCGATCGCATCGGCGAACGTGCTCAGGTCGGCGTCCGGGCGGCGAATCCAAGTCGAGAGGCCCGAACCGTTCATGTGCCCTGCTCGGGTGAGGGATTCGAGGGTCGCGACGGCGTCGCGTTTGGCCTGGAACAGCGCCCATCGGGCGTCGTCCACGGTTCCGAGTCGCCGTCCGATGGGGGTGAGGCGTTGATCGGCGTTGTCGGAGCGCAGCAGAAGGCGGTACTCCGCACGGGAGGTAAACATGCGATACGGTTCCAGCGGCGGACGGGTGACCAGGTCGTCGATCATCACGCCGATGTAGGCCTGATCTCGCCCGAGCACAAACGGCTCTTCGTCTCGAAGCAGACGCACGGCGTTGATCCCGGCGACCAAGCCTTGAGCGGCGGCCTCCTCATATCCGCTGGTGCCGTTGATTTGACCGGCCAGAAACAATCCTCGCACGAGTTTGGTTTCCAACGAGACCTTGGTCTGATGCGTGGGGACGTAATCGTACTCTACGGCGTAGCCGTATTGAAGGATTTTTGCCCGCTCCAACCCAGGCACCTCATGGACGAAGGCGTCCTGCACGTCCTTGGGCAAGGAGGTGCTGATGCCGTTGCAGTAGATGCGTTGGTTCTCGTAGCCCTCCGGCTCCAGAAAGATTTGGTGCTTGGGCTTGTCGGCGAAGCGGACGACTTTGTCCTCGATGCTGGGACAGTAGCGCGGCCCGCGGGATCGAATCTGCCCGGAGTACATCGGGGCGCGGTGAAGGTTGGCGACGATATGCTCATGGACTTTCGAGTGCGTCCACGTGACCCAACAATCCACTTGCCGTTGTGTGATCGCGTCGGTCATGTCCGAAAACGGCACGGGTACGTCGTCGCCCGGTTGGGCTTCGCAGGCGGCGTAATCGACCGAGTCGCGATGGACGCGCGGCGGGGTGCCGGTTTTCAGGCGGCCCAACTCGAATCCGAGTGACAGGAGCGCGGCACTGATTCCCACGGCGGCCGGCTCGCCGACGCGGCCGCCCTGGGTCTGCTCCTGCCCGCAGTGCATGAGACCGCGAAGGAACGTACCCGTCGTCAAAATGACGGCGTCGGTTTCGATCCGCCGACCGTCGGCGAGGGTCACGCCGATCACGCGACGCGTGCTATTGCCGGTCAGAGCACCGGGCGCGAGCCCGGTGACACATGCTGCCGCGCGTGCTGATGTCCGTGGGCTCGCGCCCACGGCTCTGAACACGTTCTCCGGACGCGTTTCAATGGTCTCGACGGCGCCTTCAATGATGTCGAGCGAGGCTGCCTGGCGGAGAAGCTGCTGAACGGCTTGGGGGTAGGCGTCGCGGTCGCATTGGGCGCGCGGGGCCCAGACGGCCGGGCCTTTGCTGCGGTTGAGCATCCGAAATTGAATGCCCGCTTGGTCCGTCGCCAGCCCCATAAGCCCGCCCAAGGCGTCGATCTCGCGGACCATCTGGCCCTTGCCCAGCCCCCCGATCGCGGGATTGCAGGACATCCGTCCGATGGCTTCGGCGCTCATGGTAATGAGCACAGTTCGAGCGCCCAGCCGCGACGCGGCCCAAGCGGCCTCAATCCCGGCGTGCCCTCCGCCGACTACGATAACGTCGTAACTGCCTGCCACCGGTCGGGCCCTTCTTTGTCCGAGGAACGAGTCTCTTCGGTCCGAGTATGCTATGGTAGACGCAGGAGTCTCCCGATGCACGTGAGCATCAACATCCCGCAGGAGGCGGAAGCGGTGCGGCGAGGAGAGTGGGGCCACCTCGATCAGGCCGCGAAGGACGCCCTGTTGATTGAGAGCTACCGGGCGGGCAAAGTCAGCATCGGCTTTTTGGCGGCCACGCTCGGCGTCAGCCGTTGGGAACCCGAACAGTGGCTTGGTCAACGAGGGGTTTCCTGGAACTACGGGCTTGACGACCTCGAGGACGATCGCCGAACCCTCGCGGAACTCTTCGGCCAGTAGCGGCGACGAAATAACGAATGTTGAACGCGGAAGGGTGAATGCGGAAAGGCTCTCAATTCGACATTCGATATTCGACACTCGACAATAGCCTCCGATGCCTTTGAACCCCAACGCACGACTCGGTCCCTATGAGATTGTCGCTCCCCTCGGCGCGGGCGGCATGGGGGAGGTCTACCGTGCCAAGGATTCGCGTCTGGACCGCGAGGTGGCGATCAAGGTGCTGCCGGAGGCGTTCGCCCGCGATCCGGAACGGATGGCCCGGTTCCAGCGAGAAGCCAAAGTTCTTGCATCACTAAACCATCCGAACATCGCGGGCATTTACGGGTTTGAGGAGGTGGAGAGCCAGCGCTTCCTGGTCATGGAATTGGTGGAGGGGGCGACCCTGGCTGACCGACTTCGCGATGGGGCGTTGACCGTCGAAGACGCCCTGACCATCAGCAGGCAGATCGCCGAGGCCCTCGAAGCCGCTCATGAACGAGGCATCATCCACCGCGACCTCAAACCCGCCAACGTGAAGATCACTCCTGACGGGGTGGTCAAGGTGCTGGACTTCGGGTTGGCCAAGGCGATGAGCGAGGATGACGCTTCGACCACGGACATTGTCCATTCTCCGACCGTCACGGCGCGTCATACGCGACCGGGGGTGATCCTGGGCACGGCCGCCTACATGAGTCCTGAGCAAGCTCGGGGTAGGCCTGTCGACCGACGCACCGATATCTGGTCCTTCGGGGTTGTGCTTTATGAATGTCTCAGCGGGCAAAAGCCCTTTGAAGGTGAAACCGCGACGGATTTGGTCGCCAAGATTCTGGAGCGCGAGCCGGATTGGAACCCGCTTTCCGATGGCACTCCTCCCAACGTTCGGATGCTTTTGCAGCGATGTCTCCAGAAGGACCGCAAGCAACGCCTGCGCGACATCGGCGAGGCTTGGGTGGTGCTGGACGGAGCCCTGGCCGGCGACTTCAGCGTGGCCGGGGCTGCCCCGGTTCGACCACTACCCACTTGGCGGCGCGCCCTGCCTTGGTTCGTCTACTCGATCCTCGTCACTGCGTTAGGGGCACTTTGGCTCTCGACAAGGCCTGCGAAGCAGGTGGTCATGCGATCGAGCCTGGGCATTCCGGAATCGCAGGCCATAGCGTTGTCCGCAACCCCTTTCCCCATAATGGACATTTCAGCCGACGGCACGAAAATCGTTTTCGTCGGACAGCACGAATCCAAGCAGCAATTGTTCCTGCGTCACATGCACCAGCTCGACGTCACGCCGCTGGCGAACACGGAGGACGCCTACTGCCCGTTCTTCTCACCCGACGGCGAGGGGATCGCATTTTTCCAGAAAGGCAAGCTCCGAAAGATTTCCGTCCTGGGCGGACCCGCCACGACCATCTGCGATGCCGCGAACCTGCGCGGGGGAAGCTGGGGTGCGGACGGGACGATCGTCTTCGCCCCTGACCGCAATTCGGGTATCTGTCGTGTTCCCGCGGCGGGCGGCGAGCCGGTCAAGCTCACCGATGCCGGAACGGGCGGAGGAATGGGCCCAACTCATCGCTGGCCGCAACTGCTGCCGGACGGCAAGACGGTGCTCTTCACGGCGTCGACGAGCAGTAGCAAGTACACTGACGCCAACGTCGTCGCCCTTTCGCTCGAAACACTGAAAGAGAAGGAGCTGATTCACGGAGGCAATTTCGCGCGCTATGTCTCCACGGGTCATATAGTCTATGCGCGCTCTGCAATTCTGATGGCCGTACCCTTCGACGCTGAAAAACTCAAGGTCACGGGATCGCCCGTGCCGATTCTCGAAGGCGTCGCTGGGAGCGAATCCAGTGGAAGCGCTCAATATGCTTTCTCGCAATCAGGGACGTTGCTTTATCTACCCGGTTCCGCTTCCGGCAACGACAGGCTTCTAATCTGGATCGACCGGGAAGGGAAGGAGTCGTCCATATCTCAGCATAAGCGCGAATACATGATGGGCGCACGCGTCGCACCCGACGCGACACGGGTGGCTGCGGTGCTCCTGGACAAAGGCAATCCCGATATCTGGGTCCTCGAGATCGAACGGGACATGTTCACGCGTTTGACGGTTGACGAGGCGGCGGATCGAAATCCTGTGTGGAGCCCCGATGGGAAGTGGATCGTCTTCGGGTCGGAGCGCGGGAAGTCCATCCAGAATCTCTTCCGCCAACTCGCCGACGGCACCGGAGAAGCCGAACGCCTTACCACCGGTGACAACTTTCAGACTCCGTCATCGTTCTCGCCCGATGGGTCGATCCTCGTCTTTGTTGAAAATAATCCCAAGACCGAGGGCGACATCATGTATTTGCGTTTGGACGGCGAGGAGCGGAAGCCGGAAGTCTTCCTGGCTACGCCCTTTAATGAGAGGGGCCCTGCTCTGTCTCCGGATGGGAAGTGGGTCGGCTATGCCTCCAACGAGTCGGGTGAGTTCGAAATCTATGTTCGCCCCTTCCTTCGCCCGGGCGCCAAGGTGAAGGTTTCAGCGGGGCAGGCTTTTGGGCCGAAATGGTCGCCGGATGGCAAAGAAATCTTCTACCGAGATGAGGGGAAAATCATGGCCGTGTCGGTTTCGGTTCAGGATGACACGTTCCGCGCCCAAACCCCGCGCCTGCTCTTCGAACTCAAAGGGGGCGGCTACTCCTTCCCGTTTGATGTCTCCCCCGACGGAAACCGCTTCCTGTTCTATCGAACGGCGGGCGAGGCCAAAGAGCAATCGCAACAGCCGACGGTCGTCGTGAACTGGTTTGAGGAACTAATGGCCAAGGTGCCGCCGCCAAGGTAGCCGAGGGGGACGTTCTAGTTTTTCGGGATTGTCGACCGCAGATATGCCCGTCCCGGGGTCGTCCACAGACGGATCGCCGCCGTCGAGGCCAGAATCTCATCGAGTTCCTGCCACCCCGTCTCCACCTCGGCTGGCCGCTCCCCGAACGTTCAACGCGGACGCTGGTCGTGGGGATTCGTGTGGACGGGGCGGTTTTCGCCGTCAGCGAACGGCCATCCTCGGGCCAAGCGGCGTTCAGGGTTATTCGAGGAGTTGCCCGCGGATTTCACCGTCCTGATGATCCGCGGTGTGCAAGTTGACGTAGACGTTCCCGTCGAGCAGCGCGGTCACGTCCGACGCGTTCACCGGCCAAGTGCCGCTGGCGGTGAGGGTTCCATCCGCATTCTCCGTGATCGTATCGGTGATCTCAAAGAGCACCCCTCCGGCCACGCCGACCGCGGGCTTGTGGAAATGGGCGAACGTCACGGGGCCGGACAACCCCGAAGCCGTGAACTCGAACGTAAGCTCGGTGGCGGCTGCGTTCAACGTGAACGTCCCCGTCCCCGTGCCGTTGGATTGGACCGGCGGGGCTTCCTGGTCTCCGCTCAGGGTGGCCGTGAAGGTCACCTCGACGCCTGGTCCGCCGTTCCCGCCCCCGTTGTCGTTGCCTCCGTTCGTATTGCCCCCGCCGCCGTAGAGTCCGCCGGCCGTCGGGCACCCGGATGCCATCACCGTGACACTCACCAGAAACAAGAACATCGAAATCCGCTTCATGACCTCAATCTCCAACGGGGGTACGCCGTTCGTTCGTGGTTCCCGGCCAACCCCGGGCTCGCCGCCGGGCCGCACCCACGACCCGTTGCCTTCCCAACATGTCTAGCAAGGGTACGTCCATTGCACGGAGCCGTTCGCGCCGTCCGCGATTCGTGCTTCCGACGATCCCCGTAAGGTACTTCGCGCCAAGTGAGGCTGACAATGCGACGGCGCGACATTGAAATACCAACTTACCCAAGCGGCGGGGCGACCTCGGGACTCTTGCTGATTTCACGGACGAGATTGGTCGCGTAGGCGCCCGGCGGGAGGAAGAAACTGAGCAGTAGGTATGGGCCGTGCTCGTCCGCGCCGGCGTCGAGATTCGGGTCGCCGATGGGAACCCGCAAAGGCCGGCGGGCGCCCGATATCTTCCCGCTTCCGGGCGCGGACACCTGCTCCTTCCGCAGTCCGCACTCCGCCAGCACGGCGGCCTCGATCTGACCGGGAGTTCCGGACGGCTCGGTCATCCGGCGGCCGAACAACGGTCCCGTCGGAGAGATTTCCAACGCCTCGCAGCGAGGCTGTTCCGTGGCCGCGTCCTCGACCCGGAAGCACGCGCCGTTGACGTGCTTCCAGGCGAGATCGCCGGTTTCGAGGCGGTCGATCGTCCTAATCCGCTGGGCCAGAACTCGATTGAACAACTCGCTCTGAAAGGCGGAGATGTAGAGCTTGCGCATGGAATGGTCCACCGCCCGCCACGCCTCACGACGGTCGCCCTCCGCCTTGAACAGGGCCCGACAGAGTCGAGACTGCTGGGCGAAGACTCCGCGAGGCCAGGTTGCCGCGGCGGCCTCAAAATCGCCTGCGTCATAGAGCTCCCTCGCCTTCCGCGCCGGACCGTGATCCACCGCCGCGGGTCGACCCAACATGAGGGCGAAAGCCTCATCATAATCCTGCCGGAGCACGGCCAATCCGATCTGGGCATTGTCGCCGCGAACGCCGAAACGCTGCGGGCCGAAGTAGTTCGGCACGCCGCGCCGGATCAGCACCTCAAGGATCGCCCGCGCCGCCGGCGCTGCGTCCGGGATGGCGTCGCGGACCTTGATGCTGAACCGGTTGCCGGCCAGGTGTCCCAGTTTGAGCTTGTTAGTGTGCCGGTCGACGGAGAGCACCTTCGCCCGGCCGAGGGCCAGCGAGGCCACACGATCGGGCTCGACGTGTTCGACGCTGAGCATCTGCCGGGTGACGCCGTGGGCGTCCTTCAACCCCGCATAGCCGATCTCGTACGGCTGGCGGCCCAGCAGGCGGGCGATGTGCTGGATGGCCGCATGGGTGGTAAGTCCGTGCTTCTCAATCGTGAAATACGTGTGCGTGCCCTGCCCCGATGGCCGATAGAGCGGTACTTCCTCGACCAGGAAGTCCTCGTCGGAGCGCTTGATCTCGCCGCCTACACCGGGGAGGTCGCCGGTGAGATAGGGCAGGGGCGCTGGAGCCATAGTCCCTTCCATGTCGACGATGGTATCGGGGCGGGCGGCTGGCGGGAAACCGGAGTGTTGCGTGCCGCGACCTTCCTCGCAACCTGGGAAACGATGAGGCGTCCCCTGGGATTGCGGGTTGACTCGCCGCAAACTATGATTGCGGTTCGTCGATGGATCGGCGTAGGCGTTGAACGGGGGCTCTCCAGATGAACTTTCCGATCGACATTATTATTTCGAGCTTTGCAGGCGCCCTGAACAGCTTCTTCTCCACCATCTTCGCACTGCTCTTTGGCCTGGGAACCGGGACGAGCGGCGGATAGCGGCGGGCTGGGATCGTGCGCCGAGCACGGATCGGGCATCCGCACGCCGCCGTGGACTTCGCCTCGCGCGAGGTGCGCGAAGCGCTCAAGCCCCCCCTAAAAGTTGCCGCGGTGATAACGCGGGACTACGATCGGTCCGCGATGCGGTGGGTCGCCGATATTGCGTATCTTCTTGCCGGATTGATCTACCTTCCCGTCGCGCTCTATCACGCGTTGATCGTGGGTAAGAACCGCCGCGGGTGGGGGCAACGCTTTGGCGGCGTGCCCGTCCGCGATCCGCGCCGCCCGTGCATCTGGATTCACGCGGTATCGCTGGGGGAGATCAACGCCACGCCCCGACTGGCGGCCGCACTCCGCGAGCGCCTGCCGGAAACCGACATCGTCTTCTCCACGACAACCGACACCGGGTATGCCCGCGGCGTCGAACTCTACGGAGCCGATCGGGTCTTCCGGTTCCCACTTGATTTCAGCATGGTGGTCGCACGCGTCCTACGGCGAGTCCGCCCGACGATGATCGTGCTGGTCGAACTGGAGGTCTGGTACAACCTCGTTCGAATGGCGACACGGCGTGGCATCCCCGTGGCCGTGGTCAATGGGCGGCTGACGGAACGCAGTGCGCGGCGGCTCCGTCGGCTGGGACCGGCGGCGCGATCCATGTTCGCCGACCTCGCCTGGGTCGGCGCGCAGGACGAAACCATCGCGGCGCGATTTCGGTCGGTGGGTGTCGCAGCCGATCGCATCGAGGTCACCTCGTCGCTGAAATGGGATTCAGCCGCCGCGACCGACCGAGTCGGCGGCGCGGACGAAATCGCTGCGGCATTCCGGCTCGACGCCTCGCGGCCTGTATGGGTGTGCGGAAGCACCGGCCCGAGCGAAGAGGCCATGATTCTTGACGCCTATCGCGAGGTGCTGTCGCGGTGTAAGTCTGCGGCACACCACTTGCACGGTTGTCCTGCGAACGAGCCTGGTGTCCCGCTGCTGGTGATCGTTCCGCGCAAACCGGAACGTTTCGACGAGGTGGGACGGCTCATTGAAGGCGCCGGCTTCGCGTGCGTCCGCCGCAGCTTGCGCCCGGACGGCTTCGCCGGCGAACCGTACGCCGATTCGGCGGTCATCCTGGGCGACACGATGGGGGAGCTTCGGAAGTTCTACTCGCTGGCCGATGTGGTCTTCGTGGGACGATCGTTGGTTCCCCTGGGGGGATCGGATCCGATGGAGGTGGCCGCTCTGGGGAAGCCGATCGTCGCCGGACCGCACATGGAGAACTTCGAATCCCCCGTGAGCGTGCTCCGCGACGCCGGTGCGATCCGCAGGGTCCAAAGTGCCGGCGCCCTGGCTTCCGTCATCGGCGAACTATTGGGCGACGCAACGACGAGGAAACGGATGGGAGCCGCCGCGCGGGCGGTCGTTTTAGAGCACCAAGGAGCGACGCAGCGGACCGTCGATCAGTTGGTACGGCTGATGGCGGAGGCGGGGCGGCCGGCGAATGGGCATTTTGGGGCGATTCCGCTATAATCCTTCGATGGATAGGCACGCCGCGACGTCCTGCGTTCGCCGCGGTTTCCTCGAGTTTCGGGAGTGACACACGATGACACCCAATAATCCCAGCGGGGCCGGCTCCAGCAAGGTTCAGATGTTCCCGCCGTCCAAGACGTTCTGCGAGCGGGCGCACGTCCGGTCGTTGGAGCAGTACCGGCAGATGTACCGGCGGTCGATCGACGACCCGGAAGGGTTCTGGGGCGAAATCGCCGAGGACTTTTACTGGCAGAAAAAGTGGACCAAGGTCCGGGAGTTCGACTTCCGCAACAAGATTTCGATTCAGTACTTCATCGGCGCGCAGACGAACATCACCTACAACGCCCTCGATCGGCACCTCGCCCAGCGCGGCGATCAGACCGCCATTCTCTGGGAGGGCAATGAGCCGGGCGAGGACGCCCGACTCACCTACCGACAACTCCACACCGAAGTCTGCAAGTTCGCCAACGTGTTGAAGTCGTTCGGGGTCCAGAGGGGCGACCGCGTTTCGATCTACATGCCCATGATCAAGGAGCTTGCGATCGCCATGCTCGCTTGCGCGAGAATTGGGGCAGTTCATTCCATCGTCTTCGGGGGTTTTAGTCCCGATTCCCTGTCCGACCGGATCGTGGACTCCGAGTGCCATATTCTTGTCACCGCGGACGGCGTGTTTCGCGGCGCTAAGGCCGTGGGGTTGAAGGTCAACGCGGATGAGGCCATGGATCGCGCCGCCAAACAGGGTACGCAGGTCAAGACCTGCATCGTCTACCGCCGCCTCGGCGGCGAAAAAATGCCGATCCAGATGAAGCCAGGTCGAGACCACTGGTGGCACGAGGCGATGAGAGACGCCTCGCCGCAATGTGACTGCGAATGGATGGACGCCGAAGATCCTCTTTTCATACTGTATACGTCGGGCTCGACGGGTAAACCCAAGGGCGTATTGCATAGCATCGGCGGGTATATGGTGCACGTGACGTTCTCCTTTAAGACCATCTTCGATTACCATGACGGGGACATTTTCTGGTGCACGGCGGACATCGGCTGGGTGACCGGACATTCCTACATTGTCTACGGGCCGCTGTGCGCCGGCGCGATCTCGCTGATGTTCGAGGGTATTCCGACCTATCCCGATGCTGGGCGGTTCTGGGATGTCGTGGATAAGTACAAAGTGAATCAGTTCTACACCGCACCGACCGCGATCCGCGCCATCATGCGCGAGGGCGACGAACCGGTAAACAAACGCAAACTGACCAGTCTGCGACTGTTGGGCACCGTGGGCGAGCCGATTAACCCCGAGGCCTGGATGTGGTATCATCGCGTCGTGGGTAAGGAGCGGTGTCCTATTGTTGACACCTGGTGGCAGACGGAGACCGGCGGGATTCTGATGACGCCCCTTCCCGGCGCGATTCCCACCAAGCCCGGATCGGCCACACTTCCCTTTTTCGGCGTCATACCAGTCATTCTCGATGACAACAACCAGCGCATTGAGGGATCCGGCAGTGGCGCGCTGTTCATCGAAGAGCCTTGGCCGGGGATCATGCGGACAGTCTATGGCCAGCATGAACGCTTCAAGGAAATGTATTTTACGCGCTGTCCGGGTCTCTATTTCACCGGCGACGGATGCCGGCGTGATGAGGACGGCTACTACTGGATCACCGGACGCATCGACGATGTCATTAACGTCGCCGGCCACCGCCTGGGTACCGCGGAGGTGGAGAGTGCATTGGTGTCGCACCACGCCGTCGCCGAGGCCGCCGTCGTCGGATACCCCCACGATATCAAAGGCCAGGGCATCTACGCCTACGTCACTCTCAAGACCGGCCAGGAGTACACCGACGCTTTGAAAAAGGAGCTCACCGCCCACGTGCGCAAGCAGATCGGCGCCATCGCCGCCCCGGACGTGATCCACTGGGCGCCGGGACTACCCAAGACCCGCTCCGGTAAGATCATGCGCCGCATCCTTCGCAAGATCGCGGAAAACAAAATGGAGGATATCGGCGACACCACGACCCTGGCCGACCCCGGCGTAGTGGAACATCTGGTCAAGACGCGGTAGAATGTCACCGGGTGGCGCGCATCCGATGCCGCGCGCTTTAGGCCGCGCGAGTCCGCAGGGGTAACCACCATGGTCAACGAATTTACCGGTATCTTTGAGAAGGACGGCGACTGGTACATCGGGTATTGCCCCGAAGTGCCGGGCGCAAACGGGCAGGGCAAGTCACTCGAGGAGTGCCGGGAAAGCCTCTGCGAAGCGATTAGGTTGGTCCTTACCGATCGGCGTGAACAGGGGTTGGCCGGTGTCCCACCGGATGCGGTCAAAGAGACCGTGGTGGTCCGGTGAAACGTCACACGGTGCTGCGGCATCTGCGCCGCCACGGGTGCGTGCTGAAACGCGAGGGAGCCAAGCATTCGCTTTGGATGAACCCTCAGACCGGCGCGGTCGAGACGGTGCCTCGTCACACGGAGATCGCC
>CAYQZH010000019.1:0-25487 GCA_964421865.1 uncultured Phycisphaera sp. | reverse complement strand
TGTTGTGGTAGTTGTGCTCGTCGTAGTCCGTCACCGCCCGCTGGCCCATCTCCGAGTACAGGTTGTTGAGCTCCAGCAGAACGTCGTTCAGCTCCGGGGCGAGGTCCTTGACGTTCAGCCCCAGCACCCGGGCCTCGCGCGGGGTGATCGGATACTCGTGGGCGGGATACTGGGCGTTGAGGGCATTGGCGATCCGTTCCGCCTCCTGCGGCACGGTCATGTGGTATCGCAGAATCTCCGTGCAAAGGCGGATGGACAGCGAGGTGGCGCGATCCACGGCCCCGATCACCAAGGGGTGCAGGTACTTGTACAATTCCTGAAACGGGTTCACGTCGCTTTGCGGGGAGTGCTTTTGCCATAGGGTAAGGACGCGCTGCACCTCGTCCTGGCCCACGTAGGCCGTTTCGTTGCGCGGATCCACCGGACCCATGGCGTGTTCCAGCGAGGTATCCACCGGCGTCAAGAACGCCAGCGGGCCCATCTGAATCTCATCCGCCCCCAAGGCCAGCATCGTCGCCGCCGAGGCGCACTCCAACGGAACCACGACCGTCAAATGACGCACGTATTCGCGAAGCAAATGGATGAGCCGCAGCGCCGACTGCCCGTCGCCGCCGTCGGATTTGACGAACAGCGTGATCCGCTCCTGCGGCTTGACGACCTTCAGCGCTTCGTACATCGCCTGTACGTCATTCCCGCAAATGGCCCCGTACTCGGAGGTCCAATAGGTCAGGAACGTACCGTCGATCATCTCGTTGATGCGGTTGATGATCTTGTGCGTTTTCTCGAACAGCACCGGCGGCCTTTTGATGCCGCGTTTTCGACCGCTCGTTCGCTTGAGGCTGGATCGTTTGGTGATTTTTCGGCTCTTCATCGTCGGCTCGTCGTGCAGGATTCCTTAGTTAACCGCGCCCCGGCTTCGGGCGTATCTTACCGCCCTTGCGGCCTTTGCACACCCGACCTCCGCTGTTGACCCGTCCCACACGTTGCCATGCAGCCGGGGGAACCTACAATCTCGGATGAAATGTGGGTCCGAAACGCCGCTCTTCTCGCGATTCTCGCAGCCCTGGTCTCGCCGCCCGCCGGGGCACGAGAACCGCTTCCCTCATGGGTTGTCGAGGCCCGGTGGTACTACATCGTCGTCCCACGATTCGCCAACGGCGACCCCTCGAACGACCCGCAGGGTACGGTCCCTTGGTCGACGGACTGGCCAACCGCGACCACGGGCAAACCCGGGGAGACCGATTCACGCGGGAAGGAACTGGAATCCAGGCGGTATGGCGGCGATCTTCAGGGAGTCATCCAACGCCTGCCTTACCTCAAGGAGCTCGGCGTCAACGCGCTATGCCTCTCGCCTGTTTTCCACGGAGCGGGCGAGGACCGGTTACGGCAACCCGACCTGCGGCACATCGACCCGGTCCTCGCGGTCAAGGGCAAGTTGGCGGAACTCAACGACGAAGGCTCCGATCCGGCCACGTGGAAATGGTCCGCCTCCGACCGTGTCTTCCTCGACCTCGTCCGCCAGGCGCATGAGGCCGGCTTTCGGGTCGTGATCGGCGGTTTGTTCGGATCGATCGGCGGACCCGGCGGGCGGATTAGCGAACTGGAGTCCTACACCTTGGCCGCCGTCCGCCGGTGGATGGATCCCAACGGCGACGGCGATCCGTCCGATGGTGTAGACGGGTGGATCAGCTCGCTCGAGGAGACGCCGCAAGGCTTGGCGCCGGGCGCCGAGAAGGGATTTTGGCGACGCTTGGCGGAGCAGGTCAAGAAAACCAACTCCAACGCGGTGTTGATCGCCGGGGGGCCGTTCGCCGTCGGCCGGCTGTCTCAAGAGCCGTACGACCTCGCCCTCGATTTCCATGTCGCGGAGACGATCCAGCAGTTTTTCCGTCCGCAGAATCCATCGCCGCGGGCCAAGGAGTTCTTCGACACGCTGCGGGCCCTCGATCCGCACTGCCCCGCCGATGCACGCCTCTCCAACCTCAACCTATTGAGTGCGGTCAACGGTCCGCGACTTCTGACGTACCTGTCCGAGCCGCGTTCGGCCGCCGCCGGCACTGAGGCGCCGTCACCCGGCCCCACGCCTCTCGACGACGCCATCGACCGCTGGCGGCTGGCGACGATCTTCCAACACTTTTACCTCGGTACGCCGGTGGCTTACTACGGGGACGAGGTCGGGATGTATGGAGGCCCGAAGCCCTACACCACTGCGCCGATGTGGTGGAGCGACCTTCCCGATCCTCCAGCCAAGTCGCCCCACTTTCGCGGCGATTGTTTCGCCGTGGTTCAGTGGCTTCACAAGCTGCGCGAGAAGTATGCCCCATTGCGCCGTGGGGAGCTGAGGCCTGTCCTGCTCGACGACGAGCGGAAGCTCCTCGCCTTTGCACGAGCGCTGCCCGGCGATGAAGTCATCCTGGTTGTGAACTACGGCTCCGCCAAGCAGAAGGTTTCGCTTCCCGCGGGCAAGCCCGGCCAGCTCGTGGCCTTGATGAGTCCCCAGCTCAAGGTACCGCCGAAGAAGGGTCCGGGCGGGAGTTCCATCGCCCCGGACCTTACCAAGATGACGCGGCTTCAAGTCGGCGGCAGCCGGCAGTTTGTCAACCCTGAGGGACACATTTCATTGTGGGTGAATCCTATGTCCGTCCGCGTCGTATTCGTCAACGACAACGAGCCGCGATAGCGCTCTGCGCGGTCGCCCTCTACCGTGCGTCGGCGGCTTCTCGGACTGGCGGGCCGGAGTTCTTGGGCGTGACGGGCTGCCACTGTCACTTGGAGGTAACGACGACGCCGACTTCGTTGACCGTGACCGTTGCGTTCGGCATGATTCAACAGCTTGGTGTTGGTTCACATACCCGAGCCTTGGGGAAGAACTCGCAATGAACGCCTTTTCGAGAACGTCGTTCGAGTTGCTCGTACTGGGCCTGTTGGGCATCGGCCTGGGGTTCGGCGCGAATGCCGCGCGCGAGACCGGCTCGATCCACCTAACCAAAAACTATTTTGACAAAGGCAGCCCCGGGACGAAGGCGAAGCCCGATGTCGTCGCGCTCCCCGCGAACGGTCCGATTCCGGTCGCCACGGCGGGCGCGCCGCTTTCATCCCCGCCCCCGGGCTCCTCATCTACCTCGAAAGGCGGAGCGGCGAAACATCTGCAGCACGATTACCAGGAAATCAGCTTCGAGGAGGTCGTCGAGATCTGGAAGGATCTGCGAACGGCCCAAGGTCTGAACATCTTCGTGGACGCACGAAAGGCTGATCTCTTCAACGAAGGGCACATCCCCGGCGCCGTCCATTGCGACTCTTATGAACCCGAAGGCTCCATCGACAATGTGGTCGCCCGGGCCGGCGGCGTCGAGAGGGTCATCGTCTATTGCGGCGGCGGAGACTGCGAGGACAGCGTCTTTATGTGCCGCGAATTGATTGAGGCCGGCGTGCCCAACGAGGCGCTTTTCCTCTATGCCGGCGGTTGGAGCGAATGGACGGCCAAGAGAATGCCGGTTTCCACGGCGAGCGAGGAATAGTGGACCGGCGCGAATCCATCCTGCGGCGGCTTGACCAGAGCGGTATTCCGCTGCTTTTGGTGCGGCTCATTCTTGCCGCTACCTTTATCTATATGGGGGCGATGAAGGTCCGCGAGCCGTTCGATTTTCTCAAGCAAGTGCGGATGTACCACATGCTGCCCGAGTCCCCGCCTGTCTATCTCAACGCAACTGCAATCGTACTGCCCTGGCTTGAGATTATCGCGGGGCTTGCCCTCATCGGCGGTTTTGCGGTGCGCGGTGCGGCCGCTATGCTCGGTATTATGTTGTGTGTATTTACCCCGGCCATTTTTCTGCGGGCCTTGTCCATTCAGACCGAAAAGGCGATCTCTTTCTTTCAGGTCGTCTTCGACTGCGGCTGCGGTGCCGGACCGGTAGTGATTTGGACCAAGCTACTCGTGAACATCGGCCTTCTTGCCCTGTCCGTCATTGCCCTCGTCTCACAGTCGCGCCGGTTCTGCCCGATGGCGTGGCTCGAGGCTCGCCCCCCGGACCTGTCGTCTTGATGAGTCCCCCTCGGCGCGAAGCCGTGATTCACACCAGCCGCGGCGGTAGAAGAAAACCGTCCAGTGTCAGATCAGTGGCCGCATCCTCCCTACGAACGTAAAAGTCATTGATCTTTTGCCGGTGGAACTTCCGGTATCCGCGCCCATTCAAATACGGCTCGATGGCCTCGCCGGACGGGCGGTCGTTCTCGATCACAAGGACACGCGGGCGGAACCGCTCCAAGTTGAATCCGTCCAACACGTCCAGTTCGCATCCCTCCGTATCGATCGACACAACGTCGATGCTCCATCCGCCGTTCGGCTGCCAAGGTCCGCCGAGAGGACCGGGACTGCGGCGTTCCTGCAAGAGGATGTCGTCCAGAGTCATCAAGGGCACGTCGATCTGCACAAGCTCGGCGCCCTCTCGCACGCACCGGTCGATGTGATCCTGGTCCGCCCGCAAGAAGGACAACACCGGCACGTTCTGCGCTACCGTGAACCTCGTTGTACCGTGACTACCCCGCTTTCCGCAGGCCCCGTGGATCACTCGACTGCGCGGTCGACTCTGTGCGGCCCGATCACACAGCGGCAGAATCGGCTCGACGAGAAGCCCGTGCCAACCCAGTTGTTCGAGGAAGTAGGTATTGCTTAAAGTCACCCCGTCGTAAGCGCCGACTTCGACGAAATACCCGCTCACCCGCCGGCGAAACACCTGCCATAGAATGCGATCTTCACCGAACTGGGCACGGTATAAATGGTCGATCTGAACGCTCGTCACGGCCTCGGCCCCGAATTACGCGCCCTGAATCGTCAGCGCCTTGGGCGGGGTCCGCTGCACAGTGGGCGCCCGCTGGCCGATTCCTCTCGTGGGCAGAACACCCGCCGTTGTCAGCAGTTCGACCAGCTTTAGGATGCGATGACTATACAAGTGCTCGCCCAGTGTGCGCCGTTGTCCCGCTGCCGCGATGGCCTTTCGCTCCTCGGCATGTTCGAGGTAATACCCGATCTTCTCCAGTAGCTCCGCCTCATTGTGGAACACGTCGCATTCCCTACCGACCCCGAAGCAACTCGCAAGCTCCGGCGTGAAATAGGTCAACATGAATCCCCCGTGCGACGTGATCTCGAAATGACGGATATTCAGTCCAGTCTCCAAATTGCCCTTCATCAGGTTCAAGCAAATCGGAACCCGTCGCATTCGATCGTGGAGCACCTTCATATCCCATATCCGCGGCGTGTGCTTCAGTCCGTAATGAGTGTCCCAGTGATCGCCGACAAGCTCGAAGAGGTCCCCCAGCTTCGCCTTCAGAAACCGCGCGAACCGATCGCGCTGTTTCAGAGCCAGGTAGGCATTGTAGATGAACTTCTGATCGTAATACTGCCGCGCCTTGGCCGCCCGGGCTTGCGGATCGTCGGACGGATTCGGAGGCGCGCCGAACTGATATAGATCGTAGTAGATCTTGTGAAACGGAAGGTCGGGCATGTCGGCACGCACCGCCGCGGCCATGAGACCGGCGAACAACGCTCGCGGCTCGACCGCCTGCGCCGAGCCGAACCACGAGGAGGCCGGGTGCCCCATGAAGGCCACGACCGGACCCGGGTCCGGCTCCGGCAAGGGACTCAGGTCGAAGTCCCCGTCGGCGGCCCCCATGGGCAGCGTCACGACGTTGGGCACGCCGAGCTTCGTCAACTCCTCCGCGTGTCCTGTCTCCCAAATCCACTTGATCCAACTGTTCTGCTCTAACAACTGCCAGTGATCACTCCACGGGACCTGGGCCATTGTCGCAGTCACCGGGTCCAAATAGCACGCCACATAGGGAATGCCCAGGGTCGCCGTCGTCAGAGCCACTTGATCCGGGCTAGACGGGGAGGGCGAGAGCGTGAGCGCCTCGGTGTTAAAATCGAGGACAAGCTCAATGTCGTTCCTTTCTAGGAACGGTCGGTAAGTCGCACCGTCCGCCAACCGTTGGGCCAAGGGCCTGTTGAAATCCAAACTACTCAAGTCGGGAAGTACGAACGCCTCACACCCCGCCTCTCGTACGGAGCGCTCCAGTTGCTTCGTTGTGGCGATCCGCAGCGGGCGCCGGCTCATCCCTTACCCCCTTTCTCCGCTCCCTTCACGTACAAAGCATCTCCCCAGTTTTGCGGTTGGTCCGACGGATACACGGCATATCGCCGGTACCCGCACTCCTTCATGAACGACTCAATGTCTCCAAACAACGGACAATCTTTGTAGATCGGCACAAAGGAGACTTCAACGTAGACGAGCCTCGTCCTTTCCAGTAGTTTGCGAGCGCCATACAGAGCTTGGAGTTCGGCGCCCTGCACATCGAGTTTCAGAATATCAACCCGCTCCGATGAAATCCCCTGCTCGGCGCACCACCGATCCAGGGTACAAACCTCGACCTCCTCCTGGCCGATGACTCCCGTCCACCTCGCACAGGGATTGCCCTCCTGATAGCCAAGAAGGGAATTGGCCTCCGGACTGGTGGTAAGATTCATCCTCACCCTCCCGTCCCGATCTCCCACCGCCTTACGGACCGGGTGGACGCGCAACTCCTGGGCACAGCCTCGTAGCTTGTCAAAGACGGCTTTCACCGGCTCGAAGCTGTAGATCTCCGCCTGCGGATAAAGCCGGCGAAAACCGGCCGCCATTTGCCCGACATTCGCTCCACAATCAAGAATGACGTCCGGCATGGGGAGCAGTGACTTGCAGTCCTCCGCCCATGTACTTGCCGAATACGGCACCGGCAACGCCTTCGGTTCGGCCATTTGCAGCAAAGACTTCAGCCTGTGACTGTAAAGGTGCTGCCCCAGGGTTCGTCTTTGGCCGGCCTGGGCAATGGCGATTCTCTCGTCCGGATGACTGAGATAATACTGAATCTTCTCTAACAGATCGGCCTCGTTGCTGAAAACCGCGCACTCCTTTCCAATCTGAAAATGGTCCCCGAGCTCCGGCTGTTGGCAGCAAAGCATGAACCCGCCGGCGGCCGTGATCTCGAAATGCCGCATGTTAAGGCCGCTCTCCGCGTTCCCATTTACGAGGTTCAAGTTGATCGCGACCTCTCGAAAATGATTGAAATAGTCATCCGAAGTCGCAAGCCGCGGACGAACCGGCAGGGCATACGCCGTATCCCAGCGGCCCCCACGGAGTTCAAAGGTGTCCCCCAATTTCCGCTTCAGGAAGATCGCAAAGCGATCCCGGTTGCGGATGCACAAGGATGCGTGGTAGAAGAGTTTGGCATTGAAATACGCGAACGTCTTCTGCACGTTCACCTCCAATGGGGAATGCGGATCAACGGGCTCCGCGAGCCCGAAGACGTCGTAGTAGGCATCATAGAAACTCACGTCGCGCAGATCGGAGCGGATGGCTTGGGTCAGAGTACCGGCCAACAAACTGTTGGAAGGCACGGCTCCGGTCGCCGCGAAGTAACTGGTATTCTGGCCGCCAACGAAAGAAACGACCGGACGGCACTGCGACGGATCGAGAGGACGTGCATCGTACACCCGGTCCGGCGCTGCCATCGGCAAATGAAGGACGCCGGGAACTCCGAAGTTCTGTAACTCGCGTGCATGAGCGCGATCCCATACCGTCTTCAACCAGGTTCGGCTTTGCAAGCTCTGCCACACGACTCGCCAGTCAAGCCCTTGGAACGTCGTCGAGAGTGGGTCGATGAAATGGGAACAGAGAGGAGTTCCGGCGACCTCATGGGCCAGCTTGAGATCGTCGGCGCACTCTTTGTTCCGCACAAAGCCCAGGCCTGTACCCCCGTTGTCGATCAGCAGGCCGACCCCGCTCTTGCGGAGGAGGGTCGCGACCGTCTCCCCGTTGGTGATTCGACTGCCGAGATGAGCGGCATAGGCGTTGCCGCTCGGATGCTCGGCGATCGGCAAGGTCAACGATTTACGGGAGAGTGCATCACACGCGGGCTTCCACCAACCGTGATTGAACACGCCGATGCTCATTGTGCCGACCCGTCTGGCGACGATGCCCCGAAAGCACATTACCCCGGGTTCCAAGGTTATCGGCCAAGGCGGTCGTCGGGGTGCATCGCCAAATCCGGGGACATCGGTCCGGACGTGCCCGGCCTGGCGCCGAGGGCCGAGAAATCTCGCTCCCGCGTGGCGACCGGCGTGGCGCACGCACCGAACCGACTTGTGCACGCGCCCCGAAGTGTCGACCCTCTAGGGACGAACCGATCTGTCGATAACAGGCTACGATTGGGTGACGCGCGGCGGACACGGCGGATGAGTCTCCTATACTCCGGCGGGAGGCGTCACGCGCGATAGGATTCGGAAATGAGCGACCCCGGAGCCTCCGGCCCCGACCCCGGAATTATCACGGTGACCCTCCTCGCCTTGGCGATGAGCCTCTGCGCCGGCTGCGTAGCCTCCGCCGGGAGGGACCCACCCCTTCGCGTCGCTACGGCTTGGCGGGCGCCTTCCGCGCTCGAAGAGTCCCGCGGCGAAGACGCCGCGCCGCGGATGCCGATCATCAACGCGCCCCAGACGTCGTCCCCGAAGGGAAGCGGGCCGTCCGAAACAGACGGCGCCACGGGCGAGACGGATGAAGCGCCGCCCGCGCCGAGCAAGCGTTGGCACCTCGACTTGGCCTTCCGGGGAAGCTACATCAAACTCGCCTCCACCAAGCAACAACTCGATCGCCGTCTGGAGTTGCCCCTCAAACTCGACGTCTTCGGCGTCTTCGACCATCCCTACACGCCCATCGACCGAAAGACGGATCTGGGGCTTACGACCTGGTACGCCGGCGTCGGACGCCAGGAAAGCTCCCGTTTCATTTGGACCTACTTCGTAGGAGGCGGCGCGGGCAAGGACATCAACCATCAGCGGTTCCTCTACCAGACGCTCGAGGTCGATTTCAAATACGGTTACTACTACACAGGGATAACGGCGGAGTATTATCCTTGGGAGGTTCCCGCCGTCTCCGCTATCCCCGCTGCCCCGTCGTGGGAGCAACGCCTCCGCACGAGCCGGCCTTTCCTTCTCGCGGGGTTCGAAAGCGGGTACGTGAGCGCTGAGGGCGCGGGCGACTATACCGTCAGCGGCGTGAACGCCTATCACGACGAGCAGAAGGTCCGCGACTGGTTGTTTAGCTGCCTGTTCGGAATAGGTTGGGCTTTGCCGCTCGACGACCACTGGTCGCTCCATTTGAGCGGTGACTACAAGTTCCATTTCTACCGCCCGGAAGAATACAACGGTTGGAACGTCACCACAGCCCTTCGATACCGATTCTAAGGCCGCGTCAAAGCCCGCAAACCCCGACCCTGGTCATAGGGCCGGTCCATCGCTAGACTGCTTCGCGGGCTTCGGCTCGGATGAGACGGGTAACCCGACGATCGACACGGAGAAGCGACGGTGAAACACGCAACGAGTTTTGTGCTTGGGCTGTGCTTGGTGACCGCCTCGGCGACCGCCCAGGACGCGGGGAAGAAAGACGGCGAGCTGACCGACGCGATGGAAATCCTCAAGAAGGCCGACGCGGCGGCCAAAGCGATCGAGGTCGTGCAGTATAAGGCCGTCGCCAAAGGACTCGGCGCCGACGAGGCCCGCCTTCCCACCGTCGAGGGCACGGCCATCCTGAGCGGCTGGCTCGGCTTCGGCCCGGAGAAGTACCGTTACGAGGTCAAAGTCCAGCGGCCCGGCTCCGCCGACGCTGCGGAATACTCCGCCGGCTCCGACGGGAATCTGGTTTTCTTCGTCGATCCCAGCAAAAAAACCGCCTATGAGGATATCGACGCGGCCGTTCTCGGCTCAGACGCCCGAGTCATCGCTTCGATTGCCGTTCGCAAACTGTTGAACCCCGAGGCCTTCGCGGACGAGATGAAGGCTGAGAAGGTCGAACTGAAAGGCACGGCGAAAATCGGCGACCAGGAGTGCTACGAGGTCCACGTCCACTACGGCAAGGAAGCGGGCGACGGCGCCTGGTTCTTGGCCAAGAAGGATTTTCTCCCCCGCCGCATCGAGCGCACCTTCCCCACCCGGGGTGGAGAGATGGGCGGCCGACAGACGACCCTGTCCGACTTGGTGGTCAACCCCGCGCTCGAGAAGGACGCCTTCAAGCTCAAGCTGCCGGAAGGCTTCACCAAGACCGATGATTTCGCCCCTTAACCGTCGCTGAGCGTCCCGCCGGCGGCTTGACCGCCCGTGCGGCCGATCCATCCCCGCAACAGATCACCGTCCCGCGGTCTCCAGCAGCCTCCGCTGCACCCGCGCCCGCTGAACGGCCTTGCTCCGCGCGGCGTAGGCCGCATCGTCCGGGAGCTTCATCGCCAAGGCGTCCGCCAGGGCCTTCTCCGCGCCGGCCGCATCCAGCTCCTCCGCCCTGCGGCACTGCTCCGTGAGGATCGTCAGCCGATTGTTGAGCATTTGGGCGAACCCGCCGTCAACCACAAACAAATGCGTTGCGTCCCCGGTTTGGACGCGAAGCGCTCCAATCCCCATTTTGCACACAAGCGGTGCGCGGCCCGGCAACACGCCCACTTCTCCGTCGTGAGCGGGAAACGCGACGAACCTGGCCTCGCATTCAAGCACGGCCCGTTCGGGAGTGATGACGCTGCAATGGAAGGTGGGTGTCTTTGCCATACGAAAATGCTGAATGGTGAATGCGGAATGCGGAACTCGTGTGGCTTACGCATTCCGCATTCCCAATTCCGCATTATCCTTTCGCCAGTTTTTCCGCCTTCGCCGCCGCCTCCTCGATCGCCCCGACGTACATGAACGCCTGCTCCGTCAGGTGATCCCACTTTCCCTCGCAGAGTTCCTCGAAGGACCGAATCGTTTCCTGACGCGGTGTATAATTACCCTTGAACCCCGTAAACTGCTCGGCCACGAAAAACGGCTGCGACAGGAATCGCTCGATCTTCCGCGCCCGCGCCACAATCACCTTGTCCTCCGCGCTCAACTCGTCCACACCCAGGATCGCAATAATGTCCTGCAAGTCCTTATACCGCTGCAGAATCTGCTGCACGCGCCGCGCGACCGCATAGTGCCGTTCCCCGATGAACTCCGGAGCGACCAGGCGACTGCTCGACGCCAGGGGGTCAACGGCGGGGTAAATGCCCTTTTCCGCGATCCCCCGTTCCAGGTTCACGGTACTGTCCAGATGGGTGAACGCGGCCGCCGGGGCCGGGTCGGTATAGTCGTCTGCGGGAACGTAGATCGCCTGGATGCTGGTGACCGCACCGCGGCTGGTGGAGGTGATGCGCTCCTGCAACTGCCCCATCTCCGTGGAGAGGGTAGGTTGATACCCTACCGCTGAAGGCATACGTCCCAACAGAGCCGACACTTCCGAACCGGCTTGTGAAAATCGGAAAATGTTGTCGATGAACAGCAAGGTGTCGGCCCCGGTCTGATCGCGGAAATACTCGGCCATGGTGAGTGCCGACAGAGCGACCCGGAGCCGCGCCCCGGGCGGCTCATTCATTTGTCCGAAAACCATGACTGTTTGGTCGATGACGCTTTTCCCTGTGCCGCCGATCTTGGCCTCCTGCATCTCCAGCCACAGGTCGTTGCCTTCGCGCGTACGTTCTCCCACCCCGGCGAAGCAGGAATATCCGCTATGAAACCGGGCCAGGCGGGCGATCAACTCCTGAATGATGACTGTCTTTCCCACCCCCGCTCCGCCGAACAACCCCGCCTTGCCGCCGCGCACCAGGGGACAGAGAAGATCAATGACCTTGATCCCGGTCTCGAACAGCTCGGTCTTGGAGGTCAAGTCCACCATTTCAGGTGGGTCATGGTGAATGGGGCGTCGCCCTTTCACCTGGATCGGCCCGCGACCGTCGATCACCTCTCCCACCAAATTGAAAACCCGGCCGAGCGTTTCCTCGCCCACGGGGACGGTGACCGGTTGGCCCGTGTCACGAATCCGCGCCCCGCGCTGCACCCCGTCGGTGGACCCCAACGCGATGGCCCGAATGCGCCCGCCGCCCAAGTGCTGAGCGACCTCGCACCACAACGTCTCCTTGGTCGTTTCACCCAGGACGGTGCGGGTCACTTCCAGTTCCAGCGCATTGTAAATCGTGGGCATTCGATCCTCGGAAAACTGCGCGTCGAGGGTCGAGCCGATGACCTGGGTGACTTCGCCGAAGTTTCCGTCTTCCATATCTTAACCTTCCGTTGCCCACAATGCGGAATGGTGAATGCGGAATGCGGAAACAAATCTCGCAACTAGCATCACCGACCCCGAGAACGCTTCGCGATCGTTGTAAGGATGCGAACCAATTCGTCGGCCTCTCGAAGCAAGTCCGCAAGCCGAGCCTTGGAAACCAGTGCGCATTCCGCGACAAGTCTCAACCAGTACAAAACTTCGCGAGCCTCCGACTGCGCGATCTCCATCCGGCGCGTGAACTCCTTCGCCGACGATGCCGCCTGAGCCTCCTCCACATTGGCTCCCACGCTGCTCCCGGCTCGCATGACCTGCCGAGCGATCACTTGCACCGCGACGGTCCGCGGCAGAGCGTTTACCAATGGCACCACACGGGTCGCAAACCGGAACGTGCGATGCGTAATATCGCGATTGGACGCTTTCATTCAGCATTCACAATTCACCATTCCGCATTTCGCCGTCAGGCGAGCGAATTCGCCCCGCCGACAATGTCCAGCAATTCCATCGTAATCTGCGTCTGTCGCGCGCGGTTGTATTTGCGCGTGAGCGCCGTAATCATCTCCGCCGCCGCCTCCGTCGCGGCCTTCATCGCCACCATCCGCGCGATCTGCTCGCTCACCGTCGCATCAATAAAACACTGAAAAAGTCGCACGCGCAAGGTTGCGGGCAAAAGCTCGGCCAGCAACTCCTTCGGCCCCGGCGAGAACTCATACTGCACCGGCGCTTTCCGTTTTCCCTCCGTCGCCACACCCACCTCTTCAGTCGTCAACGGCAGTAGTTGCATCACCGCGGGCCGCTGTCGCCCAAGGGAATAAAACCGCGTGTACACGACGTGAACCGCCCCAATCTCTCCCCGGATGAACCGATCCATCAGCCCGTTGGCCATCGGCTCCACTTGCTCGAACCGCGGAGCGTCGCTGATATGCGTAATCCGCTCCAACATGGATCGGCGAAGGAACCTGAAGTAGCCGATTCCTTTTTTCCCCACCATATACACGTCGTTTTCGACACCTTTCGCCGCTTCGGCGTCAAGGTGACCGATGGCGGCCCGCAACACGCCCGTGTTGTAACCGCCGCATAGTCCGCGGGAACTGGTCAGCACGGCCACGGCGGAGCGTTTGACATCCGTCTGCGCCCGCATGAGAGGGTGGGCCATCTCTTCTCCGACGGCACTGGAGAGGTCTGCCACCAGCTCCGCCATTCGCTCGGTGTACGGTTTGGTCGCCGTGGCGCGGGTGTACGCCGCTTGAAACCGCGCCGTGGCAATCAGTTGCATGGTCCGCGTAATCTTGCGGATGTTGCGCACCGTCTTGCGGCGTTTAACGATGATTCGCCGATTCGGCATCAGTCCCGCTCCAGCGCATCACCGCGACGGGAAGCCCGCTCCGGCTCCGTGCGCGGCGTAGGCAGACGGATTACCCACTGCTCTTCGTCGCCCAATGCGTCTTGAAGTCCTCGATGATTTTGCCCAGCTTCTTCTGCAAATCGTCCGAGAGATCACCCTTGTCCGTGATCTCCTTTGCGACTTCGGGAAACTCGTCGTTCACGTGCTTGAGCAACGCCTTCTCAAACTCCCGCACTTGATTCACGGCCAGGCTGTCCAGATATCCCTTCGTCCCCGCAAAAATGCTGACGACTTGCTCACTGAGCTTAAAGGGCGCGTATTGCGGCTGCTTGAGAAGCTCCACCATCTGCCCCCCGCGGTCCAACTGCCGTTGAGTCGCCGCGTCAAGCTCCGTGCCGAGCTGTGCGAACGCCTCCAACTCGCGATAGGCGGCGAGGTCCAGTCGCAGTGAACCCGCGATTTTCTTCATCGCCTTCCGCTGAGCATTCCCGCCCACGCGGGAGACACTGATCCCCACGTTCACCGCCGGCCGGACGCCCGCGAAAAACAAGTCCGGCTCCAGGTAAATCTGCCCATCGGTAATCGAAATCACGTTCGTGGGGATATACGCCGCCACTTCCCCTTCCAACGTCTCAATCACCGGGAGCGCCGTGAGCGACCCGCCGGAATCCTGGAAGTGCAGCACCTTGTATTTATCCTTATCCGGTAGACTATTGAGCCAAGCGTCAGCCTTTTCACGACCGTGCGGCCGATGGAACAACCCGTCCACATCATCGGGCCGATGCTCGTGCGGCGCCTTCAGACCCTGAGGATGCTTCTTCGCCACGGAACGATCGCGCGAGTCCTCCCGGGTCTCCTTCGGAACCACCGCGTATTCATCGCGCAGCTTGCAGCTTCGTTCGAGCAGTCGGGAGTGCAAATAGAACACGTCGCCGGGATAGGCCTCGCGCCCCGGCGGACGCCGCAACAGCAGCGACAGTTGGCGATACGCATGGGCCTGTTTGGTCAAGTCGTCATAGATGCACAAGGTCGCCCGACCGTGCTGATACATGAAATACTCGGCCATCGCCGCCCCGGCGTACGGGGCGATGAACTGCAACGGCGCCGGATCGGAAGCGGAGGCATTGACGACGATGGTGTAATCCATCGCCCCCTGCGAGCGGAGCTTCTCCACCACGCCGACGACCGTGGATTCCTTCTGTCCGATGGCCACGTAGACGCAGATCACGTCTCCGCCTTTTTGGTTGATGATCGTGTCGATGGCAATCGCCGTCTTGCCCGTCTTGCGGTCGCCGATGATAAGCTCGCGCTGCCCGCGGCCGATGGGAATCATACTGTCGATCGCCTTGATCCCCGTCTGCAACGGCTCGTTGACCGGTTGCCGCTGGGCAATGCCAGGGGCCTTGAACTCCAACGGACGTCGGTGCGGTGTCTCGATGACCCCCTTCCCGTCCAGCGGCCGACCCAGCGGGTCCACCACCCGACCGACCATCGCATCGCCGCACGGCACGCTCAGCACTTCGCCGGTCCGTCGGACCTCGTGGCCTTCCTTGATGCCCAGGTAATCCCCGAGCACGACGACGCCGACGGAGTTCTCCTCGAGGTTGAACACCTGTCCGGAGGCGCCGTTTTCAAAATCCAGCCGCTCGCCGGCCATGGCGTTGCTCAGGCCGTACACGCGAGCGATGCCGTCGCCGACCTCGAGCACTTTCCCGACCTCGGCCACATCCACTCGACCGCGGTATTGCCGGATCTCTTCGGTGATGACCGACGATATCTCATCGACTCTGAATTTCATGCCGCCACTTCCGTTGCTTTGTCGTACCCTTAACCTGCCTGTCCAGCCGTGTAGGTCCGTCCGCTATAAATCTCGCGCGAAGCCCGGTCGAGCAGATTTCGCCCCAGCGTCGCCAGCTTGCGCAGCACGCTGTTGTCGTACTTCTCATCGCCGATCTGCACGATCATCCCGCCGATCAGCGACTCGTCCACCGTTTCCACAAGGTCGGCCTGCTTACCCGTCTTCTCCTTCAACTTCGTGCGTAGCCGGGCCCGCAAGGCCTCATTCAAGGGCGCCGAGGTGCGGACGTGAACCTCCACGCGTCCCTTCAACTCCTCGTGCAGCAGCCGATAGGCTTCCGCGATGCCGCGAATCGACCCCAACCGCTCGTTGCGGTTCAGGACCTGCATCGAGTCAACCAGCACGTCGCTGTACTTCCCGCGGAACAGTTTCTCGATCATGGTTTGCCGAGCTTCCGAATCGACCGTTGGGTTCGAGAGGAACGCTTCGAAAGCCGGTTGGCCCGCGAGCAGCGCGGACACACTGACGAGTTCATCGCGCAGCCCATCTTCCTGACCCGACGACTTCGCCAGATTCAGCATGGCCGTCGCGTAGACTCGGGCAATCCCGACTTCTCGATCGCTTCCGCTCGACATCGCTTACCCTGCCCGCTCCCTCGTTAGCTCCCCGCTACCTCCTGCAACTCGTCAATGGACTCGGCGATCAATCGCTCGTGCTCGCGGGGGTTGAGTTCCTTGCGAAGGATGCGCCCGGCGACCTCCGTCGCCAGTTTGGCGCCGAGGGTGTACAGTTCCTTGACCGCCGTGTCCGTGGCGATGGCGATTTCGCGTTTGCCGCGTTCCAGGATGGCCTTGGCCTCCGACTTGGCCTCGTCCTCGATGCGGCGCTTGACGACCTCGGCGTCGCGGCGACCTTCATCCACGATCGCCGTCGCTTCCGCCCGCGCCGCGAGCACCTTCTCCGTGTACTCCTTCAGCCGTCGTTCCGCGTCCTCACGGTCCTGTTTGGCCTGGGCTAACGAATCGCGGATGAAGTCCTCGCGTTTCTGCAGGGCCCCAAGAATCGGCTTCCACGCGAACTTGCCGAGGACCACGAGCACGGCGACGAAGGTCACCAGGCTCCACAGGATGTTCCCCACATCGCCGGTGAACAGCGTCGGCTGCTCACTGCCGCCTTCCGACCCGAACGCCCGCGGCGCCGAGAACGCCAACACTAGCGAAACGGCTTTGACGACCGACCTCATAAGCGCACCGTTCATCAAGCGATCGACCCTCGCGATTCGAACCGCTCTCCAAATCCCAGTTCGCGGGACCGACTTTCTCCCGGCGCGCCGGGAGTCACGAGTCCGAGAAACTAATCGGTCCGACACTCGATGGATCACATCCTCGTCGCTACGTCGCGATCGACGCCAAAAAACAACCCAGTACGCCGAACAACGTAGCGCCCTCGATCATCGCCGCGGTGATGATCATGGCCGTGCTGATGTTGCCCGTTGCCTCCGGTTGGCGGGCCATCGACTCCACCGCGCTGCCGCCGATCCGACCGATCCCAGCCGCACCGCCCATGACCACCAACCCCGCGCCGATCGCTCCACCGAGATTCGCCGCCGTCTTGCCCGGAAACACCGGACTAGGCGCGTTAGCCGCCGGGGCCCCGCCCGAGGGAGCTTGCTGGGCGAGCGCGGGGGACGCCGCCATCAACACGGCCCCGAGGACCGCCAGCACCAAACCTATCTTTCCAAGCCTTCGAGTCATGATCAGCCTTTCCTGTTCGTCGTGCCGTCCCGCGGGAGAAGACGGCTGGGTCTAATCGCCATCGCAGTCACGCCTTACGGCCCGAGTGTCCCACCGCTGTCCGGGCATGGCGACCGATGAATATCGAATGCTGAATGCGGAATGGGGAAGTGAGTCATGCTGAGCGCAGCGAAGCATCTAGACACGGGAGAAGATTCTTCGCTGCGCTCAGAATGACATTCCGCATTCCGAATTCACAATTCCGCATTCCCTACGCGTGCTCCATTGCTGCACGTCCGTGTTCATCGTGTCCATGTCCATTCGCGTGGTGGATCACCACGGCCTGGCCGATAAACAATGTCGTCAGAAACGTAAAGATGAACGCCTGCAGGAACGCAACGAAGATTTCCAGCAGGTTAAACGCCACGCTCACCAGCACGACAACGATCCCGATCCCCGTCGCCGCCCCCGCTCCCAGCCCGATGTAACTCAGACCGATGAAACTCATCAACACCGCGAGCAGCACGTGCCCCGCGACCATGTTGGCGAACAAACGCACGGTCAGCGCGAAGCACTTCGCCACGACGCCCAACACCTCGAGAAACGCGATCAACGGCGCGATGTAGACCGGGCCTTGAAAAAAGTGCCTCACGTAGGCGATACCGTTAAAGCGAAAACCGTTGACCACGATCATCACCAGGGTGCACGCAGCGAGGCTGCCGGTGACCCAGATGTTCCCCGTCGCTGAACCGCCGATCCCGTGATGCGCATGCGGATATATTCCTTTCACCAGCGCTCGCGTGAGGGGTTCAAGCGGAAGCAGGCCCAACAGATTCACAAAGAGAATATAGAAGAAAGCCGTCCAGAGGTAAGGGATGAACCGGTCGGTATGGTCTCCGAGGATCGGCCTCGCCACGGTATCACGGAAATAGGCACAGATCGCCTCAAAAAAGTTGCCCATCCCGCGCGGCGTCAGGTCCTTCACCGAATCCCCGCTCGCCCGGATCCGTGCAAACCGCGGGATCACGAGAACCAGCAAAAGGACCGCGATGATCTGCATGATGATATGGTTGGAGACGACGGTGATTTCGCCGGCAGGGGCAAACACGTTATCCATGCCGACCACGTGCGCACGTTGATAGACCCACTGATACACGTGGTCCATCGGGCTGGCCGCGGCAAGCACTGTGACGTTCATCTATACCCCATGCTTCTCGGCCCGCCGGATGATCCGAACCGCCAGCAAGGTGTCCACCAAAAGCATCATCAGATAGCTAACCGCCACGAACAACACCAGAACTTTCCGGTCGAACCAACCGCTGAGTACCAACGGCACCACCAGCACGATCGCGGTGATGAACCGCACCACCGTCGAGGCAAGAACCGCCGTCGCGGCTTGCGTCGGTCGCGACGACAACGCCGTTGCGGTCGGCACCGCTCCAACGCAGCTTGCGATCCAACTCACACCGCAGCCGACCGCGAGGGCTGCGGCTCCCCCGCCGCTCGTGAGCCGCATCGTCGGGAAATACCCGAGGGCTGCAACGGCCAGCGCCGTCGCCAAACCGATTCCGACAAATGCCGCGTAGTATCCGCCGAACGTTCCCCGTTGGCCCATCATGGCTTCGATGGCGGCTGCCGCGGCCCGCGATTGCCGGGAGGCTTAAACGCCCCCAGCGCTTGGCGGATCATGTTGTACATCCCGCCGGCCAGGCCCAGCACCGCGCCGATGAGCAAGCCCCACGGGCCACAATTCCAATGGCGATCGACCCACCACCCTACTATCGTGAAACCGGCCACCGCTGCCGCAAACTCAATGCCGATCCCCGAAAACCGAAGCCACGACGGTCGATCCTCATCGCCCTTCGCCATCGGGAAACCACCTGCCGCGTTTGGACTTTGTACCAAAATGGCACAAAGTCGGCGACAAAAGTGGGCGCGATGCACGCGCCCGGACCCTCTCCGGCGGGTCATTCCGCTTCGACGAGGGCACGCAGTCTAGCAAGCCCCGAATCGGGATTCAAGCGCTTTTTTACGCGACTCCCCTCGCGGCCGCCCGAGGCCCGGCGAAGCGAGATACACCCAGCCGAGGCCCAAACAATCCAGCGTTGACCCCGGCCCCGACGTCCCGTAACGTGATTCAGCGGCACGGAGGCTGAGCGACTCCCCCACCGATACGCACCAGACCATGATCAAACATCTAGCCGTTGTCGGGGCTACAGGGGCGGTCGGACGCGAAGTCTGCGCCATCCTGACTGAACGACGCCTGCTCGTCGGTCCAGTCTCCCTTCTCGCCTCCCAACGAGGCGCCGGTTCACGCATCGAGGTTGCCGGTCGTACGATCGAAGTCCAAGAGCTAACCGACCACAGCTTCGAGGGCGTCGATTACGCGATCTTCAGCGCCGGCGGCGAGCGCAGCAAGTACTACGCCCCGATCGCCGTTAAAGCCGGAGCAGTCGTCATCGACAACTCATCGGCCTTCCGCATGGACCCCGACACGCCGCTCGTGGTGCCGGAGATCAACCCCGACGATGTGAAGAAACACCGGGGGATCATCGCCAACCCGAACTGCTCGACGATCATCATGGCCGTGGCCGTCTGGCCGCTGCACCGGGTGAACCCCGTCAGACGCATCGTGGTGAGCACCTATCAATCCGCCAGCGGGGCCGGCGCGGCGGCGATGGAGGAGTTACGAACTCAAACGGCTGACCACCTCGCCGGGCGAGACGTCGTCCCTCGCGTCTTCCCTCACCCCATCGCGTTCAATCTGTTCTCCCACAACACGCCGATCGGCCCCGACGGATACAACACCGAAGAACGAAAGATGATCGACGAGACACGGAAAATCTTTCACGCCCCGTCGATCGCCATCGCCCCGACCTGCATCCGCGTACCTGTACTTCGCGCCCACAGCGAATCCATCAACCTGACCTTCGAACGACCGATCACTCCCCACGAAGTGCGCCTGATTCTGTCGGGCGCGGCCGGCGTTAGGGTTGTGGACGATGTGGAGCGGGGCCGCTTCCCAATGCCCGTGGAGGCCTCAGGCCGCGACGACGTGCTAGTGGGCCGCATCCGCCAAGACGCCAGCCAGCCAGACGGCCGCGGTATCGAACTCTTCGCCTGCGGCGACCAACTCCGCAAAGGCGCCGCCCTCAACGCCATCCAGATTCTTGACCTTCTGACCAAAATGTAGCGCCACGGCTTGTGGGCGGCGCGCGATCCGCTGACGCGGTAATGCGCGTCCCTCCTGGTCCACGCCCCTCATCTCATGACCGAGCGGCTCACGGCGTCGATCGGACCGCGTCCTACCATATCCGGCAGGCAACCTATACCATGCTCCGTCTGAGCCTGAAGAAGTGACGCCGCGAGCGGCGAAGCGCCACTTGCAACGAACTGCACGCGCTGCGACCATACCTAGTCCGGACCGGGTCGAACCTGCAACGCAGCTTTCCGACGATGCTCTCAGACGGAACACAGCTCGGGCCCTACGCGATCGTCGCTCCCCTCGGCGCGGGCGGCATGGGTGAGGTCTATCGCGCGAAAGACACGCGCCTGGACCGCGAGGTGGCCATCAAAGTGCTGCCCGATCACTTTGCCCGCGACCCCGAACGGATCGCTCGTTTTCAGCGAGAAGCTAAGGCACTGGCTTCGCTGAATCATCCCCACATCGCGGCCATCCACGGGTTCGAGGAGGTGGAGGGCAAGCGTTTCCTGGTGATGGAGTTGGTGGAGGGCGCGACCCTGGCGGACCGACTTCGCGATGGGGCGTTGCCCGTCGAGGACGCTTTGACGATCGGCCGGCAGATCGCCGAGGCCCTCGAAGCCGCCCATGAGCGAGGCATCATTCATCGTGACCTCAAACCCGCCAACGTGAAGATCACGCCCGACGGGGCGGTCAAAGTCCTCGACTTCGGCTTAGCCAAGGCCATGACGGATGAGGTGTCGGCGTCGCAGTTGGCCCACTCTCCGACCATTACCGCACAGCACACCCGCCCCGGCGTCGTGTTAGGCACCGCCGCCTACATGAGTCCCGAACAGGCCCGCGGAAAACCCGTCGACAAACGTACCGATATTTGGTCGTTCGGGGTTGTACTCTACGAAGCCCTCTGCGGTTGCAGGCCGTTTGTGGGGGAAACGGCGACCGATCTGGTCGCCAAGATTCTGGAGCGCGAGCCGGATTGGAGCACCCTGCCGCCGGAGACGCCGCCGATCGTTCAATTGCTTCTGCGTCGCTGCCTGGCCAAAGACCGCAACAAACGCCTCCACGACATCGCCGACGCCCGCATCGACCTCGAACACTCGATCGCCGATCCGACCTCTTCGATGCTACGGCTAGGGGACGCAGCCGTTTCCGCTGCCGACGCCCGAGTCCGCCGAGCCGCGTGGCGGCGGATGCTGCCGTGGTTCGCAGCCAACTTGTTTGCGGTGGTGGTGATCGTGCTTTTTCTTCAGAGCCGAACCCCGCCGGCGAGTTCTCTGCTGGGCGACTCAAGCAAGCGGTTCGTCATCGAACTCCCGGAGAATTCATCGTTCGGGGCTACGGGTTCCAACGAAGCGAACGGACTCGGCCTGGCCCTTTCTTCCGATGGTCAACGCATGGTCTTTGCAGGCGTACGCGATGGCAAGTCTCAGCTTTTCATGCGCCAAATGGACAAGTTGGAGATTGTGCCGATCGCCGGGACGGACCGAGGGTATAGCCCGTTTTTCTCGTCAAACGGCGAATGGCTGGGATTTTTCCGCGGTTGGGAACTCGTGAAGGTCTTCGCGCTGGGCGGTAGTCCGGTGACCGTTGGCAAGATTCCCCCTGTAAGCCAGGGCGCAAGTTGGGCTCCAGGCGACACCATCATCTTTGCTCCCACCGAAGCCGACGGTCTAACCCGGATATCATCCTCGGGTGCCGATTGGAGGCCCTTCACATCGCTGGACACGTCCGCAGGGGAATGGGGCCACGTCTGGCCGCAAGTTCTGCCCGGAGCAAAAGCCGTGATCTTCACGGTTCGCAGCGGCAAGGATCCCCAGGACTACGAAGACTCCAACATCGTGGTACAAATCATCGAATCGGGAGAGCGGCGCCCGTTGATCGAGCGCGCGGCGTACGCCCGGTACGTTCCCACGGGTCACCTGCTCTTCGTTCGCGGCGGAACGCTGTTCGCGGTTCCATTCGATGCGGAGCGGCTACGGGTGACCGGGGAAGCGGTGATCATGGTGGAAGGTATTCTGCACAACGCGAGCAATGGAATTGCACAGTTTGCCGTTTCCGACGAGGGAACGCTGGTTTATGCGCTGGGTGACAAGTGGACCGGACAAATGGAGCGCGACCTGGTTTGGGTCGACCGGAAGGGTAGCGAGGAACCGCTAGGTCTTCCAGTTCGTTGCTACGAAGAGCCCAGCCTTTCACCGGATGGCAAACGTCTTGCCGTAAGCGAAGTAGTTAAAGGCGACGAGACCATACTGGTGTACGAGCTGGCCCAACGCCGGTCGACGTCTTTGACATCCCAAGTGGGCCAGGAGTTTGGGCCGATTTGGACGCCCGATGGTCTGTACGTGACCTACGCTGCCTATGCTTCCAATAATCCTCCCAACCTGAACTGGACCATGACGGACGGGAGCGGTTCGCCCGTAGTGCTTCGACGCATTAATCACGCCGAATTCCCCGATTCATGGTCGCCCGACGGGCAGATGCTGGCATTCACCGCATCCATTATGGCGCCAGGGCGTTTTATTGTTGGCGCGGACATCTGGTTGCTTTCAAGCACGGGTGAGCGGGCTGCGAAACCATGGCTTGAGTCACCGCATGACGAATTCGGGGCCATGTTTTCCCCCGACGGGCGCTGGATCGCATATACTTCCGACGAATCCGGGCGCAAACAAGTCTACGTCCGACCTTATCCCGGCCCCGGTGGGAAGACCATCGTCTCCACCGACGGCGGGGCCGAACCTCTCTGGGCAAGAACCGGGCGGGAGCTGTTTTATCGGGAAGGCGACAAAGTGCTCGTCGTTGACGTTCAAACAGAACCGGAGCTCATTCTCGGCACACCCAAGTTACTCTTTCAGGGAAACTATGCCCAGGGCGGCGAAATCGACACCGCCCGCAACTATGATGTCCGAGCGGATGATCAGCGCTTCCTCATGGTCAAACCCACCCCGGTACAATCGCAACCGATCACACGGTTGCATGTCGTAACCAACTGGTTTGCGGAGTTGAAAGCCAAAGTGCCGACGAAATAAGAAGAACCCACGACGCCATCCCGGCGCGCCGGGACGGAACCCGTGGATATCCGTGAAGAGAACGAATCCACCCCGGCCGGGGCGGAGGAAACTTGAGATCGTGGCGTTCCTCGGCCTATTCAGGGCGGGCACGATGAGAACGCCGGTTCACCACGGGTTCAGTCCGCTTGGAGCGGACTTCATCGCTGGAGCTTGTCGTGCCTCCCCCGGGGGCGTTCTCGAGGGACTTGACGGAAGGTGCTTGCTTGCGTCCGGGGGGGCAGCCGCGCAGCGGTGCCGACAACGACGGCGTCTCTGACCTTATCGACCACCGGGCTGGTCGGCCTGTGCCGTTCGCGGCGCGGGAGGGGGCGTTTTCCAGGCACAAGAATCGGGTTCCGGGTGCGGGACTCGGCCATCCGGAGGCAGCGCTCCCCAGGCTTGACTTGCCCTGGCCTATCCGCTACAAGGCACGTGGAGTGCCGGGAGCGGGCTGGCTGACCGTAAACGGCATGATGCGTCTCGAGCTTCCCGTCGGCGACGGCGCAAGGGTCGACGTGCCGAACGTGATTCAACGAGAGCGCTCTGGGCCACGGGTTGGCTGATCCCGCGGTGCATAGGATGTCAGACACGGGTATCGTTCCCGGCGGCGGACACCGAACACATCGGTCCGTGCGTCTGGGGTAGGCACAAGGTGCTCGTAACAACTCGTATCACTGCAAAGAGGTCTTCGCATCCATGACTGAGTTCTCCCCCGAATCCGCTTGGCCGACCGATGCCGCGCTCAATGACTCGCCTTCCGCGCCGTCCCCGTCCATGGCGGAGATCGATCGTGAGGTCGCCGAGGCCATGTCGGCCATGGCGCCCGGCGACTTGACCGAGCTGAGCGGCGGAGTCGGCGGCGGCGAAGTCGCCGCGGGGACCGAGCTGATCGGCACGGTCACCGGCGTTACCGACGACGATGTGTTCGTGCAGTTCGGCGTCAAATCACAGGGCGTTCTTCCACGGAACCAGTTCGGCAAGAAGGAAGTCGTGGATGTCGGTCGTCGCGTCGATGTGGTCGTCGAGCGGTTCGACGCCGACTCGGGCCTAGTGATCGTAAGCCGCAAGGGTGCGCTGCAACGGGCCACGTGGACGAATCTGACCAAGGGCATGATCGTCGAGGGGAAGGTGACGGGCGTCATCAAGGGCGGCCTGGAGATCGACCTCAAAGGCATCCGCGCGTTTATGCCCGGCTCCCACGCCGACATCGTCCCGATGAAGGACGTTTCGCTGCTGCTCAACCAGATGGTCCGGTGCGAGGTCCTTGAACTGGATCGACGCAACAAGAACGTGTTGCTGAGCCGGCGCAAGGTGCAGGAACGGGAGCTGGCCGAGGCCCGGGAAAAACTTCGCGCCGAACTCGCCGTCGGACAGGTTCGCCCCGGCGTCGTCCGCAGCATCACCGACTTTGGGGCGTTTGTGGACCTCGGCGGCGTCGATGGACTTCTTCACATCCGCGAGCTGAGTTGGGGAACGGTGGAGAAGGTGACGGACGTGCTGTCGCCGGGCCAACGCGTCGAAGTGATGATTCTCAAGATCGATTCCAAGCGCGAGCGGATTTCGCTAGGCCTCAAACAGGCCCTGCCCGACCCGTGGGTGCACGTGCTGGAAAAATACCCTGTCGGGACACCGTTGAAGGTCCGCGTGATCCGTCTGGCCGATTTCGGCGCTTTCGCGGAGTTGGAGCCGGGCGTCGAGGGACTGATCCCCATCAGTGAGATGGGCTGGTCGCGGGTGAAGCAGTCGGCCGATGTCGTCTCCCCGGGAAGCGTGGTGGACTGCGTGGTGATTCGCGTCGAAGCGGACAAGCACCGCATCGCGTTGAGCATGAAGCAAGCCCAGGCCGATCCTTGGGCCGGGGTGTTCGAGGGCTTCCCCGTTCACTCCCTGGTGCACGGCAAGGTCACACGGCTGGCCGACTTCGGGGTGTTCGTGGAGATCGCGCCCGGAGTCGAGGGGCTGGTCCACATCTCCGAACTTTCCGACCATCGTGTGAAATCCTGCTCCGAAGTGGTCCAGCCCGGCCAAGAGGTCGAAACCCGCGTGCTCGGGGTGGACAAAGACAACCACCGGATTTCGCTCTCCATCAAGGCCGTCAACGCTCCGAGTTCGGCGGAAGCCGCAGCCGCGGCCGGACCTGCGGCCCAGGCGAAAACGGCCAAGAAGCGTAAGAAGCCGCTCCGCGGCGGCCTCTCCAGCCACTTCGAGTGGTAAGT
>CAYQZH010000018.1:0-26277 GCA_964421865.1 uncultured Phycisphaera sp. | reverse complement strand
ATCGCACCCCAGCATCCCGAACGACAAGGCGTCGCGGGCGGGGTAGGCGTGATAGAACGGCTTTTTCTCGATGGAGTCGATCTGCACGCCCGCGACGTACCCCGCCGGGGCCCGCAACTGGCCGTCCGTATTGAACCGCACCCGGCAAACCCCGCTTCGGCCCGGAAGAATCCAACAGCGGTGCCCGCAGGCCAAGCACTGAACCTGCCCGCCGTCGCCGCGTATCACAAGCTCCGGCGCGGAGGGCATGGTGTTGTCGGCCAGCAGTTCCTTCAGACGAATCGAGGCTGGGCTGGTCAGCGTGGCCATGAACATACTCCCTTGGCGGTCCTACCCATCTCGCCTCCTTCAATTACACCTTCCCGGTATGCCCCATGCCGCCCCAATTTGCGTTGCACCTACCGATGGGAATAATCCGACCCGGCGGATGCAAATATGACCTATGCCCTCATTGTCGCGGTGTTGTCGCTGATCGGTGCGGCCGTCCCGCTGCGCTTTCGGTTCGGTCACGCCCAGTTACAGGTATACCTGAGCCTTGCGGCGGGGGCATTGCTCGGGGCCGCGCTTTTCCATTTGCTGCCCGAAGCCTCGGAGCACATCCACGGTGCATTCGGCCTGCCGACGGTCGTGGGCATCGGGGTGGTGTTTTTGCTCCAGCGTTACCTCGCCCCGCATAGCCACGAACCGCTCGGCCATTCACACCACGAATCAGAGCCGGGAGCGGAAGCGACCGGAGCCAATCCTCGCGCTTCCGCTTGGGGCTCTGAAGAGCATCTACACGGTCATGCTCGTCCGCTCGTCACCGGCGTGGTCGCTATTTTGGCCCTATCGATCCACTCCTTCTTCGACGGAGTCGCCATCGGCGCGGCCACGGGCGGGCCCTCCGGTCCGGGCGCCCCTTTGGCCTTTGCGGTCTTTCTTTCCGTGTTGATCCACAAACCGATGGACGGGCTGGCGGTATCGGTGCTTTTGCTCAACGCCGGCACACGGTCACGCAGCCTATGGTCGATCCAGGCTTTTTACGCCGCCTTGGTGCCCGTCGGAGCCGCCGTATTTCTCCTCACCCGCGGGTCGGTCGCCCAGCCGTCGATCTTCGTCGGGTACACCCTCGCCTTCAGCGCGGGGACCTTCCTGGCCATCGCCCTAACGGACCTGTTGCCCGAATTGCACTTCCACGCCCACGACCGACACAAGCTCTCCGCGGCGTTGCTCACCGGCCTGCTGGTGATGTGGCTGGCGAGCTGGATCGGACACTCGCGCGGCGACGAGCACGATCACCGCCCCGGAACCGCAAGCGTTCTCTCATTGCCCGAAAGAGTTCTGGAAAAGCCGATAATCGAGCAGGTCGATGACACCGTCGCCGTTCAGATCGGACAGATGCAAGGCGCAGTACCCGCCTTGCCCGTCGCCGCACAAGCGGTTGGCAAGCTCCGCGCACGCCGCATCCCACGAGCGGAAGTCAGACTGCTGTACGCAGCACATGGGATCGGCCGCGCAGACTATCTGGCAACAAGTCTCGTCGCTGCACCCGACCGAGCGATGCGGCGTACAACAATCCCCTTCCCCTGGGCATAAGGTTGAGGAACACCCGGCATGAGCACAATCGACGCCGACAACAAAATGACCGGCGTCCAGCGCACAGGCAAACTGGGTCGCACCTTCGGAGCAAGAGTAACCTGGTCCTAGGGCGAACTGCCTACAGCAAGCGCCGGCGGGACTAGGGCACTCGATTCCCCCGTCCGTGCAGCGCGTGCCGTCGCCCTGAAAGACTCCATCGAAGAAGTTTTCGCAGCTCTCCTTGCCGTAGGTGTCAAGGCATGCCGACGACGAGAACGCGCAACACGCCCCGGGGCAGAACCCCGACGAGGGCGTTGGCTCCGGCACCGGCTTTCCGGCGGGGTCCACCACCACCACCACCCCGCCGCCTTCGCAGAAGCGATCCGTCCCCAGGAAGGTTCCGCCGCGGTCGGTGCCGGTGCACGCCTGCTCGCGCAGGTTGTCACACGATCCGTCCCCGAAACAGCAAGCCCCCGGAGGCGGACAGACCACCGTTTCACATGTCGTGCCCGGCCCGCGGAAATCCCCGCCGTTCGCGAGGCAGCCGTCGTTCGTGTATGGCTCGCCGCATCCGCCACCCACGAAGCAGCACGCCCCCGGGGGCGGGCAATCCGCTGAGGCACAGGTTGTGCCCGGCCCGCGAAACGTCGCGTAACAGTTGCCGCTCGTCGTCGCCGAGCATGACCCGTCGTCGTAGCAACAGGCGCCGACGCACGTCGCGTCTTCACAAACCGTCCCTGCTCCGCGGGAATCGCCGCCCTGCGCGGTGCAAGCGGTCTCCGTCAGGAAGTCGCAGCCGTAGTAGAAGCAGCACGCTGCGGCGGGAGGACAGTTGGCTCCCTCACAAGCTGTTCCCCGACCGCGGAACGTACCATCACAATTCGTCGGTCCGGTCTGCGTGCACTCGCCGAAGCGTGTGCAGCAAGCCCCTGTACATTGGGCCTCCTTGCACCTCGTCCGAAGACCTGCGAATTCGCCTCCCTGGGCGATACAAAAGTCCTCGGTCCACTGGTTGCAAGACCCGTTCACGCAACAGGCTCCCGTGGGGCAAGCGATGTTCGCGTCCGCACAGCGCGATCCGAAACCCTGGAAGGAGCCACCGCTGGTTCCGCAGCTGATCGGTGCGTACCTCGCTTCACAGCCCGAGGAAAAGCAGCAAGCGCCCGAGCAAGTCTCGGAGAAGCAAAGTGTTCCGGGGCCAAGGGGCGTGCCGCCCGCTTCAGTACACCGCGCTGCTGATGCACTTCCGCAGTTCCCGTCAGCAAAACAACACGCCCCGCGGAGCACCGGCGGATCGCAGGAGGCAACCTGCCCGCAGTTCGTGCCGAGGCCGAGGAACGGGCTCCCTGCCGAGGCGCACTCGCCCGGGGTCACGTCGAAACATCCGCTCGGGAAACAGCAAGCCCCGGTGGTGGGAGGACACGCGATGTTCAATTGGCTGCAGAGCGTACCGTCACCCTGATACGCACCATCGTTCAGAATGCAAACCCCCTCGCTATAACCGCCGTAGCAACCATCGCCAAAACAGCACGCGCCGGCGCAGCTCAACTCTGAACATTCGGTCCCCGCTCCCTTGAACCGTCCTCCGCCCGCCAGACACCCGGTCTCCGAGGTGCCGTAGCAGTTCCCCAGACCAAAGCAACATGCACCCGTATCACCCGAAGCCACCGTGCGCGCGGGGTCGCCGGTGCGGATGGGCGGAACCGGCGGCCGCTGGACAACCTCCCCCGGGTTCAGGGGAACTGGCTCTCTTACGGGAGCAGGCTCGCGCGTATCCGGCGGCGGGGCGGCGCGAACCGATGTCCCCGCGGGGCCGACTCCCGCCGCAACCAAGACGGCAGCCACCGACGCCGAGAGAACTCCCCGAACCGCCGCAGTCCAATTGAACCAGCCAGAACGGACCACTGCACACCCTCCCTTTCAGCTTTCAAGCCTGTGCTTCGTAAGTGCCTCCAGCGTGCCGACTTCGATCGGAATGGGTTTGGTCGGCCCGGAGCTTTCAGGATGGGTAGATTAGCGGCGTTTCATCGGAATGTCAACGGGTCGTTTCCGCAACCGTCGTCCGCTCGTCCGCCTCCGCAGGCTTGCTCCGCCAGGCCGACCAGCCGAACAGTCCGACCACGGCGACCAGCCAAATGAACATCGCAACAACGAGGGTCACCGTGGGATTGTCCGAAAAGACCTCCTCCGAGCGCTTCAGGATATCGAGCCAGAACGGACTGGCATGACCCAGGGCATATTTCTTGGCCGGGTTGAAAAACTCCCCCGCAAGCGTCAGCGAAAGCCGCAGGGCGATGAAGATGTGGACCCAAAACAGCCCCCACGCCAGAACCCATACTCGTCGCCGCCAGACGATGGGAGTCGCCAGACTGAGGGCGATCACGGCCGCCGTCGGCTCAAAGGCGATGTATCGGCTTCCCGTTCGCAACTGTCCGATCGTGCCGGAGTTGGAGTTCATCAGGACCATGAGCGTGTCCTTGACCCCCTCCGGCTGAGCGATCTTGGCGTGGGGCGGAAGCTCGTGCCCGATCGCCGCGGCGAGGTCCTCAGCGAGAGTCGGCGATTGCAAATCCAGGAAACGGACTCTGCCCGACGGCCAAAACCAGAACCGTGAAAAGAGAGCGTCCCCGCTCGCGCGGAACACGCCGGCGTACCCGCGTTCCAACCCGGACCAGGGGATCATCAACAGGGCGTAGAACACGACGACGAGAACGGCGAAGCGAACGATGAGCTTAGGGGGTAGCATGGATCCGTTCTCCGCCGACGGCGGACCGGCGAACGGCCCACGACGCCCACAACGCCCACATCACGATGGCTAAGAGGATGAACGCCGCCTGCCAGACGTCCAGGTGAAAAATGTCGAACGCCGTACGCCAGTACACGGCGCTGAGAAACAAACTGACGATTCGGACCAGGTTCACGACCGCCAACACCAGCGTCCCCACCAGCACGGCGGGCAGCTTCGCCATCATGCGAACCGGTGACGCCAGCACCGCCGCGACGAACAGCGCGGTCGGCTCCACCGCGTCGCAGCCCCGCTCGACCGTGATCGACCCCCGCGACGAGTTCAGGGAATGATGAATACGGCTGACGTAGTCGACCCCGGTGGCGTGAAGGACGCCGACGGAGGCCTCGGTATTGAGGGTGAGGTACCAGGGGAAGAACCGCTCCTTGACCGCCGCCGTGGTGGTCGCGGCGTAGTAGATGCCCATCAGAAGGGCGAAAACCAACAAGAACCGCAGGTCGCGTCCGTGGGTACCCATCCAAGACTGAGGCCCCCTTGGTTCCATCCCTGCTTTATTCTGTCCTGGTCGAGAAGGACCGCCAGGCGGCACGGCCGCGTTTTGGCCCTGTCTTGGCTGCCCCGGCATCTCTTTCACGGCCTTTTCGACCCCAACGCCCGCTTCTTGGCCGGTCACCCAGCCGTGTAACGAAACCGATTCCCGAACCGGTCATCATATCCCCCCTCCGGGGAATCCGCCAAGGTCGATAACTTCTTTTGACCTACCCTCTTCCCATCCCATGCCGAGGTGGTATAGTACCAGCGACGTGAGCGTCCTTCCGGCGCGGGAGGATGGGTCACGAGGTTTCCTTCTGCAACGGAGGCTTACTATGAGTTGGTGGATTTGGGCTCTCGCGGCCGGCGTGTTCTTCTACTTCTTCACTTTTGCGCCGGGGACAACTGCCGCGGTGTAAGGACGCTTCACGCCCGCCCAAGAAGCGGGCAGCGTATGAAAAAGAATGCGGCGGGCGTGGGCGACGATCGCGTCGTCGACGTCTCGCCGTATCTCTTTTCGGGGGAGCTACTTTCGGTTCGTACGATCCTCAGTGAATCAATTCCTTGCGGCGGGCGTCGAGTTGGTCCTTGAGCCGCTTGAGGATCGAGGAGTGCATTTGCGAAACGCGGCTCTCGGATAGATCGAGGGTCGCCCCGATCTCCTTCATGGTCATCTCTTCATAATAGTAGAGGATGAGGATCAGCCGCTCCGCCCGTGTGAGGCCGCGAGTGATGAGGTCTTTCAGGTCCTTCTTTTGGATCTCCGTAACCGGGTCCTTGCCCCGCTTGTCCTCGATCACATCGATCTCGAAGACCTCCTTGTTCGAGTCGGTCTCCGAGTACTTCCGGGACAGCGAAACCTGGGTGACGGCCGTCGCGTCGCGGACCAGCTTCTCAAACTCGCCCGAGGGGAGGTTGAGACGGCAGGCGATCTCCCCCTCGGTCGGGGAGCGGCCCAGGGTGGATTCGAGTTCCCGCGAAACGCGATCCAGCTTGTTGGCCCGGCTCCGCACCAGCCGCGGCACCCAGTCCATGCTCCGAAGCTCGTCCAGGATCGCCCCGCGGATGCGCGGGGCGCAGTAGGTCTCGAACTTCACTCCGCGTTCCAGGTCGAAGGCGTCGATGGCGTCCATCAGGCCGAAGATGCCGGCTGATATGAGATCGTCGTTCTCGACTTCGTCGGGGAGCTTGGCTCCGATCCGCTCCGCGTTGTACTTCACGATGGGGAGGAACTCCTCCATGAGCACGTTGCGCAGCGATCGGTCCCCTGACTTCTTGAATTCCTGCCATAGTCGGCTGAGTTCCGAGGGTGATTTGGTTGCTCGCATCCCATCTGCTCCTTACGCGTCCCTGCGTTGGGCTCCACGATCGGCGCCGACCGACGCCGGCGCGCGCGGCGCCAGGCTCCGTAGGGGCAGACCCTACGGAGCTATCGACCCGCCCGCGTCGTCGGTGGACCTGTTTTCCGACCTCTCGGCCGGGGTCACCGACGGCTCGTGGTACCGTTTGCGAATCTCCGTTTCCCGTTTCTGCTCGTGCTCGGCCACCACCATCTGGGCGACGCGGCCGAGAACGAGTCCGATAAGGCAGAAGAGGAAGAGAGCGAAGATGCTGCGCGAAAGAGTGACCGTCACCGGGTTCTGGGCGATCAGCCCGGCGGTGACGACAATGACGAAGGCCAGCAGTCCGAGGCTCGCGCCCGCGTACCGTGCCACCATCGGCGCAACATCCGTGTCGCAATGACCATCCGTTGCGGGGATCACCGGGGATGACTGACCAGGGACTTGCGACGGATCCCTCCGTGGCAATCATCCGCCCCGCGAGTCCGCGACCGACATCCATGTCGGCGCAGGAGTGGGAGTTTACAGCTTTTGTTCGCCCGCCGCGTCAGACAAAGAGTCCGGCGACGCGTTTGAAGAACCCGCTCCGACGCGGCGGCGCCGCACAAGTTCGGGCTACTTCGCTCGCCATCGCGGCGATGCAGGCGCTGGCGTTCGACCCCGGGTAACGAATTACAAAGGGGCACCGCGCCTGAACGGCCAGCTCCACAGCGGTATCTTGCAACATGTAGCCGCCGTCCGCAATAGGGAAATTAAGAAATTTCCGCGCCACCCCGGCGACCCGCCGATAGGCGAGTTGTGCTTCCGCCCGGCTGTTGGCCATGTTGACCACCAGGGCGATCGGGGAGCGATACTGTTCGCGGTGCAGTGCCTTGATCGTGGCATAGGCGTCGGTCAGCGCCGGCGGCTCCGGCGTGGTGACGATCCAGGTCCGGTCGGCGGCATGGGCGAAGCTGGTCACGTTGCGCGAGATCCCGGCGCCCAGATCGAAAACGATGATATCAGTATTGGCCTCCAGCTTGTGCAGTTGCGAAATCAGGTTTTGCCGCTCGAACTCGGAGAGGTTGGCCAGCCCGTGCATTCCCGACGCTCCGGGGATGAACCGAATCCCTCCCGGTCCGGCAAGGCTGATCTCGTCGATGGTTCGCACCCCCGCGACAAGGTGCGCGATGGTGTAACGCGGATGGAGGTTCATCAGGAGGTCGGCGTTCGCCAACCCCATGTCCAGATCGACGAGCGCAACGCGTAGACCTCGCTCAGCAAGACATATTGAAATATTGACAGCAACGTTGGATTTCCCGACGCCGCCCTTGCCGCTCATGACGGCCACGGTAGAAGCCGAACGGTGATGCCCGCGCATCATCTCACGCAGCTGCGTCGCTTGGTCATGGCGACCCGTTGGCATACCGGTCCGTCCTATCGCTTTGGCGTCGTCGTGCTTACGCGACCCATGACTCTTCCCGTCGGGCCGGGACGGGACCGCCGGAAACCGCTTCGGGCGCGGGCAGATGCCCGCGGTTCCCGAGGATCAGCTCGGCGATCGACCGCCCTTCTCCCGCCTCAATATCGTTGGGCACGTCCTGCCCGGTCGTCACATAGGATAGTTGGGCCTTAAGGTTTTGGAGGCAATTCAGGATCACCCCGAACCCAACGGCCTCATCCAATTTCGTGAAAATCACTCGGTCGACGTCGACACCGCTGAACCGCTCGATCGTCTCCGCGAGCACGCCTTCGCCGCACGCCGCGGAGAGAACAAGGTGGACTTCGTGGGGCTTCACGGCAGAAAAGAACGCGCTGAGATCGTTGATCTTGGCGGCGTCACGCTGACTCCGGCCCGCAGTGTCGATGAGGATGAGGTCGCAGTCGGACATTTGTGCGACGGCTTCCCGAAGCTGCTCCGGCGACATCGCCACCTCTAGCGGAACGTCGATGATCTGGGCGTACGTCCTGAGCTGCTCGATGGCGGCGATCCGGTAGGTGTCAATCGTAATCAGCCCGACCTTCCGCCCTTCCCGCAGGCGGAAGTTCGCCGCCAGCTTGGCGATCGTGGTGGTTTTGCCGACCCCGGTGGGCCCGACCAAAGCCACGATGTAGGGTCTTTCTTGGGTACCCGCGCGGATCGGTCCGCCTGCGGGAAGCATGGCCGCTAACGACCGAGCAAGCTGACCGCGGACCGCCGCCGGATCGCGCAACTGTTGGTCGGTCAGTTGACGTCGAGTGTCGTCGATGAGGCGTCGGGCCAGTTCCTCGGCCACGCGGTTCGCGACGAGCTTCTGATAGTACTCATATAGTTCACCCGGCGCGGCCGGCGAGCGGGACCGACGCGTCTCGCGCACCAGTTCGCCGACGAGGGACTTCAATTCCCCGACTTCTGAAAGCAGGGCGTCCGCGGCGGGTGCGGCGGTGGGGTCTGGGGATGTTACGATCATCGGCGGAGCGGCTCCCTCCGGGCGATCGCCACGACCTGACCGGCGAAGCACGGTACCGCGGCGTAGCGGAGGGGGTAGATCGGACATTGAGCGGGCGGCGGTGATCTCGACGTAAGGTCTTCCCCCGATTCCCAAAAACCGCCCCTTGGTCGCGGTACGCGTGTTGAGGATCACGGCCCCGCGCCCGAACTGCCGTTTGACCTGTTCGAGCGCCTCGGCCATTGATTTCCCTTGAAAGGTTCTAAGTTTCATCCGTCAAAACCACCATTCCATGGGATTCGACCTCGAATCCGCGAACGATTTCGTTGTAGGACAATACCGCCACCGAAGGGAGTTGGACTTCGAGCATCTTCCGCAACCAGAGTCGGATTTGCGGCGGGGTCAAGAGTACGGGCGGTCGACCGCGCGTCGCGGTGGCGGCTTTCTCCACCTGGGTGCGGATCGCGGCGACGATCTTGGTTTGGACCTGTGGCGGCAGGGTGAGCGTCGTGCCGTGCTCCGACCGTTCGATGCTCTTGCCGATCAATTGCTCCAGACTCGGATCCAACGTAATGCAGTGAATGCGCCCGTCGTCGGCCTTGTGCTGATGACACAACGTGCGGGCGAGGGCGTTGCGGGCGTATTCGGTGAGGATTTCGGCATCTTTCGTCCGACCGGCGATGTCGGCGATGGCCTCGACGATCGACTCCAGGTCACGGATCGGCACGCGTTCGCGCAACAACCCTTGCAGCACTCTCTGCACCTCGCCGGGCTTGAGCACGTTGGGGATGACCTCTTCGACGAGCTTGGCCGCGGTCTCCTTGAGGTGATCCAACAGCCGGTTCACTTCCTGGCGGGTGAGAAGTTCGTCGGCGTGGCGGCGGACGAGTTCGACCAGATAGGTGCTGATGACGCTGGTCGGTTCGACGACGGTGTAGTTGCGATGCTCGGCCTCGTGACGCTGGTCGTCGCCGATCCACAGCGCCGGCAGGCCGAACGCGGGTTCCTTCGTTTCAACTCCCGATATTCGCTCCGTGACCGCCCCGGCGTGGATCGCCAGCAAGTGACCCGGAAGGACCTCGCCCAAGCCGATCTGCAACCCCTTGAGCTTGACCTGGAACTCGTTGGATTGAAGCTGGATGTCGTCGCGGATGCGGATGGGCGGGACCACGATGCCCAGCTCCTGAGCGACTTGTCGCCGCATGTTGGTGATGCGATCGAGCAGATCGCCGCCTTGTTTGCGGTCGACGAGTCGGATCAGCCCGTAGCCGACGTTCAGTTCCATCGGATCGGGCGCGAGGTGCTTTTCGACTCGTTCCGCGGCGGCGGGCTTGATCTTGGCGGCGGCGGCCTGGGCGAGAACGGCCTGGTCGCGCTTGGTCAGAAGATAGGCGGCCGCCAGCGTCGAGACCGTCAATAACACCAACGGAGGCTTGGGAAGCGGCGTCAAAGCGAGCACGGCCAGGAACCCCGCCGTCAACGCCAGAGCGGTGGGCTGACTGGTCAACTGTCCCAACAACTCCTCGCCCAGGTTCTTCTTGGCGGCTGAACGGGTGACGATCATCGCCGCAGAGACGGAGACGATGAACGCCGGTATCTGTGACACAAGCCCGTCACCGATGGTGAGGATGGTGAACCGCCGCAACGTCTCCCCGATGGGAAGCCCGAGTTGCACCAATCCCACGTAGATTCCGCCCAGGATATTGACGAAGGTGATGATGATTCCCGCCACGGCGTCGCCGCGGACGAACTTGCTGGCCCCGTCCATCGCCCCGTAGAAGTCGGCCTCGCGGGTGATGTCGGAGCGGCGGCGTTTGGCCTCCTCGTCGGTGATGGAGCCGGCGTTCAGGTCCGCGTCGACGGCCATTTGTTTGCCCGGCATTCCGTCCAAGGTGAACCGGGCCGCTACTTCCGCGATTCGCGTCGCGCCTTTGGTGATCACCACGAACTGAACGACGACGATGATCGAGAAGATGATGATCGCCACAATCAGCGACCCGCTGGCGACGAAGCCCCCGAAGGTGGCGACGACGTGGCCCGCGTTGCCGTTGGTGAGGATCAGACGCGTCGTGGCGATGTTCAGAACGAGTCGAAAGAGCGTCAATCCGAGGAGCAATGACGGAAACGAGGAAAAATCCAACGGCCCGCCGATGTACATCACCGTGAGCAGCACCACGCCCGACAGGGTCAGGTTGATGAGGAGCAACAGATCCATCACTGAGGTCGGCAATGGGACCAGAATCACGAGAATGAGTGCGAGGGCGCTAATGGGCAAGAACAGTCCGCGATGTTTAACGAAGCTCGACGCGAGGCGCAGTTTGGTCAGGTCGGGTACGGGCATGTCAGTCTTCCTTTACCATCACTGTGAATAAGACTGCCTCGTTCATGCCGCGCCCACCAGTTCGCGCCGCGCCGCCGTCGGCGACCGGCCGGTCACTTCATAGATATACGCGAGGATTTCCGCGATCGCACGATAGAACTGCTCGGGGATGTATTGCCCGACGTCGACCGTGTCGTACAATGCCCGCGCCAGGGGCTTCCGCTCGACAATGGGGATTCCGAACTCCGCCGCGATCTGGCGAATCCGCAGGGCAATCTCATCCGCCCCTTTGGCAACGACTTTCGGAGCGATCATGGTCTCTACGTCGTAGGCGATTGCCACCGCGAGGTGAGTGGGGTTCGTGACTACCACGTCCGCCTTGGGAACATCCTTGCGCAGCCGCTGCATGGCCATTTGCAACTGGAGTTGTCGGCGGCGGCGCTTGATACTCGGATCGCCCTCCATGCTCCGCAGTTCGTCCTTGACCTCCTCTTTGGTCATCCGTAAGTCGCGCTCGTGACGGAATCTCTGCCACGCGAAGTCCAGCAGCGCTAGAATCAACAGTGCGATCGACAGTTTCATTCCCAACTCGAACGTCAGTGCGCACCCGAGGCGCACGACATCGTGGAATCCGAAAGTGAAAGAATGAAGAATTGACGCGGCGCCGTGTGCGATGGTAAAATACGCGACGACGCCCACGAGGATCAGCTTGGCGAAGCTGGTGATCGCTGCCATCACCGAGCGAATCGAAAAAAGTCGCGCGAATCCGTTGAGCGGGTTGATCTTCGCCAGGCTCGGCATCAGCGGCTGCCACGTGAATAGCAATCCCACCTGGGCGTACAGCACGACCACTGCGGCTAGAAAGAGGACGACGAACAGCGGAGCGAGGCGCTTGGCCAGCTCCGTCCCGACAGCGCCCGCGAACATCGGCATTTCGTCCAGTCGCATGGGCGAGTCCGGCGAGAGGGAAATGCTCACCATAGCCAGTAAGGTCCGCCAGAGATGCGGCCCAAACAGCCGCAGTGTGGCGAACGCCGCGACCAATACGACGGCCGCCGTCAAATCCTGGCTTCGCGCGACTTGCCCTTTGGAACGCGCTTCCTGGCGTCGTCGCGGGGTCGGCGCTTCGGTCCTGTCCTCGGCATGTGCGGCCATCAGGGTCCACCACTCCAATGGCTCGGTCCAAGCCCGAAGCTCGTGCGGATCATGTCAAGACCTTCCCACACCGCGTCCAACAGCACGCCTTGACACGCCCCGAGCGCAATGGCGGCCACGGATAGGGTAATGAGCGCCCGCACGGTGAAGCCTACCGATAGAATGTTTAACTGGGGCATCGTGCGAGACAAGAAGCCGAGAGCGGTGCCGGATAAGAACAACGCAATCAGCACGGGTGCGGCCAGGCGAATGCCGACCATGAACGCCGCCGAGAGCATCTCCACGAGAAGCAGTACAATGGACTCGCCGGGCCTGAAGGACAGTAGCGGAATTACCTGAAACGTATCCAGCAGCGACGCCATGACGGCGCGGTGGCCTCCTGCAAGGAGAAACAACAACGTCAACACGACGACGTAGATTTGGCCAATGATCGAACTCTGCTCATTCATCAGCGGATTGATGACTTCGCTGAGTGAGATGCCCGCCTGTTGACTGACCATTTCACCGGCGACCTCGGCGCTCATCAGGATGATGGATACGGCCAGACCGATCGTCGCCCCGATCATCAGTTCCCCGATGCCTCCGACCACGGCCGATGACAGCGTCACGTCCGACGGCGCCTGTCGCCGAACCAGGGGAAAGATCACGGCCGTCGCCACGAGCGTTAGCGCGACCCGAATGCGTACCGGGACGGCGGTGCTTCCATAGACGGGCGCCGTAAGCACCAGGCCCGACACCCGGAAGAGCACCAGCGCGAATGCCGGCAGAGCTACAAGGATTTCAACCAACGGCACGGGCATCGTGTTCAATCCACTCTTACCAGGGGAGCGACCCGAGCAACTTGCGCGTGTATTCCACCATCTGTTCCGCGATCCAGGGGGTGAAGATCGAAGCGGCGACGACCATGGCCGCGATCTTCGGAACGAAGCTCAAGGCCTGTTCCTGCAATTGGGTCACCGCTTGGAATAGCGAAATCAGCAGTCCCACGGCCAGGCCGATGACGAGGATCGGGGCTGCGATCGTCAGCGCCATCCAAAACGCATTGCGGCCAAGTTCCAATGCTTCACTCCATTCCACTTTCGCATCCTCTCTAGACAAAGCTTTCCAGAAGCGTCTCGACCACCAGATGCCATCCGTCCGCCAATACGAAGAGCAAGAGCTTGAAGGGTAGTGAAATCAGTACCGGCGGGAGCATCATCATACCCATCGAAAGAAGAATGGTCGCAATGACCATGTCAATGACCAGGAACGGCAGATAAATCCGAAATCCCATGACAAACGCGGTCTTAAGCTCACTGAGCATGAACGCCGGAATCATCACGGTGAGCGGCGTCTTGGCGACGTCGATCTTCTCGTCCGCCGCGATCTCCCGATTTTCGGTGTACTCCAGGAACAGATAGACATCTTCGTCATTACCCGCTTGCTCTATCTGCCGGTACATAAAGTCCTTCAGATGCGCGGCAGTGATATCCATAGCCTGGGCCTGTCCCATCCGGCTGTCGAGGTAGGGTGCAACGGCCTCGGCGTGGACTTTCTGCCAGGTCGGCGTCATAATAAGGATGGTGACGAACAGAGAGAGTCCTAACAGAACCTGACCCGGCGGCAATTGCGGCGCTCCCACGGCCTGCCGCAATAGGGCAAGCACGATGATGATCCGCGGGAAAGCGGTCGTCATCACCAAGATGGATGGAATGAGCGTCAGAACAGTGAGTAGAATCAGGATCTGCAGACTGGCGCTGACGCTCTTGGCGTCGGTCGCCGGCGGCAGCAATTTCGTGAGATCGGGAAGATTCGCCGAGTTGTCGAAAGGCCGGGGCGCGCTCGACGTCTGTGCGGACGCACTGCCCGCAACCAGCAGCACGACGACCCCGGCGATGGTCAGACGTCGACCCATGAGTGAGCATCCATGCTCCCATGTCGCACACGTTTCCAACGCGCGCCGAACAGGTTGTGGGACCGACTGTCCAGTCGATCCATGAGCGTACTGCTCGTCAGTACTACGTGCCGCTCCAGCGTTGCCGCGTCACTTCGGCTGCAGCGTCCGAAGTTTGCTTAGCAGGTCTTTCAGCGCACCGGGCGTTCCCGCCCGCTGAGAAGACTCCCGCTCGCGCAAGTCTGAAACGGGCGGCGACGCATCCGGGTAATCCGACGCCTCGCCCGCGAGCAACGCGTTAAACTCATCGGCCGACTCTGTCCGCTGAGAACCGATCCGCAGACCTAACTCCGCAACCTCCTCGGGGTCGCAGATTTCGCACAACGAGTCCAGGCGATCAGGGGACACGCCGACCACGACGTACCGCCGCCCGACCTGAACCAAGGCGAGACTTTGTTTGGGTGTCAAGCCCGTGCGGCCTACGATCTTCATCACGCTCGCGTCGACGGTTCGTGCGGACGGCATCCAGCGCCGCACGACCCAGTATGCCCCAGCGACCAGGGTCAAGACGACGGCGAGCGCGCCGATTCCCGTTCGATACCACGGCGTTGATGGCTCGTTGATGGCCCCATCGCCCAGGGCCGGCGGTAGTCTCCTCCGTGCGAAGCGCGACGAGGGTGCAATGGTCAACGATCCGGCGTTGGACTCCGCTGGGGTGGACCGTCCCGCGCCCTCCTCGACGGTGGGCGGTCCCTCGTCAACCGGTTGTACCTCTTGGACGCCCACGGCCGCGTCGATGGACACACTCTGGTTGGGAGCGGGCCGCAAGCCGGCATCGCCGACGGTCGGACCCGATGGAACGTCCGCGGCGCAGACCGCGGCGGTGCACAACGTCGTTGCCACGCCGAGGAACCCGCGGCGCTGGGATGCCCGGCGAATCGTCATATGCTCACTCGGTGGGGGTCGCGGGAGACGACCTCGCTGATCCGCACGCAAAAACTGTCGTTGAGAACCAGGACTTCGCCGCGGGCGATGAGCCGGTCATTGGCATACACATCCACCGGGTCGCCGGCCAGTTTGTCCAACTCCACGACGCCGCCCTCGCCGAGTTTGAGCACGTCCTCGACCAACATGCGCGTGCGTCCCAGCTCGATCTTCACGCGGAGCTTGACGTCGTTGAGCATGGTAAGGCGCTTCACGTCGACGCCGTCGAGCGTCGAGGGGCCCAGATCGGGCAGCTCATAGCGTTGGGTCGTGACCGCCGGAGGCGCCTTCGACGCCGCCTCGGGCATGGCCCCCGGCGTCTCGTCGAAGGGCGGAACCCTCGAATCGACGCGCGGATCGGACGCGAGTGGAGCCGCGATCGGAGCGGGTTCGCCCCCGCCCGCGGCGCTCATCAGGGCGTCGATGTCCGCCTGGGTGATCTCTTCAGTGTCAAAAGGTGGCACCGAGGCTGCGTCGGCGCCGGCCGCGGCACCGCTCAACAGCGCGTCGACGTCCGTCGGGTTGGACGCGGCGCCGTCCGGGGACGGCGTGGCGGAGAGTTCTTGGGAAGGTTCGGCCATCAGTCCAATCCATTAGACCAACGCGGCTCGATGAGGCACCGGATATTATCGGTGAATCGGCGAGGCGCTCGACACTCAAAGCCCCGACCCGGATTGCAGCATTTCGGGGATGAGCACTTCCTGGATGAGCTGTTCGTCGCCGAGCACTTTGGCCAGTTCATGTTTGAGCCGCCGTTTGATCGTTTCCAGCCCTGGTTCGTTGAGCGCCTGCGGCTCAGCACTGCGAATGACGAAGTTGACCCGATCGTTGATGCGGGCCTTGTTCGCTTCCGCCAGCGTTCTCGCACGCTCCACCTCCGCCGACGCTACCAACGCTGATACGCGAATCTTCAGGGTGATGAGTTTGCCGGTCATTTTGTTGCTGGGTCGGCACTCGGTCAGCTCGATTTCCGCCTGCCCGCCGACCGCGCCCGCCGGCGACTTGCCCCCGTGTTCGCCCGTCGCGCCGTGCTCGGATTTCGCGGCATGCCCTTCCGTGGGCGGCACCGGCGTAGACTCCCCCTCGGAAGCGGCGGCGGACGACGGTTCGGAACCGGCGAACATTTTCGTCACAAAAAACACGCCCACGCCTTCGGCGCCCATCAGGATGGCCACGAGCACCAGGGACAACCCGCGTCCCTTGGGCTTGTTCGGCGAGGTCTCCGGTCTCGATTCCGTTTCTTCAGCCGCCATTTGCGGACTCCTTTAGTTCATCCGCCAGGCTGGACCCGGCGTAATCGTCCACCAAGTCCTCCGTGACCAGAATCTCGACGCGCCGATTCAAGGCACGTCTCTCCTCCGTGTACGCCTGCCGGGCCAACGGTTCACCGTCGCCCACCGCGATCACCAGAATCCGCACCCGCCGGACTCCGGCCTCCTCCAACTCCCGGGCCACGGTCTTCGCCCGGGCGTAAGAAAGATCACGGGCGTCTTTGAACGGCGCCCCGTCGGGCAGCGGCTCGCGGGTCGCGTGACCGCGCACCACGATCTTCGTGTTGTATCCGCGAATCCGTTCCGCGGTCTGGGCGACCAACTCCCGGGCTTCGGGCTTGAGGTTGGCGCTGAATCGGTCGAACGATATCTTTCCGCCTACGACAATCTGCAGCCCTTCGCGTACGTTGGTCACGCGGAAGTTGCGTCCGCGGATTCCCTCGTCCGGCGAGTCGCCCTTCTTATCGGTGAACTTGGGCGCCTCCAATTCGGAGAGCTTCGCAATGAGGGTATTCAAGGATTCGGCCTCCACGGGAAGATCGCCCACGTCCCCCTCATGACCGCCGAATGCCCGTTGCAGCGACGTCGCCGCCTGCTGGAATCGATCGTGCCTGACCTCGCTCATCGACACCAGAGCGACGAATAGGCACAGTAACAACGACATAATGTCTCCGTAGGTCAACGCCCACTCGGGCGCGCCTTCCGGGCCCGCCGCTTTCCTGATCGCGCCCACCCTTTCGCCCTTAGGCCGCCTGCTTCTTCGCGACGACCGTATGCCGCAGCCGGTTCGGCAGGAGGGTCTTGAGCTTCTGCTCGACGATCCGCGGGTTGTCCCCCTGCTGGATGGCCATGACGCCCTTGATGACGATCATCTTCAGGAACGTTTCCTCTCGGCTGCGGCGTCCCAGCTTCTCCGCCATGGGAAGGGCGATGAGGTTGGCGACCACCGCCCCGTACAACGTGGTGAGGATGGCGACGGCCAGGGCCGGACCGATCGACTTGGGGTCGTTCATGTTCTTGAGCATGATGACGAGTCCGACGAGCGTCCCGATCATCCCGAACGCGGGAGCGTACTTGCCGATGTTGTCGAAGAGGGCCTTGCCTTCCGCGTGCCGGACCTCGATCGCCTCCACGTCGCTCATCAGGATGGCCTCGATCATGTTCGGGTCGGTCCCGTCGACGGCCATCTGAATCCCCGACACGATGAACGGGTCCTCGATCCTCCCGGTCAGATTCTCCAACGCCAGAATCCCGTCCCGCCGGGCGAGGTCCGCGTAGCGCACCATCTCCACGATCACCTCTCGCGGGTCGCGCAGCTTGTGGAAGAAGCATTGCTTAATGACCTTGGCGACGACGAGCACGTTCTGGATCGGAAAGCTGACCAGGGCCGCACATAGGCAGCCCCCGCTCACCAAGACCATCGACGGATAGTCGATGAACGGGGTCAGATCCGACACCATGAGGATCGACCAGAGCAGCATCGCCACTCCGGCGAGAAGCCCGATAACCGTCCCTACGTCCATCGCCGCCGATCCTTCTGTCGATCGTTCCGTCGATCGTTTTTGGGCCTCCCGACGTGCCCGTCGCACCATCGGGTATCGTCACCGCCGCTATACCACCTGAAAGCCGCGAATCTGGCGGGCGTAGTCGATCGCCCGCCGCACCACCTCGTCCACGTTTTCTCGGACGATGAGCGTGTCGCCGTTAATCAGGGTAATGATCGTGTCCGGGGTGGACTCGATCATCTTGATCAACTCGGCGTTGATGACGACGACGCGCTCGTCCAGTCGGGTTACCGTAATCATGTTCTCATGCCGCCCGTCCGAACCGAACCCGGAGCGCCAGCGACGGGCCCACTCCCGGCCCCGCGCTTGCGCTTGGGGTTCGGATTGTTGCGGCCCCTATCGCGCCAGCAGCAACAGTTGCTGCAATAGATCATCCGCCGTGCGTACCACCCGGCTGGCGGCGGAGATGCCCGTCGAGGCCGTAATCAGCCCGATGAACTCCCGCGCGATCTCCACATTGCTTTGCTCCAGCGCTCCGGCGATGACCGCGCCCGCGGTCCCCGTCCGCGGTGCGCCGACCACCGGATCGCCGGAGTCGGGGCCGGGCAGGAAGATGTTCCTGTCCTGCGCGACCAGCCCTTCGTCATTGATGAACGTCGCCAGCGCCACCTGCCCGAGAATCTGTGTCTGCTGATTCGAGTAGACGCCGGTGACGATGCCGTCGCGGTCGATGCCGTAGTTCGTCAGAATCCCCGCCGGCGCGCCGTCCTGGCTGGCCATGATGAGCTCCGATGATCCGTCGGAACTCGCCAGCCCGTTCAGTCCGCTGAAATTCAAGGTGAAGGCGAGCGGCGACGTCGACCCGCTGCCGGCTCGGTCGATGGTGAGGTCCGTGCCGGTCGCTCCGACAAACTGCCCATTGGGGTCGAACGTAATCGTCCCCGTCCCCAGCATGGGTGACAAATCGCTGTCACCCGTGGATTCGGCGTAGAATCGCCACGTCGTCCCGGCCTGGGACTTGGACTCCAACACGGCCCGCAAGCGCACGTCGACGGGGTTTCCCAGCGAGTCGTACACGCTGAAACTCGTGGTCACGCCCCCGCCGAGCGCAGGCATCGTGGTGGTGAACTGAAACGGAGCGCTGAGGAGTCCCGTTTTGTTGGTAATCGAACTCGCGTCGAGCGTGACGGCGTTGATCTCGCCCGAATCTGAGGTAATGACCAGCGTCCCCGCGGGCGGGTTCGGACCCGCCGCGACCGTCACGCCGGGCGCACCGCCTGTGGCCGGGTCGGTGTTGATTCCAAGAACGTTCTGAAGATGCGTCGCCAGGTCGCCGACTGTGCTCCCCGTCGTCCCTACCAGGAACGTCGATTCCGTCGTCGCGATTCCGCCCTTCGAGGCGTTGATCGCCAGTTCGTCGCCGGCAGCGAAAAGCGGAACCCCGTTGGCATCGACAAGATCGGCGAGTGCCGTCGCGGGCGTCGCGGGCGCCCCCGACGCGGTAACCAGCGGTTGCGAAGTCACGACCGCCCCCGCGGAAGCGATATTCGTGGAAGGATCGAGCCGACCGTCCATCACGACTTGCGCCGTGGGGATCGCCTGACTGGCCGTGCCGAGGGGGATCACCAAGCTCGTCAGCGTGCCGGGGACGATCGCGCCCGTTTGATCGACGCCGAACACCTGTACGGCGTCGCCGTCCTGCGACACCAGGGTCTGCGTGGCATCGAGGTGGAAGGCGCCGTCGCGGGTGTAGACCTGCCTTCCGCCGCCCGCGTCGAGGATGAAAAAGCCGTCGCCCTCGACGGCCAAGTCTCCTTGAAAACCCGTGCTATCGAATCCGCCTTGATTGAAGTTGCGTTGGATGGCGGCGACGGTCGAGCCGCTCCCCATCTGCCGCGGAAGGGTCCCTCCGCTGGTAGCGCTGGGGGCCGTGCCTTCGCTGACCGTTCGGTACAACAGGGTCTCGAACAACGTCCGCTGCCCCTTGAAGGCGGTCGTGTTGAGGTTGGCGAGGTTGTCGCCCACCACGTCCACGGCCACGCTGTTGCTCTTGATCCCGGTGAACCCGGTCAGCATCGCATCGGTAAGTGCCATCGCTTTGTCTCTCCCTGTTCCTACGCCGTCGCGCCCGTCGTGACGCTCACCAGGTCCCGCAATCGCAACTCGCTTCCCGTGTCCAATTCGAGGAAGGCCTCGCCCTTGTCATCCACCCGCGCCGCGGTGACCACGCCCTCGACGACCTGCGGTTTCTTCGGATCACGTTGATCGATGCCCATCACGGTTTGGCCGACCAACGCTTCGGCGCCCTGCCGCGGCGGTTGAATGAGGCTCACCTGTTCGAGCGGCATTTCAACCCCGTTGGAGAGCATCAGGACCGGACGACCGCCATCGGCGAAGCGCACGCCGACGACCAACCCGCTGCTCAACTGGCCGTTCGCACCCGGCGCGCCGGTGACGTATTGCCCGATCATCGAGGAGGCCGCCGTGACGTTCTGCTGGCCGGTCAGGTTCCGCAGCGATTCGGTGAGCGTCGTCGAAAGCTCGATTTCGCGGATCGACGAAATCTGCCGCAGCAATTCCTCGTTGCCCATCGGCTGCATGGGGTCCTGGCTGGTCAGTTGAGTAATGAGCAACTTGAGGAACTCTCCGCTGCCCATGTCGGAGAACGAATTGGCCGCTTTCGGCGCGGTGGAAGGCGACAGAAGCGACGCGGCGCTAACGGATTGCATGTTGGTGACTCCTTTTGCCGACAACTCAACGCCGCGAATCCCGCCCGCGGCGCGAACCGATCAAACCCTGATGTCCAGCCGTGCCTCCGCGACGGCTTCCGCCACTGGCGCATCTCCGCTCACGGAGGCCGCGCCGCCGTCCTCCCGTTCCCCTCCGCCCGATCGCGACGACGATCCGCGCCCTGACGGATTTCGCTGTGCGTCGGGCGGCACCGTCGGGCCGTCGTATCCGGCCAACCCGTGATGCGGATCAGGCGGAGCGTGGACGGCCACATCGAGGCGGTCCACGTGGATACCATGATGCTCCAAGGCCGTTTTCAATTCGTCCGCGCGGTGCGAGAGGGTCTCGCGGGCCGCGTCGGTTTCCGTCCGCACGTCGATTTCGACGTGTTCGCCCGCCAGTCGCACATCAACCCGTACGCGACCCAGTTCCGGCGGGTGCAACTGCAAGCGGGCGGACGAGCTTCGCAATCCGGTTTGCAGGCGGATCGAGCGAACGAGCCGCTCAAACGCCGACGCTTCCTTGGTTTCGACTTCGTGGGGCCGCCGCGACGACGCCTCGGTCATCCGACTCTCACTCGACCGCGCCGGTGCGGGCGACCTCTGCGCAGGCGTATTCGCCCGAGCGTCGCCGGTGGTCGATGCGGGCGACGCGGCTTGTTGCGACTCCACCTCGCCGACACGCGTCGCGCCGAGAAGCTCACCGACCTGCTGCGCTACGGTGGGCGCCGACATCGGATTCAACTGAGTTAATGCGGCGTTGCCGACAATGGACGGCGAAGCCATGCTCTCTTGCACCTTCGGCGCGTCGGGAACCGGACGCGAAGTCGCCGTGGTCTCCATCTTGAACTCGGTACGACTCTGCAGCGGGGATACCGGCTGCGGGGCAGATTGCGGTCCACGTGCTCCCGCCGACACTGCTTCCTCCCGAGCCGGTGGAACTGCGGTCGTTTCATCGCTGGAACGAACGTCCGATTGTCCATTTCCGGTTTGACCCTGCGCTGGTCGCTGCGTCGATACACGGGATGACTCGCGCTCCATTTCGCGGCGAGCGTCGCCCCGCGGCGGTTGCCGTTCCTCTTCGACCGATGCTTCGCGGCGTTCCTTCCCTTCCGCCGCGGGGGCCTCGAACATCTGCGCGGGTGCGACCCGCTCCGCCCGTTGCGTCTCCACACGGACCAGCGTGCGCGTGGAATCGAGCATCGACTCGAACGCGAGGGCGGCGACGCCGGATTCGTCCGTGCCGCGTCGGCGGCGCGGGGGCTCACCCTGTGGGTTCGTCGGTCGCGTCATCAGCGTTGCTGCTTCGGTGGTCACAAAACTCCCTACTCTCCCTCGCGGCCCAGGTCCGCCAGTCGGCTCGGCGCCGCTTCGCGGACGCGTTGGAGGATCCGCTTCATCTGCGTCGTTTCGTCGCCGCGTTTGGCCGACTCCACGATTTTCTTGGCCTTTCCCGTCTCCATCGCCATGAGGATCTTCGCCGCCTCATCGGGATCGGACAGGCCCAGCAAATGCTGGATCGCCACCTTCGGCGAAAGGGCCTCCATGATGGCGACCTGTTTCTTGAACCCCTCTTCGCGCTGTACGTTGGCGGAGGCCTGTTCCCGCTTCGTGGCGGTCTCACGCTCCTTCTGAAACGCTTCTCGCTCCGTGCGTACCTTGAGAAGAATGCTGTTGTTGAGAGCGAGTCGCTGCTCCAGCTCGGCCTTGATCCGCTCCGACTCGCGGTGCGCGATCTCGAGGTCCGCTTCCGACTCGACGGCACTTTCCTTGCCCGACGCCGGCTTCGCGACCGCCGCGGCGGGAGCGGTCTTGCCCTCCCCCCTCTGCACCGGTGGTGCGGGAATCGCCTCACCGCGAAGAACCAAAGCCGCCTTGCGGACCTTTTCGCCGTCCACGGCCCCGGTGCCGGCGAGGTAGCCCACGACTCCCACCAGCGCCGCCATGTTGAGCAGCGCAAAGAGGGCGACCGCGTCGTACCCTCGTCTGAAGATGCCGGGCTTACGGGTTGTCATTGGCCGCCGTCTCCGCCGATCGAATGGCGCCGCCGAGCGAAGCCGCCGACCGCGGCCTCATCCATCGACGTCTGCTCCTCACGACCGACTTGCGTCAGGTGACGGACCCACCGTTTGTCGCGCAGCTTCTCGATTGCCTTGAGCCGGGCCGATGCCTCGCCGAGCTTGCCCCGCTCCGCGTCGAGCTTCGCCCGCTTCTCGGCGAGTTCCAGGTTGGAATCCCAAATCCGCCGGTGGAGCCAGTTTCGGTAGAACTGGTGCCCGCGCAGCGACGGCACATCCAACTGTTGCGTTTGTTGCTCGCCTCGCGTCAGCTCGACCGTGTTGCGAAGTTGGTCGGTCAGTTGATCCATCCGCTCCTCGACGCCGCGGACCTCGCGCACCGCGTCGGCGACGACGCGGCGCTGGACGTCCCGCGCCTGCTCACGCAGCCTGCGAACGACCTCCAACCGAAACTGGAACCGCTTCGCCATGGTACGTTCGTTAGGACGCCAACTTCATCGCCCGCTGCGTTCCCTGCGACGCGAGCTGTCCGCGGAGCGTCTGAATCTGCTCCGCCAGCCCCGTCAACCGATCGCGCGTCGCTCGAAAGTCGGCCCGCTCGGTCATCGCCTGTTGCAGAAAATCGTCGATCGCCGGTTTCATCCGCACGGCTACGTCGAACTCGACGTTCGCGCCCGCGGCATACGCCCCGACGTTCACCAGGTCCTCGATGTCGTGCCACACCGCTAGCACCCGGCGGACCGTCGAAGCGGCCGCGACGTGCTCCGCGTCCACCACGTCCACCATCACGCGGCTGATGCCTTCGAGCACCGCGACCGCCGGATAATGCCCGCGATTGGCCAAGTCCCGCGACAGCCACACATGCCCGTCCAACACGCCGCGGATCGCATCCGCGATCGGCTCGGCGATATCGTCCCCCTCGACCAACACGGTGTACAAGCCCGTGATGCTGCCCTGACTCGTGCGCCCGCTGCGCTCCAACAGCTTGGGCAATAGGCTGAACACACTCGGCGGATAACCCTTGGTCGTCGGCGGCTCGCCCGCCGCCAGACCGATCTGCCGCTGGGCCATCGCCATGCGCGTCGTCGAGTCCATCAGCAGCAAAACGTCCTTGCCGAGATCGCGGAAGTACTCCGCCACCGCCGTGGCGGTGAACCCCGCTCGAACGCGAAGAACCGGCGACTCGTCCGACGTGCTCACCACCAGCACGCACCGTTTGCGGCCCTCCTCGCCCAAGTCCTTGCGCAGGAAATCGCCCACCTCGCGCCCGCGCTCGCCGACGAGTGCCACGACGGTGACATCCGCGGCCGTGTAGCGGGCGATCATCCCCAACAGCACGCTCTTGCCCACGCCGGTTCCCGCGAAAATCCCCAGCCGCTGGCCGCCGCCCACGGTGTGCATCGCGTCGATCGCCCGAACGCCGGTGGCGATGGGCTGCGTGATCGGCGTCCGCGTCAGCGCTCGCGGGGCGTCGCAGTACACCGGATAGTGACCTTCGACGACGAAGTCCGTCGGCCCGTCGATCGCCCGGCCCAGTCCGTCCAGCACGCAGCCGAGCATCCGCCGCCCGACGGGCACATACTGCAAACCCGCCCGGCTGGTGACCCGATCGCGCACCGCGACGCCCAACGGTTCGTGCAGGGTCATCAGGATCGCTCGGTCTCCCAGGGCGCCGACGATCTGCGCCGCAATCGGTTCGCCGCTGCGCCGCTCGATATGACACAGCGACCCGACGGGCATGGCCAAACCCTCGGCGACGACGGTCAGTCCGGTCACCTCGACGACCCGACCGGTCACCCGGCAGGTCTGGGTCTGCTCCACGAGGGTGCGGGCTTCGGCGAACAGATCAGCCATGGCTCGTCTGCTCCCCCAGCAACAGGGTCACGATCTCATCAACCTGCGCGTCCAGCGTCGCGTCCACCTCCACGCGGTCGGTCCGCACGATGCAGCCTCCGGGAGCAATCGACTCATCCGCAGCGATGCGGACGGCAACGGAGGCATTGGCTTTCTCGGCCAAACCGGGTGCGAAAGTCTCCATCGACGCCAAGTCATCCGGATGAACCCAGACCGTCAAATCGGTCTTCAACCCGACCAAGCTCAGCGCTCGCTCCAAATTCGCCGCCGCTGCCTCCCGGTGCATCGAGCCGACAGCGAAAGTCAGTTTCCGCGCGATCAGCACGGCCAAGTCGAGCAAGTCGCGGCTCGCCGTGATCCGCAGTTCCTCTTTCACCCGATCGAACTCCGCGATCGCGTGTTGCAATCCCGCGACGACGTTGGCGTGCTCACGATCAAAGCGTTCCACGGCCTCGTCGTGGGCGGCGGCGTACCCCTCGGCCATCCCGGCGGCATGCCCTTCCCGGCGCCCGGCCTCTTCCGCCGTCTTTCGGTTCATGGCGATCGCGCGATCCGCCTCGTGTTTCGCCTGAGTGACGATCTGAGCCGCGCGGCGTTGCGCTTCCTCGATCACCGCCTGCGCTTCGGCCAAGTGGTCCGCAAGATCGACGGTCGTCAATCGCCGCACGACCTTCCCCGTGTGACCGGCTTTGATTACCGTCGACATCAGCGGAACCCCCGTGCAGGAGTGTCGAATGTCGAATGTCGAATGTCGAATGACCAAGGAAGGCCCGAAACGCTGCGCCCTCGCCGCGTCTTCGCCGACGACCGCTCGCTCCTATTCGACATTCTGCATTCGACAGTCGACATTCTCATACGATCATCTCCTTCTCCCCGCCCCGCCCGGAGATGATGACCTCGCCCGCGTCCTCCAGCCGGCGAACCACGTCCACGATCTTCTGTTGTGCGGACTCCACGTCGCTGACCCGCACCGGGCCCATGAACTCCATGTCCTCCTTGATGAGCTGCGACGCCCGCTCAGACATATTCTTGAAGATCTTCTCACGCAGCTCTTCGCTGGCCGTCTTGAGCGCCAGGGCCAGCTCTTCGTTCTCGATCTCCTTGAGCACCGCCTGGATTCCCTTGTCATTGACCAAGAGGATATCCTCGAACACGAACATCAAGCGGCGGATTTGCTCGACCAGATCGGGGTCCTGCCCCTCCAGGGCTTCGAGGATTCCTTTCTCCGTGGACCGATCCGCGAGGTTGAGCATCTCCGCCACCGACTCCACCCCGCCGACTTTCTGAAACGTCTGCGAGACGATGCCCGACAGACGCGCCGCCAGTCCCTGCTCGACCTCGCGGATCACCTCCGGGTTGGTGTTCTCCATGTTGGCGATGCGCGACACGACCTCGATCTGCTTGGCGACCGGCAGGTCGGAAAGGACCTGGCTCGCCTTCGACGGCGTCAGGTGCGAGAGGATCAGGGCGATCGTCTGGGGGTGCTCATCCTGAATGAAGGTCAGGAGGTTCTCGGCGTCGGTCTTGGCCAGAAACGAGAACGGCCGCCGGTTCACTTGGTGTTCGATCAGCTTCATCACGTGCGACGCTTGATCCGGCGGCAGGGCCTTCTGCAACAGCAGCTTGGCGTAGCCCAGCCCCCCCTGCTTGGCGTAGGACCGGGCCAGGGCGATGTTGTAGAACTCCTCGATGACCTTCCCGCGTTCGTCTTGGCCGACCAGGTCCAGCTGCGCGATTTCGCGGGTGATGTCCTCGACGATGTCCTCGTCGAGATGGCGCAGGACGGCCGCCGCGACGTCCTTATCCATGTTCAGGAGAAGGATCGCCGCCTTGGAGACGCCCTTGAGGGGTTGCGACTCGACCCCGGGCGCTGCCTCTGTGTCCTGTTTGCCCATACGAACCTACGGCTCACATCCCGTTTCGGGTGGCATGGCCGTGTGCCACGGCTGTGTCAGCCGTGGCCGCCACTGCCGACACGGCAGTGGC
>CAYQZH010000017.1:17941-26940 GCA_964421865.1 uncultured Phycisphaera sp. | reverse complement strand
TCGAAAGAGGAGATGGTCCGCGACCGGTTCCAGCGGTTCCAAGATCGCGTGTTCCGGTTGCGGGAACAACTGTCGGAGAGGGAACCGGAGAACGCGGCCCGGCTGAGTCGGGCGTTGACCCGCGCCGGTGAACTCGGACTTTCCGACCGGCTGGAAGAGATCGTCCGTCAACTACGCGAATCGTCCGCTCTCGATCAGGCCTTGGACGCTCAAGGCAAGTGGCTGGAGGACGCCGACCGCCTTTTGAGCCTCCTGTTGGAACAAGATAGCAACAACGAAGAGCGGAAGCGCGAGCTCGATCGTCTTCAGGCGTATAAAGAGAAACTGGCCCAACTGCTGGAACAAGAGCGATCGCTCCGCGCGGGGTCCGCACAGTTGGGCGCCGCGGAGCGGATGACGGCGCAGCTCGACCAGGCGATTCGCCGGTTGGACGCGCTTCTCGCACGTCAAGGCCAAGTGTCGAAGGCGACACAAGGTGGGACTCCCTCGGGCGACCCCAAGACCGCCGAGCAGCAGCGTGACCTTTCACGAGACACCGAGCAACTGGCCGAGGACATCGCCCGGCTCGGCGAACCGCCCGCGGAGGGGTCGAAGGATTCACCCCCGATGGAGTCGGCCAAGTCGCAGGCCCAAGCGGCGTCGCAGTCCACGCAAGCCGGTTCGCAGGCGATGTCCCAGGCGAGCGAAAAACTGAACGCGGGCGACCCAAGCTCCGCGGGTCAGCAACAGAAACAGGCCGAGGCGTCGCTGCGTGACGCGAAAGCGCAGTTGGAGGCGGCCAAGGAAGCGTTGAAGCAACAGCCGTCGTCTCCGCAAATGGGCGGCGAGCAGAAAGCCGTGGCTCAACAAACGCAGGGTCTCGGCGACCAGATGCGGCAGGATGCGTCTTCGTCCAGCAGCGGCGGCAAGCAGGGCAAATCCGGCGGAAAGAGCGGTTCCCAGAAGTCCCCCGGTCTGAAGAACGTCGATCAGGCCCAGAAGGAAATGGAGGGCGCGTCGGAATCACTCGATTCCTCGCAGCCGCAGGAGGCGACGCCCAAGCAGGACCGCGCGGTCGCTGAGCTTGAGGAGGCCAAGAAGGAACTGGAAGAAGCGTTGGAGCAACTCCGCAAGGAGGAGCGTGAGGAAACGTTGCGCGACCTCGAAGCCCGTTTTCGCGACATGTTGCTCAAGCAACGACCGATCAATGAGGGGACGGCGGCGCTCGATCAGTTGGGGCGCGAGAACTTCAAACGCGCCGAGCAGTTGCAGCTTGCGGATTTGGCGACGAACGAACGCGCCCTATCCGAACAGGCCGCAACTTGCCTGCACATCCTCGATGAGGAAGGGACCACGGTGGCGTTCCCGCGGGTGGTGTCCCAGCTTTCACAGGACATGGGCACCGTCGCCGATCGCCTCGCCGGGGCCGAGGTCGGAACGCTGACCCAGACCATCGAGCAGGAAATCGTCGATACGCTCGAGCAACTGCTGGACGCGGTGAAGAAGATGCAGCAGGAAAACGAACAGCAGCAAAGCAAGCAGTCGTCGTCGAGCGACAAGGAGCCGCCGTTGCTCCCTCCCTCGGCGGAGCTAAAGCTGCTGAAGGCGAGTCAACAGCGGATCAACACTCGGACGGCGGTGATTACGGAAGGCGCCGCGACCGGCAAGGAGTCGCCGGAGGCGGCCGCTCGCGGGCTGAAGGGCTTGGCCGCCCGACAAGTGCAGTGTAGTGAGATCGCCAAGCAAATGCGCGATCGACAGGGACAACAATAAGGGGGATTGACCATGGACCGTTCGCCCAACATTCGTCGAAGACCGTTGGTTGTGTTCCTATCCGTAGTCTGGTGCGCCACGACGGGGTCCGCAGGTCATGCCACTGCTGACACAGCAGTGGCACCAAGAGGCAGCAGCCCGGTAGATCGCTTCATCGCCGGGCTCGACTCCGCGGCGGCCATGCCTGCCGTAGCACGGGAGATGATTCGCACGAAGTGGTCGCAATGCGGCGGATGCGACGCGTCGGAGTTTCTGACCCAGGCCCTCGCGGTGATGTCGCCGAAGTTTCGTGAAGGGCTGGACGCCTATGACGCCGATGAATACGAACACTGCGCCAAGGCGATGGGCGACCTTCGGTCGGACGCCGAGCCGTTCGTCGCCACGCACGCTGCGATGTACGAAGTCAAGTCGCTGGTCGCGCTCGAGCAGCTTGTGGAGGCCGGGGAGCGAATCGGTCAGCTCACCGGCGACGGCGGCGCGCGCGTGGCCGCGTATTCTTATTTCGCGCCGGAGGCGGCGTTTCTGACCGGGTTCTGTCTGCTGGCCGACCTGCAATACGACGCGGCCGGCGAGGGGCTTACACGGTTTCTCACCGAGTACCCCGATGCTCCGCCTCGATTGGCGATCGCCGCGAAGCAAATGCTCTTGGAACTCAACAACCGCGAGCCGGGACGGATGTCGGAGGTCGCCGATTTGATGGATTACTCGGGCCGGCGACTGAAAAGCGCGGACGGCGGGGAGGTCGTTCAGACACGCCAGCAGCGCATCGTCCAGTTACTCGACCAACTCATCAAGGAGGAGGAAGAGAAGGAAAAGAGCAGTTGCAACAATCCCAGCAGTGGCGCGGGCGGTAAGCCGCAGGCGGGCCGCTCGCCGGCCAAACCCATGCAGCAATCGCGACTTCCCGGGGGAACGCCGCAGGAGGAGTCGCTACGCGCGTCACGCCGGGCGAGTCCGGGGGAAATGTGGGGGGCCATGCCGCCCGGCGAACGGGATCGCATCCTCCAGGCGCTGCGGGAGAGTTTCCCGAGCCGTTATCGCCAGCTCGTAGAGCAATACTACGAAGAGCTGGCCAAGAAGCCGTAGAGCCTTGTGGAGTCCCCCGCCACCTGGAAAGGGGGATGCACCTACCCCCGGATTATTCATACCGCTCCGATTGAAGGTGGCTGAGGCTGAGGCCGAGCGGGCGTGTCGCGGATGAGGCGATTCGGCGAGAAGGCATCGGGGTCTGGAAGGCCGATCGCAACAACCGATCCAAGGGGATCGACGGGTGGTTCAAGACCAGCGACGTCCGGATCAAGCTACGCCGGTTCTACCCACAGATTACGATGTGTTGAACCACTGGGCCGCGGTGTGAACTAGTCGGGCTCGGATTCCGGTCCGTCGGGGCGCACGCCTCCGTCGGGGCCCTCGTCGCCGCCGGGTTGCGGCGCCGGACGCTCCAACAGTTCCGAGGCCCGCTGCCGGATCAGCGCGGGACGCATCTTTTCCGATTCCGACAATCGCGATTGCAGCTCGCTCAACCGCGCCTCCAGTTCCCGGACCTCCATCTGCCGCCGCTCGCTTCGGCAATCGAAGACCTTGCCGCACAGTTCCTCGAGGTGCTGGCGGATTCGCCGTCTGGCGGAGTCATCTTCGGCCTTGCCGTACTGCGCGACCGTTTGCCGGATTTCAAACTCAAGCTGCCGCTCGCGGATCATCAACGCCCCGCGCTGCGGGTCGGCCCGCATGGCCTCCATGATCTGCCGCATTTGCGGCGCGATGTGCGTCATCCGCCGCACGTAGCGGATCTCGTCGCGGTCCTTGAGCCCCTGCAGCTCCACATACATCCGCGGGAAGTGTTCCTCGATGAAACGCTCGATCTGCCGTCGTTCCGGCTCGGGAACTTCGCCCCACGGTCGAGGTCGGGCCGGCGGGCGCTGAAACTCGGGACCGCCGGGGCCTCCTGGACCACCCGGCCGACCGAACGGACGCCCCGCAGGACGCGGCTCGTTCGCCTGCGCCAACCGCACGCCGTCCGACTGCCGCGAGCGCATCCTCGCTGCGGGCTGCGCATAACTTGCCGTACAGCTCAGTACCCCGATGGCCGTGGCGATCCGCACCCCGTTCGACCGCAACCGACCCCGGCCGTTCCCTTGTCTCATCATGGTCCTGACTCTTGTGGTTGACTCGCCAACGCTGGGCTACACCCCGTCCTCCGTGAGGTCCGAGGCTTCGTCCACCGGCTCCTCCCACGACTCCTCGCCCCAACCGTTGGCGACGGTTTGATCGAACTCGTAGAACGCCGCCCGCAACCGGCTCAATTCCTGGTCCAACGCTTCGTCCTCGTTCTTGAACTCCTCGAAAGCACTCACGAAGCTCGTTGACGCCTCGTCGCCGTCCGACGTTGTGGCCATCCTCCACGGACCGAACACCGTCAACGCGACTGCGGCGGCAGCGGCCAGCCCCCCGCCGATCCAGGCCCAAACGCGGACGACCCGACGATCTCCGCGGACTCCCGCCCGCGGCGCCGTCGCGAGCGCCTCTCGAACCGCGTGTCGAGCGCGCCTCGAAAGTCCGGCGGGAGCGTCGGAGCTGAGGTTACGGGCCAGCCATTGCTCCTCGATGGCGACTCGCACACCCCGCTTGATCCGCACAGGATCCATCTCCGCCGATCGTTCGCAAACGCCGGCCAACCACTGCTCGCCGCGATCGACCTCTTCCCGTTCTCGCTTGGCGTCGTTCATCTCGGCGACTCCATCCATTCCCGTAGTTTCGCCAGCCCGCGATGGACCCGCGACAAGACCGTGCCCAGCGGGGCCGCGGTATACTCCGCGATCTCCGCAAAGCTCAGTTCGCCGTAATGCCGCATGAGGACCGCCTCTCGCTCCACCGGCGGCAGCCTCGCAAGGAACGGCTGCAATCGGTCCAGTTCCTCGCGGTGTTCCAGTCCGTCACCTACACCCTTCGCCCTCTCACTCGGAGGGTCATTCATCCCCGCCTGGGGGTCAACCGCGTTGCCCGCCGTCGGCCGGCGGAGTCGATCGCGGACGAGGTTTCCGGCGATGCGGAAGAGCCAGGGCTCGAACCGTCCCTCTTCGCGGTACTCCGGGATGCTCTTCACCACTCGGACGAAAACTTCCTGCACGAGATCCTCGGCCTCTTCGCGCCGACCCAACATGCGGTGAAAGAACCCATACAGCCGACCCGCGTAGGCATCGACGATTTCGTCGAAGGCCTCGGCGTCCAGCTCCTTCGCCCGGCGAATGACCTCCGCCCAATCGTGCCCGATGACCGAGCGTTCTCCTCTCATGGCGGCTCCGTGCGGCCGGGTACGAGCGCGTTGACGATTCCCCCAAGGCCCAACTCGCGATCCGCGTACTGTAACTTCTTCGCGATCCGCTCACCCCTCCTCAAGCGGACATTCCACGAGGCTAAACGAGTCTGTCGAGCGGCTATTGCACGGAATGACCACACGGCCGTGGGGATACAACGAGCGGTCGGCTTAAAAGGGTTTTCTCGGACGGCTCATCGCAGACCAGCACTGTCCCCCCTTACAAGGGGGACTGCAGGGGGTCCGGCCGATATGGAGCGGAGATTCGTAGGGCGGGTTTCGCCCGCCTTCGGTTGTGCCATGTAACCGGGGTTGAGTTGTGGCGGGCCAAGCCCGCCCTACTTCGGCTTTGTGTGCGAGGGCATTGACAAGGACGGCTACTTCGCAGAAGCTAGTTGGCTCGGTTGGCGGCGTCCCCATGCCGGGCGTCACGACGTTCGGTCGAGTAGGTGCTAGTTGGCAGCCCCCAAGGGGCGGAGTCGGTGCGAATGTACGCGATCATCAGTGACGGTGCACATCAGTATCGAGTCGTTGAGGGCACGGTCCTCGACGTGGAACGCAAGGACCTCGCCGACGATGCGACGACCATCGAGTTCGACCGCATCCTGATGGTCGGCGACCACCCCGACGGCGTGAAGATCGGCCGGCCGGTCGTCGAGGGGGCCAAGGTCATCGCCGCCGTCATCGGCGAGCACAAGGCCCCCAAGCTGGAGATCCGCAAGTTCAGCCGCCGCAAGGGCTACTCCCTCCACAAGGGCCATCGCCAGAAGTATTTGCAGGTCAAGGTCGAAAAGATCGAAGTTTAGCGGCCCCTTGAAGAGCTGTAGCGCCACCATTTGTGGGCGGCGCAAACCGCGCTGGGTGTTACCCGCCAAGGATCGCGCGGGCTCGCTTTCAGAGAAGGGCGATGAACTCGTCCACGGTCAACCCGGCGTCGCGGATCAATCCCCGTAACGTGCCCTTCGCCACCTCGCGAGGGTTCGGGACCGAAAGATGGCGGTGCGGCGGCGACTCGTGCCGCAGGATGATGTGACTGCCCGTCTGATGGCTCATCCGATAACCGATGCGCTCGAACGCGCGTACGGCGTCCTTGCCCGAGACCACCGGAAGACGGCTCAAGGCTGAACCTCGATGACTTCTTCGGTGATCGGCGGCGGGATGGGATCGCCATGTTTTTTCAGGCTTGCGAGGTATCCGGCGATAGCGTCCTTAATGTTGGCGATGGCCTCCTCGCGAGTGTCGCCCTGACTCCAACATCCGGGCAACGTCGGGCAACTGCTGACGTATCTCCCGTCCTCGTCCTGCTCCACGACAATGCGCAATTTCATGACGCGTCCATCCTGCACCCTGCACCGAACCTTCGGGCCTAGACAGGCATTATACCGCCCGCGAGGTTGCGTGTCCAGCCCCTCTTGACTGAACACACGTCGCGGGTTAGGAATCTGTTTGCCATGCGCCTCGTAATCGACACCAACCAGATCAGCGAGATTCGGCGGACGAAGGTGCTGACGCCCTCGCAGAAGAAACGGATCACGCTTGTCCTCCCGCCGCTGGTCTGGGCTGAGGGAGTGCAGTACCAAAACGGTCGTGGGCTGCGATGCCTGCTCGAATACAACCTACGTTTTGGCAGGGATGTCTCGGACGTGCTTTCCGACGCAGCGACGGGCACGGACGCGCAACTGCGGCAAGTCGACTCCCTCGTTCGAAAGGGATCGACTGGACACAGGAACTGCCTGCGTGACTTGATGTCGTGTTCACCGGAGCGCCTGCTGCGTGCCCGTGAGATTAAGGACGACAATCTCGCTGACATGGATCACTACGACGGCCTGTTTCGAGTTGCTTGCAAGCAAGGCTGTGAGGCAAAGCCTCGCGGACAGGGAATTCAGCTAATCGAGAACGTATGTTCGCTCGAAGCCGTGATTGCCGAGCTGGGTAATCGTCTGAACACGCCATTTCGGGCCCCCGACGATTCGGCCCCCGCGCGCACCACTTTGGAGCTCTTGATGAGCGGCAATGTACGCCTCGTAAACTTCGTGCGGTTCCACTTGTGTCTGATCTTAGCACGCACTGGCGTGTGGAAGAACCCGAAACTGAACTTCGCAGGACCTTGCGGGAAACGAGACGACATTCCCGACATGGTCCTTCCCCTCTACGCCGCCGAAGGAGACGTCATCGTGACCGCGGACGCGAAGTTCCGGCGATTGTTCGCGATGGTCGACCGGATGGAACAAATCCGTGTAATGACTTGGCACGAATGTGTCACGATGCTCCGGAAGGCATGATTGGGCGTCATGGTGCTCGGAGTGGCGTCTGGTCGTCGGGTAGACGCACGCGGCGTACTCAGACGGCGATTTCCCGCAGCGCGGCGATCAACTGATCGACCTCGGCCTCGGTCGTACGCCAACCGAGCGAGACGCGGATCGTCCCGTCCGGGAACGTGCCCAACGCCCGGTGGGCGTACGGCGCGCAGTGCAGGCCCGGGCGAACTGCGATGCCGAACGACTCATCCAGGATGGCCGCCAGGTCCACCGGCGCGACGCCCTCGACGACCAGTGACAGCAGCCCGACCCGGCGCGACAACGGCGCATCGCCGAGGATGATCCGTATCTTGTCGTGGCTTCCAAGTTGGCGAATGATCCGGTCAAGCAGCGTTCGTTCATCGGTAAGCGTTCGGCTTGGGTTCAACCCATCTAGCGCGGCGTTGAGGCCGGCCAATCCGACGGTGTTGGGGCTGCCCGCCTCGAGCCGCGTGGGGAACTCCTCGGGTTGGGTCGGATTGATGGAGTCAGCGCCGGTTCCCCCCTCGCGCCAAGGACGCAGGACCGCTCGCTCGCCGACGAACAGCGCCCCGGTGCCCGACGGCCCCAGCAACGACTTATGGCACGGGAACGCGAGCAAGTCGATGTGCATCGCTTCAACGTCGATGTCCACGACTCCGGCGGTCTGAGCAGCATCGACGAGGAAGAGCAGATCGTGTTCGCGGGCGATGCGCCCGACCTCTGCGACGGGTTGGATGATGCCGGTGACGTTGCTGGCGTGAACCGTCGTGATGAGCCGAGTTGCGGGTATGATCGCGTCGCGGAACGCGTCGGGATCGACGCAACCGTCGCCCGCGATCGGCACGCGGGTCAAGGTGATGAACTTTCGTGCGGCCATCGCTTCCAGCGGGCGGGAGACGCTATTGTGATCGAGTTGCGTGCAGACGACGTGGTCGCCTTCGCGGAGCGATCCCTTGAGGGCGATGTTCAGGGCATCGGTGCCGTTGAAGCAGTGGATGATGCGGCTAGGGTCGTCGGCATGGATGAGCCGGGCGATCTTGACGCGGACGTCGCGTACGATCCGGTCCGCGGCGACGGCCAGTCGATGCCCGGCCCGACCCGGACTCCCGCCGTCCTCGGCCATGAACCGAGCCATCTCGTCGATGACCTGCTTGGGCTTAGGCCAACTCGTCGAGGCGTTGTCGAGATAGATAACTGGACGCACCATGCTAGTAAAACCGTATGCGAACTCCGCCGAACCGCACGCGACGATAGTATAAGCGGTGCAGGCAAAGGCGCCCAAAACGGGTTTCGTGGCGAACATGGAGTCCGTGCTCGGCGTCGTTTCGGGGGGTCTACGATTGCTGCGGTGCATAGCGGCGCCACGATGAAATGCGGTAGACTGCTCCCTCATGGGCGACGCGACGCTCGTCGATCCGTTGGGGCGTGTGCTCTTGCTGCGGGATCGGACTTGGCACGGACACATCGCCAAGACTCATCCCGAATTGGCCGATTATCGCCCCCTGGTCGAAAACGCGGTTCAGTCGCCCGACGAAATCCGAATGAGTCGTTCGGACCCCGATTGTCGGATTTCTTTTGGACCTGGGCCCCGTCCAACCGTTAGAATGTTGGTTGTCGGCGACGTTGTTCGCGGTGTTGTGAAGACCGCGCCCTTT
>CAYQZH010000017.1:0-17841 GCA_964421865.1 uncultured Phycisphaera sp. | reverse complement strand
TAGAATGTTGGTTGTCGGCGACGTTGTTCGCGGTGTTGTGAAGACCGCGCCCTTTTGTTCGCGACTCTCCGGAGGAAAAACGGAATGGTCAAAGTAGATACGATCGAAGGGGTCGTCGACGGGGTTCTGTGGTGTCACTACGACCTGACCAGCGACGTGCTCTACCTGCGCCTGATCGCCGAGCGCGACACGCCCACCCCGGCTGAGGAAACCGCCGACGGACTTCTCCTCGAACGACGGGAGGACAACGAGAAGATCGTAGGACTGACCGTTGTGAGTTGGTGGAAACGTTTCGGGAACGGCAGCGTTCCCGACTCGATTCACGCCCTCGAGCAGGCAATCGAACCGTGGGCGAAGAGGCTGGCCGCATAACACACGCCGCGTTTTTTCGCTGTCGACGGCGGGGGCGGTCGTAGCCTGTCAAGGGCCCACGGTCGCCCCACAGGGCGAGTCGTGGCGCGTACGGCGGACGCTGAGAATGGCCGGTAGGATCAGCATGGTGGCGACGAAGCAGTTGACCAGGCTGAGGACCAGCAGACCGCCGAGGCGGGCGTTGGCCGGCACTTGGGAGAGGGCCAGGATTCCAAACCCCAGGCAGACGGCCAGCGTATCGACGCAAATCGCCGAACCCGTCGTGGCGACGGCCTCGGTCAAGGCGGTGCGCGTGTCCAGACCACCGGCGCGCGACAACCGGTAGCGTTCCAGCAGGTGAATGGCGTAGTCGACGCCGATTCCCAAGGTCATGGCCGAGAACATCGAAGTCGCCACGCCCAGCGGCATCCCCACCCATCCCATTACCGCGAAGTTGAGCAACACGGCCAGCGAACTGGGCAAGATGCAGAGCAATCCAAAGATCAGCGATCGACCCAGGATAGCGGTGACCAGGAAATCTCCGACCAGCGAGCCCAGCACGGAGACGACCTGCGTTCCGACGATGGCGTCGATGAGCGTCTGACTGACGGCCACGTCCCCGGCAAAGGAGAGGGAGATGCCGTGCGGAGCGAGATTGGTGCGCTCGTATTCGCGGATGTCGCGCATCAGTCGGGCCGTGCCGACGAAGTTGGCGTTCTTCATCAGCACCGTCACGATCGACCGGCCGTAATCCGAATCGACAAGTTGCCGCCGTCGATCGTATCCGCGGAGGCGCTCGTATTCACCCCAGTTCCATTCGATGGCTTCGACGTTGACGGGGATTTTGCGATCGGCCTCTTTGCGCCCGCTTCTCATGTAGTTGATCGTGGCCATGTAGTCCGACGTTCCGCGGACGCCGCCGACGGCCTCGTCGTGATGGCCTTCGATGAAGGATTCCAGTTCGGCGATCCGTTGAATCACGTCGGGCCTGAGCAACGGCGACGTCGTGATGTCGTAGCGCGCCGTGTCGCCAGGCACCAGGCGCAACGCAAAAAGCGCCGAACCGCGCCGCGGGTCACAGCCGACCACGATTCGGTCGCCCTGTCGCGTCGCCGATTGGATCCATGACCACCACGTCTGCCGCAGCTCCTCGGCGCGGCTCGGCGGCCCGACGAAGGTGGAGTCTTCGGTCCGCCGAAGTCGGAGGCGACGACCGATCAGCGTTCGTGGATCGGCGACGGCGTCGGCGGGAAACTTCATCCAACGCCCGTCGAAGGCGTCCGCGCGCAGTTCGCCGGTCAGCAATTCATGCCCGGCGTCGACGCAGACGTGCAGGATATGGGTGCCAAGAAACTGTTCGTTGAAGGCATCCGTGGCGCGGCGGAACCCGCTGTTCAGGGCGAAGCCGTCGATCCAACTGTCCTGGACCTCGATCTTTCCGATACCCCAAGGCGCCACGGCGGTCAGGGTCACTGCACCCACGACGACAACCCATCGAAAGCGGATCGCCAAAGCTCCGAGAGGCCGGAAGACCGAGTCCAGGGTCGTCCCCGCCGGCGTCGATCCCGGCGCGCCGGGACGATCGACGAAACGCTTGGGGTCGATCAAGGTGAGTAATGCCGGAATCACGGACAACGACCAGAACATGCAGAAGATGATCCCGCCGGCGGTGAACAGACCGAACGCTTGCACCGGGTCGATCGAGGATAAGGCGAAGGATAAGAACCCGATCGCTGTGGTGATCGAAGTCATCAGGACCGGCGGGGTCATCTCGTCCATCGTGGATCGAAGCACGTCCACATGAGACTCGTCCGGTCGCCGGCGGAGTTCGTGGCGATAGCGGCTGAAGACGTGGATTTCGTCGGTGATCCCCGTGGCCGTGAGGATCACCGGCATGACCGCGGTGGTCAGGTACACGGGGACTCCCAGCCAGCCCATCAACGCGAAAATGACCACCAAAGCGGCGCCCACCTCGATGAGGGGCAGGGCGACGGCCGCCACACTCCGAAAACTGATAAAGAAGACGAGCGCCATAATCGCGACGGCGAGCGGCACCAGACCGACGTAACGAGCGATCAGCCGTTGGAGTTCGTACAAAGTACGCGGCATTCTCTCACCGGTTGAGGGATCGGCCAACGTGGGGCGATGTCCGAGAAGGGACGTTGGGACGCCAAGGTCTTCAAGGATGTGCGTCCCCAACAACCCCTCGGCGAGGGGCGCGCCGATGACGTGGATGGTCTCCGGGACCGTCCCCTGGGCGGCGATCGCATCGTTGATGGATTGCAGGAACTCCATCCGGTTCACATCGGACGGAACGCCGACGAGGACGGCGGTGGCTTTGTCATCGTTGGCGATAAGTGTCCCGTTGTAGAGTCGGACGTCTCGGAGGCTCTCGCGGAGCGCCAGAAGTTCATTTCGGGCTTGTGGAATCGGATCGAGGAAACGCCGAAAGCGGAGCGTCCCGGGAAAGACCCTGTCGCTGACCTCCGTGGCCAGACTGAACAAGCTGGCCGGATGAACGTATTCCAGGTTCTCGAACGCGTCGGTGAGGTTCTGGACCAGTTGCAGCGTGTGGGAGTTAAAGATGCCGTCCGGGTGGTCGGTTCGCCGGATGAAGACGACGATCGGGTCGTCGAGGCCGAAGTCCTCGCGGATCTGGTGGTCGTGTTGGATTTCGGGGGCATCCGCGGGAACCAGGGCGTGGCCGTCGGTGCGGAGCTTGAGGCGGAGAATGCCCGGGGCGACCGACAGGGTCACGAGGACCGCGATGGCGATGGTCCTTCTGGGGTGACGGATCGAGTAGCGGTAGAGCCAAGCCAACGCGATCTACGCCCGTGTCAGAATAGGAAACTGTGACCACGCCAAGCATCCGCGATGCTATGCTACGGGGACGAGCCTCGCAACAGGACGACCGGTCATTGGGGCGGGGGCCCGTCCAGCGTGGTCCAAACGCCGATTGGGCCACAAAAATGTGGTCACAACCCCCTTTCCGGGGCCGCCGCCTTGGCTTATAATAGGGGAAGCTCGCGGGAAGGGCTGGGCGAGCCGGTGGTGAAGTCCGATCCGCGGTTTGAGCCGCAGTGCGGTTTCCGCCGGCAGTTACTCGTCTAATCTTCGGCGTTGGGGACGGCGGCCGCAACATCTCCCTTGATTTGGCTGCTTGGCACCCCTCGCGGTTGAACGGCCGGACGACGTGGGTCAAGCGTCATGACAAGTTGGACGTATATCGTGGGGGTCTGCGCGCTCATCGTGGCCACCTTGGCGGTCACGGGATGGTGGCGCTACGGCTTCGCGATGTGGGCCATCCGGCCGAAGCAGATGAGGGTAGACCGGCTGGGCCTGTATGTCTCCGCGCTGCCCGACGTTCAGCGGATCAATTCGATTCTCGAAAGCTTCGCCGGCGGGTTCAATGCGATGATCGCCCGCCCATCGGCGGCTGGGTGGAAGGGCTATTGCGAATCGTTGCCGACCTTGAACCGCCCGTTCGCGGAGGAAGGGGCGGCGATGGGTTACACGCTTCGGCGATTGTTCTTCTATTCGCCGACGGCGTTCGAGGCCGACGTCGTCCGCCCGCGGCCGGAGTTCCGCTATCTGTATTACGTCGGTCTTGGTTTTTGGTCGGGGATGCGGAACCACGACGCGCATCGGTTGACGGAGGTGACACGTGGGCTTGATCCGCTGCACGGTTTTTTGTGCTACGACGGCTACGGGTTCAAGCTTGCGTTCTTTGACTATCCGAACGATGTGAACGCGGTCCGGAGGCTCGACTCGCTGGACGGATACGCACGAAACGCCGCGTTCCAGGGCGTCGGGCGGGCGTTGTGGTTCCGGTTCATGGACCGTCCCGATCTGTTTATCGAACACGTCAGCCGTTTCGGCGTTCATGCGGTCGATGCGGCTGCGGGCGCGGGGCTGGCAGTGGTGTTCGTCAACCCGGACCGGCTGGAGTTCGCACGGGCCTGGGCGGCGAAGATGCCCGCCGAATGGCAGCCGCACGTGCATCTGGGGATGTGTTTCGGGCTGAAGGCGCGGTCGATCAACAACGTCGAGCAGTTCGTGCGTGACACGGCCGGGTTGGATTCCAAGGTGAAGGATGCGGTTTTCGCGGCGGTCCGTGAATGTGACCGGATCGAGTTGCTGGTCCGCGCGGAGCGAGGGGACAACGGCTATCGGGACTGGCGGGTGCGGGTGACGCAGTGGATGGCCGATCATATCGACTATCCGCTCGCGGGGTTGAAGACGCCGCAGAGGGCGGCTTCGAGTTTGGAACGGGGGATCGTTCGGGGGAGGAAAGAATCGTGAAGAACTACGACTCGGCGAGAATTGAAATCCTGGATTGGTTGTCCGATACGCTGCACGTTCCGGTCGATCAAATCGACCTGACCAAGCCGCTCCTGGAGGTTGGGCTGGATTCTCTGGACGCGGTGCACATGATCGCGACCATCGAGTCCATCATCCGCCAGGAGTTACCGGAGGATGTCATCCGTCGGGTAAGCTGCCTGGGCGACATTTTTGAAATGATGCGCGAGCGGATGGCCGCCGCCTGACACGTCACACCCACCGACCGCAACTTCATGTCCGACGACATTGTGATAACCGGGATGGGGATCCTCTCGCCGATCGGCTGCGGGGAGGGGCCGTTTTGGGAATCCCTCTGCAATGGGCGATCCGGCGCGGCACCCGTCGACGGCCTGGATACGAGCGAGCTGTCGCGGAAGATCGCCTGTCAGGTTCGTGATCCGATCAGCGTAGATCGTTCACGAGGGCGAGCGTCGCAGTTGGCGGTGGCGGCGGCGCGGGATGCGGTGAGGTCCGCTCGTCTTTCACTTTCACAGGATACAGATCGGCGCGTTTCCATCATTGTCGGCACGACGATGGGGGAGACGGAGTTCATCGAAGAGCGGTTGGGCGCATCCGCCGAGGACTGGCTTTCCACGGCACACGCACGGCGGATCGTCGACGGGCGGCCGGGATGTATCGCCCGATCGGTAGCGACGGAACTCGGCGTTGAGGCACCCGCAGTGGACTTGTACGGGGCCTGTGCGGCGGGGAACATGGCCATCACCGCCGCCCGGCGACAACTCCTCGACGGTCGATGCGACGTGGCCATCGCCGGCGGGGCGGATGGTTTCAGCCGACTGGCGTTCATCGGCTTTATGCGGTTGCGGGTGATGGCCGCCGAGGTTTGCAGGCCCTTCGATGAGCGGCGTGATGGATTGCTGGTCGGCGAGGGCGGGGTCCTGTTCGTGCTGGAACGTGAGTCGTCGGCCAAGGCCCGTGGGGCGCCGATCCGAGCGCGAGTGATTGGAGCGGCCGTGGCGTGTGAAAGCTACCACCCGACTCGACCGCATCCCGATGGTGACGGACTCAGCCGTGCCACGATGGAGGCACTCCGCGATGCGGGGCTTGCGCCCACGGACATCGACTACGTCTGCGCCCACGGGACGGGGACGCCGCAGAACGACGCCATCGAAGTGTCGGTTATGCAGAAGTGCTTTCCGCAAGGCGTTGCCTTTAGCTCGATCAAAGCCTTGACCGGTCACACGATGGGGGCGGCGGCGGCGACGGAGGCGGCCTGCTGCGTGCTCAGCCTCGAACGGCAAACATTGATTCCCACCTGGCATCTCGATAAGGTGCTCCAACCTTGCGCCTTGGACGCCGTCCAGGGCGCTCCGCGGCCAACGCGGGTGCGGTACGTGCTGAACAACTCGGCCGGTTTCGGCGGGTACAACAGCAGCATCGTCCTGGCCGCCGCTTGAGAACCGTTGAATGAATGTTAAGCCTCGCGAGGTCGTCGTCACCGGCGTCGGACCGGTCACCGGAATCGGCGTCGGGTGTGACGCCCTCTGGGCATCGCTGATCGCGGGTCGATCGAACGCCCGAACGCGGTCGCTTCCCGTGGACGTGGGGCAGACCGCGGAGCTGCCCGTCGTCTCGATGCCGCCGGTCAACGCCGTTCCCGGCCTCGACAAGCACATGGCCCTCGTGGCGGAGCAGGGTTGCGAAGGCTACCGCGACCTGGGTTACGCGCTGCTGGCGATCGAGTTGGCGCTGGCCGACGCAGGCTTGACCTACGATCGCGATCAAAACACGATCGGCGTGATCCAAGCCTTTGAGGCGCCCGGCGTGGAGCCGACGGTTAGTCGGCTTTTTGGGCTGCTGACGGGCCCGCCGCCCACCACCGGCCCGCCGCCTGTGTACGAGCTGCTCGCGCCGTTCTTCTACAACATGCAGGCGTTCGTATACGTGCACGTCGTAGGCAAGGCGTTCGGGTTGCACGGTTTCTCCACGAGCGTGCACAACGCCTGCACCTCCGGCGTTTTTGCCATCGAGATCGCCGCGGAGCGCATTCGGTCGGGACAGGCCGACGTGATGATCGTCGTGGGCGGCGAGGCGTTCGATACCGGCGTTCGCTTGGAATGGTTCCGCCGCCTCGATCTGTACGCCCGTGACGCCGAGGGGATGCGTCCCTTTGACTCGACCTCATCCGGCTTCTATGTCGGCGAAGGCGCGGGGGCGATGGTGTTGGAGTCGGCGACCCATGCGGCGAAGCGCGGGGCGAAGCCGTATGCGGCCTATGCCGGCGGCGCCTTCGCTCAACAGGGGTGGAAACAGACCATCCCCGATGTTCGCGCGGGGCGGCTGCGGGGTGTGATCGACGACGTGCTGGCCACGACCGGCGTTCGCGCCGACGAAATCGACCTCGTGGTCCCGCATGGGGCGAGCACGGCACTGTCGGATGGTTACGAGGCGGCGTGCCTGAAAGAGGCGTTGGGATCGCGCGCCGATCGTGCGGCGGCGACGGTTTTCAAGCCCTACGTGGGGCACATGCTTGCGGCCAGCGGCGTGATCGAGACGATCGCGGCGCTCTTAGCCGTCAAGCATCAGTCGATCCCCGCGACGTTGCATTCCAGCCGGCAGTCGGCATTTTTCCCCCTCCCGCTGGTGACCTCGCGAAGCGATCGCCCGGTCCGCACCGTGCTGAAGCTGTCCACCGGCTTCACCGGACATGACGCCGCGTTACTGTTCCGGCGTGCGTGATCGCTGAGCACACCGCCCCGCTGATTGCGCACGGAAATCGCGGACGTTCTGGAGTCAGAGCCGCAGGCGCCAGCCTGCGGACACCGACGCACGACGACCGCCATCTACGGTCAAGGGTCACCGGGCTTGCGCCCGGTGCTCTGATCCAACGGCAGAACCGTGCACGAGCCTTGTAGGGCAGGTGCTCGCACCTGCCTTTACCATTCGCGGTTCGCGCACGTGGCGGGTAGTCGGGCAGGTCATCGACCCGCCGCGATTCATGATGTTCGCTCGAATCGCCTGACACGCACACTGCAAAGGGAGGTAGTCAAATCGATGAGTCTGGTACTCGCTGCCGGTGTCGCTCGTGAACTCGAATATGTATCGCCAGGTCACGAAGAGGTTTTTCGACCTCTCGAGAAGAGATTCCAGCAACAGTTGTTCACCGTCTGCTTTCTCCCACTCCGGGGACTTGGGAGGCCCTTTGGCGAGTGTAATTGAGAAACGCGACTCCTTCGGGAGCGCTTGCACCCGGTCAATGTAGTCAAGTTCGATTTCGAACCTGATATCCTGCGGCAGATCGCCAAACAGCTTCGAAAGCTCATGACCCTGGCGTAGTGTTCCGTCAAGTTGGAAACTCAACGCTTTGAGATACAACTCAAGGGCAAAGCCGATGTTGGTCGCGCAACAAACTAGGTTGCCATAGCCTGTCGGTGGTACAAGCGACGAGCCCTCGGGACACTCCCGCCCAATTGAGGCGACCAAGGACGTTGCGATTTGCTGGAACGCCTCTGCGGCCTCAAGGATCGCTTCGTAGCCCATACAAACTGCCCGTGTATGTTGGTTCATGACATGTCCTGTGGGTTTGCGCCTTCACTTGCTCCGCACTCGAACGTAGTACCCGTGTAGAGGGCCTTTTGTCAATAGGTTACGGCCGGTCGCGCCCGTGCGTCCTTCTTGGCGGCGATTCGGAGAGGTCCAGCCTTGTATGGCAGGTGCTCGCACCTGCCGTTGCCATTGGCTCGCACAGCCGATCTACTCCTCGATCGCCGGTGACTCCACCGGGCTCGACCCCGGGCCGTCATCCATCAGGTAAACGGAGGGCGTGCGATTCGGAGCAGGGCAGCGCTTATCGGTAAACATCGCGTCGATGGCCCACGTGAAGGACGGTAACCGTCCGACCACTGTCGTCTATTTCGTAGACCACGCGGTAGTCGCCTATCCGGATGCGCCACCCGTCACGACCCGTCAGCTTGAGGCAACCAGGTGGTCTGGGGTCTTGGGCCAGGCCGCCGATGGCGTCGCGGACTCGGGGATACGCGTCGCCCGCCAATGCGCCCAACTCTTTTTGAGCACGGCGCAGGATCGTGACCGCATAAGTCACTGGCGATCCTGCTCAATCTCCCTGACCGCCTGTTCGAATGGGATGACCTCATCACCGGAACTCTTGGCGGCGTCGTAGGCCCGGATGGACTCCAGTTCCTCCAGCTCCTCCAACAATTTGCGGTAGTCTTCGATGGGCAGGATCACCCCCACGCGAGCACCATCCTCATCGACCACATAACCCTCATTGACCGTTGGCATCACTGACCCTCTGTCCTCAACGGTTCGTCCCGGCTGCCCGCCCGGCCATCGGTGACTTGGCAAACGAGCGGCAATTCCCGGGCGAATCCAAGACCATTGTACGTTGCTCCGGGCCACGTTGTCGAGCTTGGAAACCGTGTAGGGCGGGTGCTCGCACCTGCCGTCACCATTGGCCCGCACGGCCGATTTACCCCTCGATCGCCGGTGATTCCGCCGGCTTTACCGGACATGAAGCCGCGTTACTGTTCCGACGTGCGTGATCGCTAAGTCGGAACCGCAAGTTCGAGCATCGTCGGAGGCCCGCCGTCGGAATCGGCGCGAACGACGACATGGCCATTGCTGTCGACCCTTCGAAGCTCAGTGCAAGGTTTGTCGGTGAGTGTGCGTGCGGCCACCACGGTCGAATCCGCCTCCGAAACGTAGGGGACGGGTAACCCCCGTGCCGCGCCGATTGCGGCCGCGACGGCCGCGGCGCCCAGCGCGCCTAGGCATCGCCCGGTCCAATGCTCTATGTAGATCGCGCCCGGCTCGCGGGAACCTGCGAGGGAGCGAACGGATTGCGAAGACGGAGACTCCGCGCGGGCGCGCGGCGTGCCGGGATTTCGTTCCGCCCGCGGCTCGGAATGATTCCCCGTGACTGATTCGCGCGGAAACACAACCCGCGCGAGTGCGCGCGGACCGCGCGTCGCCCCCAGGTCGCTGCGTTGGAGGACGAACAGGCACGCGCCGTCGCTGAACATTACGCCCGCCTCCGCGAGTCCCATGACCAAGGCGGGCGTCAACCGTTCCGCGCCCCCGGCGAAAACCACGTCTGCTTTCCCGGCGGTTAGGAGCGAGCACGCCTCGACGATCGCATCCAGCCCCGAGGCCGGTCCGTTGGCGATGGTGGAGTTCGGACCGCGGATGTCGTAGGCCCGGGCTAGGGCGCCGGCGATGTAGTTACCGACGGTTTGGGGGAAGCGGATGGGGCTGACGAAGCGGGCCGACTGTTGACGGACATCGTCGGCGAAGTCGATCATACCCGACTGACCGGCCAAGGCATTGCCCAGGACCAGCCCGACCCGCTCCGGCGGGACCGAACCGGGCACGAAGGATGAATCCCGCCGGGCGAGCTCGAACGCCACGGCGGTTAGCCACGCCCCAGGGTCATTGCGGCACTCGGAAGACAGGTCGGGATAGCCCTCCAATAGCTGATCCGGGACCGGCCAGTACCCCTCGGATAGGACAGGAGGCGCGGTGCGACCGGCAGCCGCCTGGAGGACGGCCTCGATACCCCCGGCGGCGAAGGGCGTGACCCACCCGCAGCCGGTGATGACGATGGCTTGTTCTTGGTGGTTCATCTTGCAGCCTCGCAGCCCCGCTCGTATCCTACTCCGCGGCGAGCGAGTGGACAGCTCCCGTTCCTTTCCAATGGAGATAGGTCTATGCAATGCGTGAAGAAGGTTGGTTCGGCGGTGTCTTTGGTTGTGGTGTGGTCGATCGTCGGTTGCGCGGCGCCGAAGGTGGACTTCTCCAACATCAAGCAGCCGGCGCGTCCCAGCGAGCTGGAGAACTACGACGTCTTCGTCGGCTCCTGGACGTGGGAGGCGGAGATGCTCAACGCGGAGGATCCGGACAAAAAGTGGACCGGAACCGCGGAGTGGAAGTGGACCCTCGATAAGCGCTGCCTGCGCGGGGCGTTCCAATCGCAGAGCCAGCGGACGAAGTTCGAGGCCGAGGGGATCTGGAGCTGGCATCCGACGAAGAAGAAGTACATCTGGGGGATGTTCAACAACTGGGGCTACCCGCAACGAGGCGACGCGACTTACGACGCGGCGTCCAAGTGCTGGTGCATGAACTACAAGAGCGTGGGCTTGGACGGGACAACCAGCTACGGCCGGTACTGCCTGACCGTCGTGGACAACAACACACTCGATTGGAAGATGGTGGAGTGGGCCGACGGCCTGCACACCGCCAAGAAGGTGGAGATGACCGGCAAGTACACGCGGAAGAAGTAGCCTACGACGCGGTTCCTAACGCCGGCGGAACGCTGCCCCCACGGGACCGAGAGTTGGTCTGCGCGGTGCTCGGCACGTGCGGGCCGGAGGGCTGGCGCGTGTTCTGCATTGGGCGTGCCATGCAGGAGGCAGGCTAAGATGTTCCGGCCAAAGCGGAATTTCGCGGTGTTGTGCGCGGCGGTCTTGAGTTCGGGATGCGGAATCGGCGGGTCGTGGAAGACGGTGGAGGTCCGTCCGAAGGGAGCGGCGTTTCCGATTTACCAGGTGACGTTCGATGCGCAGGGGAAGTATACGGCCACGGGTGAGTTCACGGCCAAGGGCGACTACAACGGCAATACCCACACGACGACGGGCGTCTATACACGACGATGGCAGACGTTGACGCTGGCGCCCATCGGGGGACCGACGCTGGAGTATAAGGCCCACCGACGCTTGGACGGCAAGCTCGTGATGACCTTGAAACTACCGGGACAGAACCGGGAAGCGACCGCGGTCCTCAGCCCGGCCAAGCCGTGACGCACCTCGTCCGGTCAAGCGACACCTCGTGGACGGCATCATCAATCTGAACAAGCCGACGGGAATCACCTCGGCCAAGGCGCTCTATCGCGTTCGGTCGATCACGGGTGAGCGCAAGAGCGGCCACGCGGGAACGCTCGACCCCGCGGCGAGCGGGGTCCTTGTACTGTGCCTGGGCAAAGCGACGAAGCTCGTCGAGTCGATCATGGATCAGCCCAAGGTGTACCGAGCGACGGCCCGGCTCGATGTCACCAGCGAGAGCTTCGACTGCGACCGCCCGCTGAGGCCCGTGACCGTCGCAACCATTCCGACGCGCGACGCGGTCCGGGCGAGGTGCGAGACCTTCAAGGGGACGATTGAGCAAACCCCGCCGCAGATTAGCGCGGTGAAAGTGGGCGGCGTCCCGGCGTATAAGCGTAGAGTGGCGGAAGGCCCGGTCGTGCTGGCGGCACGCCCGGTGACCATCTACTGGCTGCACATTCACGCGTACGCCTGGCCGACGATTGAGTTTGAAATGTGCTGCGGGCGGGGAACTTACGTGCGATCGCTGGTCCGCGACCTGGGCGAGCGACTCGGCGTCGGGGGCTGCCTAACCTCGTTGACGCGCACGCGAGTCGGACCGTTTACGGTCGAGAGCGCTTGGTCGATCGAAGCCCTTGGCAACACGGCTGAGGCGGGCGAATACTTGATGGATCTCGAACCTTCCCGCAAGGCCTTGGCGCCCGGTAGGGTCGTGATCCCACCGCGTCCGACTTCATGCCTCTGAGGTCGGCTTGACTGTGCCACTGCTCTGAGAGCAGTGGCACGAGGCCCGGCGGGCGTAATCGTCATAGCGCTGCGTTGCGGCTTGTTGGGCGAGTTCGAGCAGTTTCTCGGCGCGCTGCGGATCGGATTGCATGAGCATCCGGTAGCGATTCTCCATTTCCGCGTAGACGCGGAAGGGAATCTTCGGCGAACGCGAATCGAGTTGCATGGGGTTCAGTCCGTTCGCGGTTCGTCGTGGATCGTAGCGGTAGAGCGGCCAATGACCGCAGTCGACGGCGGCCTGCTGGTGCTTCAGCCCGTCGCGCATGTCGATCCCGTGGGCGATGCAGTGGGCGTAGGCGATGAGGATCGACGGGCCGTCGTAACTTTCCGCCTCGACGAAGGCCTGGACGGTGTGATTGTCGTTGGCCCCCATGGCCACGGTGGCGACGTAGACACTTCCATAATCCATCGCCCGAACGCCGAGGTCCTTCTTGTTGGACTGTTTGCCCGCGGCGGCGAACTTGGCCACCGCCCCGATGGGCGTGGACTTGGACATCTGTCCGCCGGTGTTGGAGTACACTTCGGTGTCGAGGACGAGGACGTTGACGTTGCGGCCGGAGGCGAGGACGTGGTCCAGTCCGCCGTAGCCGATGTCGTAGGCCCAACCGTCGCCGCCGACGATCCACACGCTGCGCTTCACCAGGGCGTCGGCCACGTTGAACAAGTCGTAACTCTCCCGCGTGTCGATTCGCGGGAGGCGTTTTTTCAACTCGGCGACGCGCTCGCGCTGGGCGAGAATGCCGGCCTCGTCGTCCTGTTTGGCCTCCAGGAGTGACGCGACCAGTTCTTGTCCGATCTCATTCGACAGCTTGGTAAGCAGTCGCTCGGCAAAAACTCGCTGCTGGTCGATGGAGAGGCGAAATCCCAGACCGAACTCCGCGGCGTCCTCGAAGAGGGAGTTGGACCATGCGGGTCCCTGGCCGGCGGCATTTATCGTCCAGGGAGTGGTCGGCAGGTTGCCGCCGAAGATCGACGAGCAACCGGTGGCGTTGGCGATAACGGCCCGGTCGCCGAAAAGCTGACTGAGCAGCTTCAAATAGGGCGTCTCCCCGCAACCCGAACACGCCCCCGAAAACTCAAAAAGCGGCGTGAGGAATTGCGATCCCTTGACCGTCCCCGGTTTCAACGACCGTCGGTCGAACTCCGGCAAATCAAGAAAGAAACGGAAGTTATCGCGCTCCGGTATCCGCAACGGCGCCTGCGGGGCCATGTTGATCGCTTTGTGGCTCGCGTCCTGTTTACTCTTCGCCGGACAGATTTCGATGCAGATTCCGCATCCGGTGCAGTCCTCCGGGGCGACTTGCAGCGAAAATCGCAGGCCCTTGAACTCCGTTCCACGGGCGTCGACCGACTTGAAGGTCGGCGGGGCACCCTGCGCCGCCTCGACCGGATAGACATTGGGTCGGATCGCCGCGTGCGGGCAGACCAAGGCGCACTTGTTGCACTGAATGCAGAGATCGGCGTCCCACACCGGGATTTCCAGGGCGATGTTGCGTTTTTCCCACTTGGCCGTACCGGTCGGGAAGGTGCCGTCCGGCGGAATCGCACTGACCGGAAGGGAATCCCCCTTCCCGGCGATGATCCGCGCCGTCACCTCGCGGACGAAGGACGGCGCTCCCTTGGGCACGACGCCGTCGCGGTGACGCCCGTCGGTGACATACGCCGGCACGGTAACTTCAAAGAGGTTCTCCAAGGTTCGGTCCACGGCCGCACAGTTTTTGGCGACGACGGCCTCTCCCTTGGCTTGGTAGGTCTTGCGGATGGCGGCTTTGATCTTTTCGATCGCCTCCTCGCGGGGCAGGACGCCGGAGATGGCGAAGAAACAGGTCTGCATGATCGTGTTGATCCGCCCACCCATGCCGGAGTCCTTCGCGACTTTGTAGGCGTCGATCACATGGAAGCGCAGCCCTCGTTCCAGGATGAGGCGCTGGGTGTCGCTGGGAAGCGTGGACCACACGCGATCGGGCCCCGCGTCGGTGTTCAGCAGGAACGCGCCGCCGGGGACGGCCTGGTCGAGCATTTCCAAGCGGTCGAGAAAGGTCGGCTGATGGCAGGCGATGAAATCCGCGTGCTGTACAAGATAGGCGGAGCGGATGGGACGCGGTCCGAAGCGCAGATGCGAAACGGTCACGGCACCCGATTTCTTCGAGTCATAGACGAAGTAACCTTGGGCGTAGTCGTCGGTCTGTTCGCCGATGATCTTGATGGTGTTCTTGTTCGCGCCGACCGTGCCGTCCGCGCCGAGTCCGTAGAAGACGGCCCGAACTACGTCGTCGTCCTCGGTGTTGAACGTCGGGTCGTAGTCGAGTGAGGCGTGGGTCACGTCGTCCACAATCCCAACGGTGAAATGGTTCGTCGGGCGGGATTTGACGAGTTCATCGTAGACGCCCTTCACCATGGCGGGCGTGAACTCCTTGGAGGATAGACCGTAGCGGCCGCCGATCACGCGGGGGAGAGACGCGAACCGTCCTCCGCCGGCGCTCATGTGTTCCATCAGGGCCGTCATCACGTCTTGATAGAGCGGTTCGCCGGATGCGCCCGGCTCCTTGGTTCGATCGAGCACGGCCAGCGATTTCGTCGTTGTCGGCAGCGCTTCGACGAAGCGGCAAGCGTCGAAGGGGCGGAACAATCGAACCTTGAGCAGGCCGACCTTCTCGCCGGACCGCATCAGGTGGTCGACTGTCTCGTGGACGGTCTCGGCGCCGGAGCCCATGATGACGATCACACGTTCGGCCTTTGGGTCGCCGACGTAATCGAATAGGTGATATTGCCGACCCACGAGTTGGGCGAAGCGGTCCATCGCCCGCTGCACGATGTCCGGGCAGGCGAGGTAGAACGGGTTGACGGCCTCTCGCGCTTGGAAGAAGACATCGGGGTTCTGCGCCGAGCCACGGAGTACCGGTCGATCCGGGTTGAGGGCCCGGGCGCGGTGTTGATAGACCAACTCGTCGTCGATCATCGCCCGCAGATCGTTGTCGGTGAGTTGTTCGATCTTCATCACTTCGTGCGACGTACGGAAGCCGTCGAAGAAGTGGATAAAGGGAACTCGCGATTGCAGGGTCGCGGCGTGGGCGATGGCGGCTTGGTCCATCACCTCCTGAACGCTGCCGGAGGCGAGCATGGCGAAGCCCGTGGTGCGTGCGGCCATCACGTCGCTATGGTCGCCGAAAATCGACAGGGCGTGCGTGGCGACGGTCCGCGCGGAAATGTGAAAGACCGTCGGCGTGAGTTCGCCGGCGATCTTGAACATATTGGGCAGCATCAGGAGCAGCCCTTGCGACGCGGTGAACGTCGTCGCCAACGAGCCGGTCTGCAAGGCTCCGTGAATCGCTGCGGCCGCGCCGGCTTCGCTTTGCATTTCGGTGACGGACGGGATGCAGCCCCAGAGGTTCGGCGCCTTCTCGAAAGCCCACTGGTCGGCCAACTCCCCCATCGGGGAGCTGGGCGTGATCGGGTAGATCGCGACGATGTCGCTCAGTCGATACGCGACGTAGGCCGCAGCCTCGTTCCCATCAATGGTGACAAGCCGTCTTCCCATACCGTTTCTCCAGCCCTCAAGGAGAGTGAGCAAGCGGCGTTCCACAGCCTTCGCCGCAGACCACCGGCCCGGTGATGCACTGTCTATCGGGGTCGGCCACCGAGGTCCTGCGAAATGACCGAAATAACGCATGCCCATTCCTAGCGCGATGTAGGCGCTTAAGTCTAGCAATGACAAACATTTACGATAACTTCTGGGTAGCGCCGGACCCCTCTGGCGGCGATCGCCCGAAAAAAAAGCTCCCCCGGCCCTTGACGACGTCATGAACAACTGGCATATTAGTTGAACGTTCAACTAAGTCGGCGACTGACGGTATGGCGATGGACTCGACCACGGAATCAGGCACAACGCGAACGCGACTCGTTGAGACGGCCAGGATGTTGTTTTTGAAAAAGGGCTACGAGGGAACCAGCGTTGCGGAGATTCTCCGCGAGGCCGGGGTCAACAGCGGCAGCCTCTACTACTTCTTCAAGACCAAGGAGGACCTGCTTCTGGCGGTCCTCGATTGGTACGTGGACAACCTCCACCCCGAGGTGATTGACCCCGCCGCCGCCCGGACCACGGATCCGGTCGAGCGCGTTTTCGCGGTGCTCGACGGGTATCGGAACTACCTGACGATCACGGCGTGTCGACAAGGCTGCCCGATCGGGAATCTTGCTTTGGAGATGAGCGAGAAGTCGGAGGCCGTGCGGGCGAAGATCGCGCTCAACTTTGAGAACTGGCGAAAGGCCGTCCGTCAGTTCTTGCTCGACGCGGGCGATGGCCTGCCGGCCGACATCGACCCTGACTCGCTGGCGACGTTCATCCTTGGCGTGATGGAAGGCGGAGTCATGCTTGCCCGCACCCATCGCAGCCTTGCGCCTTTCGAGGCGTCGGTGGCCATGTTACGCGATTACATAGAACGTCTTGTCTCACGCGGCGTAAGCCGAGCGCCATCGGGGTCGCCTCGGAACCCCGTTGGTTAACCGGTTCGAGAACGGAGGACAAAAGATGTCAATGTTAGGCACGCACATGCGGCGATCGTGGCTGGCCGCGGGGTTCTTTCTGACGGCCATCGCAACCTCACGGAGCGAGCAAGAGCCTCTGCGGCATGAGGCGATTGTCGATGCCCCCGTGGACCAGGTCTGGGCCGCCTTCACGACGAAGGCGGGGCTGGAGTCATGGATGGCGGCGAAGGTGGAAATCGACCTAAGGGTCGGTGGGAAGATGCGGACACGATACGCCGCGGACGGAACACTCGGCGACGCTCAGACCATCGAGAACACGATCTTGAGCTTCGAACCGGAGAGAATGATTTCAATCAGGGCGACAAAATGCCCGGAAGGGTTTCCCTACACCAAGGCGATTCAGAGCATGTGGTCGGTGATTCGCTTTGAGGACCTGGGGGCCAACCGCACGCGCTTCACCGTCACGAGCATGGGGTTCGGCGACGACGAAGAGTCGAAGAAGATGCGCGAGCACTTCGACAAAGGTAACGCGTGGACGGTTGAGAAGCTGCGTGCGAAGTTCTCGCCCGGCGAGGCGGGACGGAAAACCGCCGACGCCGCTCCGGTCGTGACCGCGTCCTCGACGCGAAACATGAATCCATCGCCGAAGGAAAGTCAAGTAATGTCCGTGAAACGAATCGAAAAAGAGATCGTCGTCCCGGCCTCGTTGAAGGACGTGTGGGACGCATGGACAACGACGGCCGGCGTATCGACCTTTTTTGCCCAGGCGGCAAACATTGAGTTGCGACCGGGAGGCCCCTATGAGATCCTGTTCAGCAGCGAAGCGCCGGTTGGGTTGCAAGGCTCCGAGGGCTGCAATATCCTGGCCTATCGTCCCATGGAGATGTTATCGTTCACCTGGAGCGCCCCACCCCAATGGCCCGACATCCGCAAGGAGCGAACGGTCGTTGTGTTACAATTCCAAGACTTGGGCAAATCCGGCGTGCGGGTTACAGTAACGCACCTAGGCTTCGGAGAGGGCAAAGGTTGGGACGAAGTACACCACTATTTCACGGAGGCCTGGCCCGTGGTATTGGGTCGG
>CAYQZH010000016.1:0-27378 GCA_964421865.1 uncultured Phycisphaera sp. | reverse complement strand
GGAATGGGGAATGCGGAAAAAAATGGAGACGGGACATGGTCGGTAAGGATATTCAACATTCCGAATTCACCATTCCGCATTCGCGGCGGCGAGGCTTCTCGCTCGTGGAGTTGCTGACCGTCATCTTCATCATCGGCCTGTTGATCGCGATTCTGGTTCCGTCGCTGAGCGCCGCGCGCAACGCGGCGAAGAGGATGACGACCAAGAAGGCCCTCGACTCCATCAAGGTCGGGCTGGAAATGTTCAAGAACGACAACGGGCCGGACTTCCCGCAGACCAACGGCTATCCGCCCTCGTTCGCCCATCCGCCGATTGGCAACCCACCAGTCTTTCAGTCGCTCCTGGGGGAGTTTCCATTCCTGGAGAAGAAGCCGGCCGTCACCGGCGCGCACTGGCTGCCGGCGATGCTGATGGGGGTCGATCAGTTGGGGTACGTCAAACGCAGCATTGTACCCAACAAGGACGACCTGCAGAAGCTACCGTGGAAGTGGTATACGCCGGATCCGCTCAACGAAGGAAAACCATTGCAGCCTCGCGGCGGACCCTACGCCGATACGAACGGACTGGCCGTGAAAAAGATGAAGGATTTGCCCGGGCGGCCGAACAAGACTTTATTCACCAGTTGGGACGATATTCAGGACCTCCCGGTCGTCGTCGATGCGTTTGACCAGCCGATCCTCTATTACGCGGCCAACGCCCACGGCCGGGAATCGAACATGGCCGAGGACGTGCGAAAGGTGGACAACAACTACACCGGTGGGGACCAGCAGAACGGGCCCCCGATGTACTTCCATCAGGACAACATCCCCTTCACGGGGAAAGGGGATACCGAGCCGGAGCGCGGTTGGGATTTCGGCAACACGGGGGCCAGGCACACGATCGCGCGATCCGGCGCGGGGGACACGGCCGTGAACCTGGTGGACCCGAACATCACCCCCGAGCGCCGCGATACCTTCGCTCGTTACATTGTGGACCGGAAACTGTATAGCAACTATGCGGCCCATCCCACCGACGCCAGGCCGAACATGCCGCTTCGGGCGGTGAACCCGGACGGCTATCTGCTCATCAGCGCCGGCGTCGACGGGCGCTACGGTACCAACGACGATGTCTCCAACCTTCCGCCGTGGACTGAGTAGACCCGGTGTACGCTGTCCGTGGGGGCGCGAGGGCAGGATGCAAAACATGAATCGAAAAGCAACGACCCTCCGGCGTGACGCGTTCACTTTGGTGGAGATGATGGTGGTGGTGGCCATCATCGCTCTCCTGCTGGCGGCGCTGTTGCCCGCGTTCTCGGCGGTCAGGAGCCAAGCGAAGTACGCGCAGGCCAGCGCCCAATTCAAGGCCCTCGACACCGGCATCAACGCCTTTCGGGCCGAAGCAGCCCTGGGGGGCTCCCTGCCGCCCTCTTCCAGCGATGATCCGACTCCGGGTAATCGCCAAAAGATCGCTAACCCACAGGATCCTCCCGGTACGCCGGCAATTGTCCGTGTCGCGGGCGCGCATCTGCTCGTCCAGGCCATGATCGGCGCGGACGGATTAGGCACGCCGGGGTTCCGGGACGTGTCGTCGCCCGCCAACGGAAAGTGGTCTGACGACACCCACAGAAGACCTGGCGCGGCACCCGGGACATCCGGCATCTACGCCATCGACCCCGCCACCGGCAAGGAAAAGTTCCCGCGCTACGGCGGGGCAGGGTACGTCGACGAGAAGATGAAGGAACGGGCCGAGTCGCTGCAAGACCTCATTAACGAAGGGAAGGTGCTCAATCCACCGACGAGTGCCGACATCGCCGTGAACGAACGAATGTTCATGGACCCCTGGGACCACCCCATCCTGTACTACAAGGCTAACCCCACGGCACTACGAATGACCGGCGCTTCGGACAAACCGGGAATCTATTGGCAGGAGGACAACGCGATTATTACGGGCAGCGCGGAAGGCCTGTTGGGTGAGGTCAAAGGTCTCGATTTCGGCGCCAGCACCGATGAACATGGGCAACAGCATTGGATTCATGGCGCCAAATCGCCGGACCCCTCGGTGACGGTCGTAGACGTTGCCTCTCAGGGGGACGATTACAAGCACACCTTCGCACGCTTCATCCTCGACGGTTCGGTGAAGGCCCGCCCCACGCCGGTGCAAAAGGACTCGTATCTGCTCATCAGCGCCGGTCCCGATGCTATCTACGGCTCTGACGATGACGTACTCAACTGGACGCGGAAAACGGACTAAGAAGGCGGAATGGTGAATTGGGAATGCGGAATGGAGAAAGTCACGTGGTTACCCACCGCATTCCGCATTCCGCATTCCGCATTCGTCGTTCGGCCCTCACCTTGGTTGAGTTGCTGATCGTCATCGTCATCATCGGCATCCTGGTCAGCGCCATCCTGGTGGCCAGTTCCGGCTTCATCAACAAGGGCCGCGCCAACAATACGCAGTCGGTGCTGCAGATCGTCGCGGACGCCGTCGAGGATTTCAAACGCGAGCAGTCGATCAAGCCCACCATCACCAGGTTCGAGCGGCCGAAGATGCCGAGTGTAGGCGACCCCTCCAAGACCACTATCAGTTACGCTGAGCGCTATGGCAACTATCCGCCCGATGAATTGGAGGTCTTCAGTTCCGCCAATGGCGCCGGACTCCCGGGGCTCGTCACGCCGCTGTCGCTCGCACCCGGCGGGGCCGAAGTGGTGGGGCCGACGCCGCCTCCCTGGGGTGCCATGCGGTTCTACAAGGACGAGGACCAAGCGGCGAACGCCTTGGAAAACCGCGATCAAGCGGCCATGATCTTGGCCATCGAGACCTTGAGCGAATCGGCCTCCGCCATCCTTGACCGCATCCCGGATCGTAATCGGACGCCCGGGCCGCTTAAGGACGGCAATCCCGCATTGTTTCTGGACCGCCCCGCTCCGACCACCGGAACGCGCAGCAACACCTGGGACGCCAACGACCACCAGATTCGCCTCATCGTCGACGACTGGGGAATGCCCATCAGCTATTTCGCGCAGCGTGATTGGAAGGAAGCGCCCGGTTTCACGCCCATCGTCTCAACGAACCAGGCCGCGTGGAACGAGGCCTCGACAGAGTTCATCCGCATGAATGGAGGTCAGCCGATCATCATGTCCTACGGCCCCAATGGCAAGGACCAGCTCACGAAGGACGCGATGGGTGCCACCGGAACGGCGACGCTGATGGGTGACATGCACCCTGCGACGCCCGGGCCAGACGATCAGGAGCGCGTCATCGACAATCCGCTCAACGCCGACAACGTCTACTCCAACCCGGCGCTGAAGGAAAAACTGGCCAAGGGGCTTAAACCGTAATGACGCCGATTCGACAATCGACAATCGACAATCGACAATCGGCAATTCCCGCGTTCACCTTGGTCGAAATGGTGATCGTGGTGGCCGTCATTCTACTGATTGTGGGGATCGTGCTCCCGGCCGCGAGCACGATGTGGAAGGAGCGTCGCGTCGCGCAGGCCCAGGATACCATCAGCGGACTGCTCATGACCACCCGCGCCCGGGCCATGCAGGACAACTTCGGCGACAGCGGCCTGTTCTTCTTCGTGGATGACGCGGGCGTCCAGCACATCGCGGCGATTGCGCAGGATGCCAAGAAGGGTGCCGATCCCGCGACCCGCGAGGCCTGGGCCAACGTCTTCAACGTCACGACGGAACGAAATTACGCCCTGCCCGTACCCATGCGCGTCGTGCCGATGTATGTCGTCTGCGACAAAAGCGCGGACGGCAAGTCGACCTGCGACGAGAACCGCACCGACGCGCCGAAATCGTATGAGCTGTTCAGCGAGGAGGAGCTTGAGAATAACGACTTCAACGGCCCCCCGAACCCCCCCGTCCGGGATTATGCCCAGCGACACCGGAACTTCTTTTCCATGATTTACTCGAGTGGTGGCCAGTTGCGCGTCCGCCGGGACGTGTTGATACGTGATGAGGATAAGGATGCCGATGAGAACCCCGGCGGCGATGTGACTGCACTGCCCGTCGGCGGGGCAGGTAGCCCGCCGCCCCCCGTCGCCAAGTATTATGACCAGACGAACGTGGTCCGGAACATTGACCCCAACGGCGTTCAGAAGGTCGATTTTCTGGTGACCGACGCAGGGAACAGGGACGTGGCCATCAATTTTCCCTCGGTTGACGGACTGTTGGTGTACGACGAATCGTTGTTCAGCAACGCGGGGACGGCGGAGCAGAAGCGGCAGTTCCTTCTGGACGCGGCCCAGCCCTTCTACGTCCACCGTTTGACCGGGGCGGTGATCCGCGGGCCGGTGGGCGAAAACGCGGCGCCGACAACGCCATGACACGAAACGCATATCAGAGCCGCGGGCGCCAGCCCGCGGACCCAGCCGCCCAAGGTCACCGGGCTTGCGCCCGGTGCTCTGACGCAGCGTGCCGTAGGCACGCGTTGAAAATAGCCCACCGATTTATCGGTGGGAATGCGTCGCCGTCAATCTGGAATAGTCCCGTAGGGACGGTTGAACGGTCCAGTCGTCCCTCCGGGACTGGAGATTGTCCTTGGCGTGGCCACCCAGCGTTAGAAACGCTGGGCTATTTTCATGCGTCCCTCCGGGACGCCTTCTCCTTGGTCGAGATGATGATCGCCATCGTCATCCTCGGTTTGGGATTGGTGATGGTGGCGACGATTTTCCCGGTCGCCTGGGACCGGGCGCGAACGCTCAGCGACTACACCGTCGAACAAGCGGCCTCCTCCGGTGCCCATGCGACGCTATCGGCCTTGCTTCGCCCGGCTGGACACAGTCTCGCCCCGCGCAAAGCCCCGCTGCCCAAACCCCCGTCTGAGGAGTTGCAGCTCACCGCGGGGAGCCTCGCGGGGGATATGTTTTTCGATCCCACGTTGGCGCACCCCCAGACTCCCACGGACCCGGAGCCTCCCAGGCAGGAATGGTACAAGGCCATCCTCGCCTATTCCGACACGTCCGTGCACGCCCTGAACGTGGAGAACATGCTTGTGACGCCCGACAACCCCGCGGAAAACCCGTTGGGTCTTGCCGCAGAAAAACCGTGGGATCTCGAGGATCCGACCGACCTTGTCCAGGCGCGGTTCGTTTATCCGAATTCGCGGGACTTTCCTAATCCCAACTATCCGCGGAACCGCGGATTGCCGTTCCCGGATCGTCTCTTCTACGGCGGTGACAATTGCCTGACTCCGCAAGGGGGGACTCCCCAGGTCCGAGTGTGGCAGCGGTTGTACCCGCCAATGGAGGCCCCGCCGGCGCCCGGTCTGGAACTCGATCAGTGGAACGAGAAGCTGGCGACGCGGCGGTTTTGTTGGGCGGTGTTGCATCGCCTGCGCACCCGCGTCGGTCCGGCGCCGCTTGCATTCGGAACGCCGGTGCAGCCGTGGCAATCCGATGGACTGGTCCGTGAGGCCGCGGCAGCCATGGGGACCACGCGTACGTTTGACATGTACTATGTGACGTTGCGGCGTTCCAAGTCGACCAACCGCTACGCGCGGCAGGACCCCACTCCGGCGAAAATCCCCAACCCGTTCTCGTTTGTTCGCCCGGTCCTGGCCGTCGAGCCGGCAGCGCTGCCGTCCGACAACAACGTTCACAACGACGTGGTGTTCCCGGTCGCCTGGCGGGTGCAGATGCAGTTTCCGGGCGGTCTCGCGTACCGTGGTGAAGCTCTCAAGCCCAACCCCAACCCGGCCCTCCTCCCCACCGGGATTCCCACTGAAATCACGGTCCCGCCGCCCGGCGTTGCCGGGCCGAGGGCGGCGATGCTCGTGCAGATGTTCCCCGGAGGTACGCAGTTCATCGACGAGATCACCGGGACCGTCTACCGCGTGGTGAAGCGGCGGATTGTGGATGACAATGGCGAACAGTCCGTGCTTACCTTGGATCGCGAGGTTGTCCTAGAGGACATCAACTTGCCGCTGCCTGATCCGCGATGCGAGTTGTGCACGCCGATTGATCCTACAACGCCGGCAGCCGATCCCGAAGAGTTGTTGCGGACGGTGTGGGTCTTCCCACCGCCGGTGGACCGTTCGCAGCCGGGCGGTGAGACAACGCCAACGCCGACCTTCGACGGCCCATCGCCCGTTGTCGACATCGAGGTTGGCACGCTAAGCATTTCGCCGTCGTCGTAGACAGGTCGGTCCGCAACGGACGCGATCTCTCCGAGCCGCGGCATTCATGCCGCGGGTTCAAACGCGGCGGATGAATCCGGCGGCTCAGAGGTGAGTGTCACACAATCGCACCGATGAGAAGATGCGCCGATGCGCCGTCGAAACCGGCAGCCCCTGAAAGCTACGTAGACTCACCCAACGTACATCCGCGGGCATTCCTCCATCAAGCGACTTTGCCTGACTCGCATAAACATGGAAGAGCAGGGATCGGTGGGTCAGTTGGTGGCGCACCGTCGCAATGCTCGTCGGGCTTCCGGAAATCACCACGCGGTTTTCTCGCGCCAGGCGGCGAACGAGTCGTTGTTGAGTCCTGCAAGCGGTCGTTGACGCCTGTTCCGGTCGTCCGCCTGCGGCGGACTCCCGGCTCTCATTGTGCGCCGGCGCTCGCGAACGAGACGGCAGCTCCATCGTCGGGAACCCCCATAGCCCGGACCATAGCCCTCCGATCGGCCGCCGCGCGACGAGCAGCTTCCCCGCATTCATGAACACGGCCACAACGAGCGAGACGTCCTTCGGGCGGTGATTGCGAGCGGCGTCACGGACGGGGAAGGTCTCCGCGTTGCCTGACCGGCCCGCCACGCAGTCGGAACGAAGCGGACATGTGCGGCAGTCGGGCGTCCTCGGCGTGCAAATTCTACTGCCGAGGTCCATCAACCCCTGGTTGAAGTCTCCTGGGCGGCGGGCGGGCAGCAACGAACGAGCGAGGCCGCCGATGCGCGATTTGCCCGCCGTCGTGCGGACGTCCTCCGTCACGCCGAACAATCGGGCGAGGACGCGGGCGACGTTGCCGTCGACGGCCGCCTCGGGTCGGTTGAAGGCGATCGAGGCGATCGCGGCGGCGGTGTAGTCGCCGACGCCGGGCAAGGTGCGCAGCCTTTCGGCCGTGTCCGGGATGACGCCGCCGTTGGCGCGCACGATCCGGGCCGCGCGGTGCAGATGAAGTATCCGTCGATAGTACCCCAGGCCTTCCCAGTGTTTGAGTACATCCTGATGCTCGGCGTCGGCCAGACGCCGGAGGGTTGGAAAACGTCGCAAGAACCGTTCGTAGTATTCGATGACCGTCTCGACACGGGTCTGTTGAAGCATCACCTCCGCGACCCACTGAGCATAGGGGTCATCCGCGCGGCGACGCCAGGGGAGGTCGCGCTTGTTACGGTCATACCAGCGTAACAGCTTTCGTCGAATCGCGGCGCGGGCGGTGGGCGTGGGGCGGCGGCCGGTCACCGTTTGGGAAGCCGCGTGCCGCATTGGGCGCAGTAGACGGCCTGCTCACGGTTGATTTCGCGGCAGCGTGTGCATCGACGTGAAGGGCGGCGGGAGGATGTCGCCAGGAAAACGATCACGGCGACAAGGGCCACCGTGAAAAGGTGATGATCGTCCCAACCGAAGAAGGCGGCAGTCAGTTCGGGGCAGGGCACGGTTCACCGTCCAGGGACGTCGGCCGGCCCGATGCGGGCGGCGGAAAGCAGCAGAGCGCATGATCAGACGGACCCTAGAACTCCGATCTGCTGCGCTCTGCACCAACGTGGGCCACAACCACCGCAGCCTCGCGGACCGACGACCGCTTGGCCGTCACGGCGACTCAACCCGCCGAATCCGCCCGCCGCGGCGCCCGGGATGACCCACGTTGTTGGTTCCCCTCTTCCCCTTACGGGAGGAGTTGACGCCGCCCCGGTCGCGCACGTCGAATACCCTTATTTCCACCGCAAGTATATCACGCCGAGGTCGAAATGACAAGCGCCGATGCGACCCCGCCGTCCGCGGCGGGGACGAGGCTGCGGCGGGCCGCCGTGCCACACGCGCGATTCGGCCTGCTATAATCGCCTTCGGTTCCGGCGCGGTCCGTCGTGGTCGCGGGTCGGAGGGAAGATGTCGAAGTTGGTTTCGTCCAAGCAACGCTATTGGGCCTTTCGCGCCGACCCCACGCGTCGGACCGATCCGGGTGCGCCCCGGACCGATCGGCCGATACGCGACCGCGGCGTCCGCAAACACTACCTGCGGCAGTACCGCAAGTGGCTCTGGCCCCATCGCGCCAGGTTGTTGACCATCCTCGTTCTTGCCCTCCTGAGCGTCGGCGCGGGAATGGTCCTGCCGCTGGCGACGCAATACATCATCGACAAGGTTCTACCCAACCCGGCGATCGACTCGGCGGCGAAGCTGCGGCGTCTGGCCCTGGTGTGCGGCGGGATGTTCGCCCTGTTGCTTTTCGTCCAGGGGATCGATACGGTCCGCTGGTACCTGATGGCCGTCCTGAACGCAAAGGTCATCTTCCGCCTGCGGCAGCGGCTGTTCGAGAGGTTCCTGCGACTCCCACTGAGCGATCTGGCCGAGTTGAAGTCCGGCGGAATCGTGTCGCGCCTTTCGCAGGACACGGACAAGGTCACGGGCATGGTGCAGATCGCGGTCATCACCCCCGGCGTGGCGGCGATTCGGGTCATCCTGACGGTCGGCGTGTTGATCTTCCTCAGTTGGCAGATGGCCTTGATCGCCGGGCTGATGATCCCCCCGATCGTGCTTATCAACCTGCTCTACATCCAGCGCGTCCGCCCCATCTATCGCACCATGGCCGAGGAGCGCGAGCGGATCGACGCCCACGTCACGGAGACCTTCGGCGGGCTGCGGGTGGTCCGTGCCTTCCGCCGCGAGCGCCGCGAGGAGCGCGATTACGCCGTCGCCCATCACACCATCATCCGAAAGAACCTTCTCGCCGAGCGGTTGCAGCTCGCGGTCAATTCGGGGTGGGGACTGCTGATTCCCGCGACGACCTTGGCCATCGTCGGCTTCGGGAGCTACCGCGTGGTCCAAGGCCACGGCACGATCGGCGACATCATCGCGTTCCAGATGTACGCGCTGATGCTTCTGCACCCGGTTTCGCTGATCGTCAACTCCTACAGCGCGACGCAACAGGCTTTGGCGGCGCTGGAGCGGGTGTTTGATATCCTGGAGAGACGCGAGGAGAAACCCGACGTGCCCCACGCCGTGGACGCGCCGTACCCCATCCGCGAAATCCGGTTCGACGCGGTGAGCTTTGAGTATCGCAAGGGTATCCCCGTCTTACACGAGGTGTCCCTGACCGTTCCCGCGGGAAGCACCGTGGCTCTGGTGGGTCCGAGCGGCGGAGGGAAGACCACCCTCACCGACTTGGCGGCCCGCTTCCATGATCCGACGGCGGGCGCGATCCTTATTAACGGGATCGACCTGCGCGATCTTCGATTAGCAAGCTACCGGCAAAGCCTGGCCATCGTGCCCCAGGAGGTGTTTCTCTTCGACGGCACGGTTCGGGAGAACATCGCCTATAGTCGTCGCAACGCCGGGGAGTCGGCCATCATCGACGCGGCGACACGGGCCAACGCCCATGAGTTCGTCGACCGACTTCCCGAAGGCTATGACACGCTCATCGGTGAGCGGGGCGTGAAGCTCTCCGGCGGCCAGCGGCAGCGAATCAGCATCGCCCGCGCGATCCTGGCCGACCCGGAAATCCTCATCCTCGACGAGGCTACCAGCAACCTCGACACGGAGAGCGAGCAGCTGATCCAGGCCTCGTTGGTCGATTTACTTTCCACCCGCACGACGTTCGTCATCGCCCATCGCCTCAGCACCGTCACCCACGCCGACATCATCGTGGTGCTCGACCAGGGTCGGATCGTGGAAATCGGAACGCACCCGGAGTTGATGGGCAACGACGGCCTCTACCGCGACATGGTCGAACGCCAGCACCGCTTTGCTACGTCGGCTGCATGGTCGGCAGTGAATGGTGAAGGGTGAGTCGTGAGTGGTCGTCAAGCGGGGGCCGCTGTGCGGACCCTCGTTGAGCACCGCGAGTTGTAGTTGTAGACGAATCGTCCCCACGCACGGGATCAAGCTGCGTAATCGCTTTCGCGTGACGGGTCGGACGGGAGCACCTTGCTTTGGTCCTGATGACTCTGGTAGGATGGGGCGGCAACGAGCGTTCGTCCCGTTCGGGCGGAAACGACGCGAGGCGTCCAGGTCTCGGCACCAGGCGCCGCGGGTTCGCACCACACCGGGTGGTTGCGTCGTCGAGGGCGGGCGCGTCCGCCGCATGGAGATGTGTGATGGCCATCCTATTCGTGACCAGGGGCCCGGCCACCGGCCAGGAGTTCTCGCTGGAGGGACATCGCTTGGTGATGATCGGGCGCGACGCGCGCTGCACCCTGCAGATTGTCGACCCGCAACTGTCCCGCTCTCACCTCCAGATCAAGCATGTCCCGGAGGAGAAGCGCCATTACGCGATCGACTTCCAGAGCAAGAACGGGGTCTTCGTGAACGACAAGAAGATCGACAACCCGACGCCGCTGAACGACCGGGATGTGATTGTCATCGGCGATACCACGCTGGTCTACAGCGTGGACGATTCGCCGTCCGCACAAGACGTTCGTGAGTCGATGAAGCGCTTCGGCCAGGGGCACGTCCACACGCGGACCGGCGACTGACCCAGCCTGCTTCCCCATCGGACCGAGAGGAGCATGGATCCCGCCAAAGCCGTTGCAGCGTTGATCGGCGGTGGGCAGCGAACCTACAAGGGCGGCGCGGGCGGATCACCCCGGAGAAACCAGTAAGTTATAGAGGATACCTTTTCGCATCCTAAAGAACTGACCGTCTTTGCCAAGCGGCAGGTTGTCGCCCGTGAGTTTGTACTCGAATCGCTGATAGTATTGGACGCGATTCTCGATGGACCAGAGTGTCGATTCGCGGCAGCCCCGATGACGCGCCAGATTCTCTGCCCACCGGATCAGGTACGCGCCGAACCCTCGGCCCTGCGCCGTCCAATCCACGGCAACTTCATCTATTCGAAGCACGTAGCCCTGGATGGTAAAGCTGACATACCCGATCGGTCGCCCCTGATCTTCAACGACATACACGTGACGATTGGGGTCAACGGCCTGATCATACCAGTGGTCGGTCCAGCAGCCGCGATCAATAAACTCAGCTCCCGTTTCGATCATAGGGTGACTCATGTCGCGTTCTGCAAGCCGTCGGAAGACTCCTGTCGGCGTGAGTCGTTGATTAGGAAGCTGCTCAGTCGGAAGCCATGCGCGATCAGTGTCGTTAATCAGAAGAGAGAAGAAGTTCGGGATAACCCTTGCACTACAGCGAACGACAAGGGCGAACGATGTGATCGAAGCGCTGCCACTGGCCTGGATCAATCGCAAAGCAGCCTCCATCGTTGCACCCCTGTGTACCGCGGTGTCGAGCACCAGTGTCGGTATACCTTTGACAGCCTCCGCCCCTTCGGGCTCGTGAAATCTCGCTTCGTTCGTTTCCCGTTCCCAGACCACGGTAAGAATCTCAGTCGGAGAGTCAGCGATGTCCAATAGCTGTTGTGCAACCATTAGTCCAGATGGCCCGAGAGGACACCACACTCGAGGTCGCAGGTTGTCCGGCAACTTACGCAGCCGGGCGGCGAGGTCGCGAAGGTATGCCTGGACGACGGTATCGGAGAGGAAATAGGACTGCATCAGGATCCCCGGCGCCTGCGCGGAACGCCAATTGGGTGCGCCTCAATCTCTCGACCTAAATCGGCGTAATAACAATCGCTACACATGCAACCCTGCGCGGTATGCCGGTTTCCCGTGGTCGTCTCGTGAAGAGTCACTCCACACTGGGCGCAGTGGCTCGGCTGGAAGCGGCTCAGGATCTCGTCCTTTGACATCTTCCGCAGTTGTTCGGGCTTCATTCTGTTGTCTCCATCGCACTCGACGCGAGCGTCGAGAATCGCACGGTTGCCGTTCCGTAATTTAGCCCGTTGCTATCGAGGCTGTCAAGCGCAGAAATAATCAGATTCCCTTACGAGTACGATCGGGATCCATCTACGCTCCTGAGTTGATCGAACTACGTCGCTTCAAGCCCAGACATCGCCGGCCCATGGGACCCTATCCCTGAACACGCATGTGGCGATTGTGGTACAACCTACGCCTTTTTCGGCGGGTGGGATTTCAGCTTGGCGATGACGGTTTCGAGGATTTCGCCGGGTTCGGCCATTCGGCCCGGGCCGATAGAGCGGCAGGCGAGCCAGCCTTCGCCGGGGCCGACGAGGGTATAGCCGTGTTGCTGGAGCGCGGCGACGTTGCGTTGGACGATGGGATTGGCCCACATGCGATCATTCATAGCCGGGGCGAGGACCACGGGCGAGGCCGCACTGATGACAAGGGTTGTCACCACGTCGTCCGCGATGCCGGAGGCGATTTTTCCGATGATGTTGGCCGTCGCGGGGGCGATGAGCACCAAGTCCGCGGCACCGGTGAGGGCGATGTGCTGTACGTCGTCGGGGTCGGCGGCGGACCACAAACCGGTAAGCACGCGGCGGCCGGTCAGGGCCTGGAAGGTCGTCGGGCCGACGAACTTCCTCGCCGATCGGGTCATGGCTGCGGTCACGCCGCACGCGCGCTGCACGAGCTTCGAGACGACCTCGCAAACCTTGTAGGCCGCAATCCCCCCGCAAACGCAAACGAGGACTTCATAGCCGGACAAGTCGGATTCGGGAGAGGTCATACAGCGTGGAGTCTCGTCAAGAATGCCGACCGACGAAGGCATGGCGGCGCTTCGCTTGGCCATGCCACCCAATTTGTATCAGGACTACTCGTCATCCTCGGACGCTTCCGGGACGATCTCGAAGTCGATCTTGCCTTCGAGGATTTCCTTGATGACGACCTCCATTTCGGTGAGTCCCTTGGGGTCGACCATCGGCCTCGCCCCTTGCAATAGTTGCAGCCAGCGGCGCTGAATGAGGGCCGTCAACTTGAACCGTCCGCCGACCTTGTCCATCAAATCGTCGTGCCGCAATGCTTCGATCATGCCTGCCTACGCTCCTGTTCGATGATTCGCTTCACCTGTTCCACCGTCGTTTCCAGTACGTCGTTGACCACAAAGTGCTTGTAGCATCCGCTGTCGCGGGCGATGGCGATCTCGCCGTCGGCCTCGGTCAGTCGTCTCGCCAACTGCTCAGCGGCCTCCGTCCGGCGGCCCTCCAGCCTGGCCCGCAACGATTCCATGTTGGGCGGAAGCACGAAGATGCGGACCGATTCGGGCATCTTCGTCGCCACCTGCATCCCGCCCTGCACGTCGATCTCCATGACCACGTTCCGTCCGGCGGCCAGAGCTTCCTCGACGGGTCGTCGCGGCGTCCCGTAGCGGTGCCCGATGTACTCGGCGCTCTCCAGCAACTCCCCGGCCTTCTGCTTGGCCTCGAACTCATCCTTGCTTACAAATTGGTAGCTGTGTCCGTTCACCTCGCCCGGTCTCGGCGGTCGAGTCGTCACCGAAACGCTCCACACCGTCCCCGGCACCTGCTCCAAAAGGGCCTTGCAGATCGAGGTTTTCCCCGCCCCCGACGGCCCGCTGATGACGATCAGACAACCTCGCATCGGCACTGTCCGATCGCTTCCATCGGGATTCGAGAATGTCGAATGACGAATGTCGAATGTCGAATGAAACAGACTGCGTTGGATTGGTTCCTATTCGACATTCGACATTCGTCACTCGACATTCTGTACCTGTTCCTTCAGCCGGTCGATCAGGCCCTTGATCTCCACGACGCTACGGGCGATGGAGGCGTCGTTGCTTTTCGAGCCGATCGTATTGGCCTCCCGCAGCAATTCCTGGGCCAGGAAGTCCAACGTCCGGCCGACCTGCTCCTCCCGATCGCACACCTCGACGAACTGGTCCAGGTGCGAGCCCATGCGGGTGATCTCCTCACTGATGTCGCAACGCTCGGCAAAGACCGCGACCTCACGCAGCAGTCCGTCGGCCTCAAGCTGAAACCCGCCCGCCTGCATCAAACTCGCCACCCGCGAACGCAGTCGCTCGCGGTACTCGTCGATGACCCCCGGAGCACGAGAGGCGATCGACGCCAGATGCTTGCGGATGGCCTCACAACAGCCGAGTAAGTCGTCGTGGAGGCTCCGGCCCTCCTCGCGGCGCATGTCCATCAATGCGTCGAGGCTGCGGTTGGTCAGCTCCGTCAGCATGATCACACGACTTCGCTTCGCGTCATCATCCAAGTCTGGCGGTTCACTGACGCCGGGGAGCAACGCCACCGTCGCCAAGTCAATCACCGGCTGAACGCCCGGCGGAAGCCGAACCTCCGAGAGCACGTCCACGTAGCGCTGCAACGCCGTTAGATCCACCGGCTTGAGCGTCGAGGCGTCGCCGCGAACCCGCAGGGTGTAGCTCACCGTCCCACGGGCCAGTCGATGCCGCAATAACCGGTCGATGTCGCTCTCCGCGAACTGCAAGTGCTCCGGGAGCTTGATCGACAGCTTCAGATACCGGTTGTTGACGCTGCGGACTTCGAGGGCGTGGCAGACGCCGTTCTCCGTGTGCTGCGCCGCCCCGTAACCCGTCATCGAGAGAATCATGGGTTGGGACGGTTTTCGCTTTCGTCTTTCTTTTCGCCCTCGGGCGGCGTCGGCTTGGGGGGTGGAGTCGGCTCAGCGCCGCTCGGAGCGCCGGGTTGAGCATCACCCGCCGGTTTGGGTTTCACGTCGTACGGTTGCCCCGCCGGCGGTGCTCCGCCAGGCGGCATCGAGGGGTTGGCCGGGACGAGGACGGTGGTTTTCTCACCCGTCACGGGATCGGTGACGCCGAGCTGCATCTTAATCGGTTGCCCGGGTTGAGCCCCCTCCAAGTCCCCCTCAAAGGGGAAGTTGAGCGTGGTGGGTTCGGCGACGGCCTTGGTTTCGAGCTTGGGCTTGAGCGATTCATCGAAAACGAAGTTGCTCCAGATCGTCAGCACCACGAACACGCCGGCCACCACTACGGTGATCCAGGTGAACACGTCGCCGGTCTTGGCCCCGAACGCGCTGGTCCCGCCTGCCCCGCCGAAAGCGCCGGAAAAGCCGCCGCCGCGACCCTTTTGCAACAGAATGACCAGCATCAGAAGAAGACAAATGAAGACCACAAGGGTGCCCAGCAGCCATTGCGGCCAGGTCATTTCCGCAAGAATGCTCATTTCTACGTCTCTCCAGAGGTTCAGGACCGGCGGGCCGTCGCCGACGGCACCGGATCATCGTCGGGCGGCAACAGCCGCGGCGGCGGATATGATAGCCAAAAAGTCGGCGGAGACCAAACAGGCCCCCCCGACCAAGGCCCCGTCGATGTCAGGCTGGGAAAGCAGCCCCGCGGCGTTGCCGGGCTTTACACTCCCGCCGTACAGAATACGAATGGCGTCCGCCGCCGATCGCCCATACACGGTGCCGAGGCGGTCGCGGATGAGCCTGTGGACCTCCTGGGCCTGCTCCGGGGTCGCCGTCCGACCCGTCCCGATGGCCCAGACGGGTTCATAAGCGATAATGAGTCGATCGGCTGAGACATCGGGTTTGATGGCGTCCGTCAATTGCCCCTCGACCACGGCCTGGGTACGCCCGGACTCGCGTTCGTCGAGCGTTTCACCGACGCAGTAGATGACGATCAGCCCGCCGCCGACGACGGCCCGGACCTTCTTGGCGAGCAGCGCTCCGTCCTCCTTGTAGACTTGTCCTGAGCCTCGAAGGATGTGCCGTCGCTCGCTGTGACCGATGATGACGTGCGTGCAGCCCGTGTCCGCAAGCATGGGCACGCTGACTTCGCCGGTGAACGCCCCGTGCGTCGCTTCGTGAGCGTCCTGGGCGCCAAGCATGATCCTCGTCCCCGCGACCGCCTTGGCCGTCGGGAACAAAAGCGGATACGGCGGACAGATCAAAACATCGACGCCCGTTAGCGTAGTTAGGCCGTCACCAATGGACGCGACCAACTCGCGGGCCTCCGCGAGCGTCTTGTGCATCTTCCAGTTGCCGGCGATGAGCGGGGTTCGCATTCTCGGACTCCAAGGTTTTGACCGCAGGCGCCATTCTAATCCGAACCCGGAGCGCAAGCGACGGGCCAAGACCCCGCGCTAGCGCTTGGGGTTCGGATTCTGCCAGCTCGATTTCGGCGCTCGGGCGAAGTCCGGGGGGGGCCTGCTCGGTGGAGGCGCCGCGTCGTCAGAACTCTGCGAGCCGTGCAACGAGCTCGTCAGGCTCGATCCCTGTCGCCTGCGCGACGCGCTTCAGGATTCCACGTGCCGTCCCGCGGGCAACCTCGCGATGCATGGGCACCGTTTCCCTCCACGTCCCGAGATCGTTGCGGAGTTCCAGTCGAACGTGACTTCCCCGTTGGCGCGTCACCACGTACCCGAGTGATCCCATGAAGGCGACGAGCGTGCGCCCGCTAACCACCGGAAGCGGGGGCACCGGCGAACTCCTTCTGGACCATGATCAACACGTCGATGGTGCGACCGGCCTCAAGGTCCTCCTCGAAGTGCAGCCTGGTGGCTTCGTCGATATTGGCGAACAGATCATCGAGCGTCTCTCCTTGCGTGTGAATCCCGTGATCGACGCCGGAAGCGCACCACACGCCGTCCTCATCCTGAGACACTCGGATCTGCACCAACATGCCTGACCCTGCCCTTCGGAGACGATTGTAATCCAGGGTGCCCGCGCGGTCCAGCCCCATCGATGAACAACGGCGACGGCGGCACCGCGGACGCGCCGCCGCCTACTCATAGCGCAACGCGTCGATCGGATCGAGCTGGCTCGCCCGCCACGCCGGGTAGAAGCCGAAGAACAGTCCCACCGCAGTCGCGAAGGTGACAGCGAGACCGGCCATCCAATAAGACACGATGGTGTCCCATCCATAGTTCCAGGAGACGAACTTGGAGACGAACCACCCGCCGCCGAAACCGAACAATCCGCCGAACCCGCACAGCACGATGGCCTCACAAAGGAACTGCTCCAGGATTTGGTGCGCGCCGGCGCCGATGGCCATGCGCAGACCGATCTCCCGCGTCCGCTCCGTCACCGAAACCAGCATGATGTTCATGATCCCCACGCCCCCGACCAGCAGCGAAATTGAGGCGATCGTGGTGAGCAGCGTGTTGAAGGTCCGCGTCGCCTCGGCGTTGGCCTGCATGGTCAGCGAGCGGTCGAAGATCCGAAAATCGTCGTCGTCGTCGTCGGACACGCGGTGCCGCTGGCGGAGCAGGTCGCGGAGTTGTTGCTTGGCGACGGCCGGGTCCTCGCCATGTTTCGTCGCGGCCATTAGCGTGCCCGATCGCTCGCTGCCCGCCAGGTATCGCTCCAGGGAGGTGAAGGGCACGAGCACCGTGTCGTCATTGTCGCGCCCGTCGCTGCCGACGCCTTTGGATTCGAGTAGCCCCACGACGTCGAAGGCCACGCGGTTGATGCGCACCGTCTGTCCCACGGGGTTGACGGCCCCGAACAACTCGCGGGCCACCGTCGTCCCGATGCAGCAAACCTTGTTGATCATCCGCAGATCGTCCACGTTGAACGGGCGTCCCTCGACGGTCTCCCAGCGGCGGATATCGAAGTAGCTGGGCCGCGTGCCGAGTACGTTGGTTTGATAATTCCCGTAGGAGGACACGACCTGCATGGTGATCCGGTTGACCGGGGTGGCGGCCCGGACGGCGGAGCACTCCCGTGCGATGGCGTCGGCGTCCTCGCTGGTGAGATTGGGCGGCATGCCCTGTTGCCGGCGCGCGCCCCCCCGCTGCACGCCCCAGTACGACACCATGATCCAGTCGTCGCCCAGCGTCGCGATCTCCCGCTCCACGCGGCGTTTGGCCCCCTCGCCGACCGCGACCATGGTGATCACCGCAGCGATGCCGATGACGATGCCCAGCACGGAGAGGGCCGTGCGCACCTTGTTCTTGCCCAGGCTGCGAAGCGCTTCGGAAAGGATGGTCAGCGGGTTCATGGGGATACATTATACCCTATCCGAGCCGCGAGCGCGAGCGACCGGTCTTTCCGAGTCGCGCGGCGCAAGCCCGCGGACCGCTTTCCGAGCCGCGCCGTGCGCGCCGTCCCCCTTGCCGAGGGGGACCACAGAGGGTCAACCCGACCCGTGACGACCACCAGACCCGCACAACGACTCCCCTTTTACGCAAAGCGTCAAGGGCAAGGATGTCACTGCGAAGGAAGCTACAAGATTCGAACGCCGTACCGGATAATGTAGGCGGCGAAGCTGGCGGTGGGTGGGTCGGTGAGCGACTCGGCGGGTAGAAGGTGAATCTCGATGTCATCGCCTGCTTGCTCGCGCGTTTCCACGCCCAGTCGGACCCTTCCCTGTAACCCCAGCTCGTTTGCGTTCTCGATGAAAGCGGCCACGTCGATGTCACTGCGTTCGTTAGCCGTGCCGGCGGCCTGCGAGCCGAAGACGTATGCGGCGCAAACACGAGTTCTCCGCGCTACGACCTCGATCGCGGCGCTTGCCCGGCCCCTGACTAGATCATTGAGGACAACCATTGCACGACTTTCTCCGTTCGCAGCAGCGCATCCCGCGCGACCCCTTGCCATGCCGACGACGAGGTCGGCTCGATCTGCTCAGGATAGCGTGACTGAACATAGAGCTCCGAGAGTTCCCGCATCAGCAATGCCTGCTGTGCGTCCGGTTCCAGCCCGGCGCGCTCGGCGAGCTGAATCAAGTTATGGATGCGAGGCGGCATCTCGCCGCTGACCTGCGCGATAACAGCCTTGATCATCTTTTCCACCGCCTGCTGGCAGCAGAATACGACGTAAAGATATCTGCCGGAATCAAGCATGGCCCGCGCCGTCTCCAGGTCATAGGAGGCTTGGTCGATCCACTTCTGTACCGTCGGGCTCGGTTCCGGCATGGCCACATTGTATCGCCGGCCAGAAACTAGAGAACTGGAAGCTGGAAACTGGACGTGACCCTCACCCCAGCCCTCTCCCTGGGGCGGAGAGGAGGAGGTTTCACGCCGCCGTGGCCCGCGAAACGTCCTGTTCGATCAGCCCGTCGCGGAAACTGACGTGCCGACGGGCGAAGGCGGCGATCTCCGGCTCGTGCGTCACCAGAACCACCGTAATGCCCTCATCGCCATTCAACTGTTGCAACAAGGTCATGATCTCCTGGCCGGTCTTGGTGTCGAGGTTGCCCGTGGGTTCGTCGGCGAGGAGCATGGCCGGACGGGTCACCAACGCTCGCGCGATCGCCACGCGCTGCTGCTGCCCGCCGGAAAGTTGGTTGATGTGATGCCGCAAACGGTCGCCCAGCCCGATACGATCGAGCAGTTCCGACGAACGCCGCCTTCGCTCGGACCTCCCTACGCCTTGATAGATGAGCGGCAAGGCGACGTTGTCCACGATCGTCGTCCGGGCCAGCAGATTGAAACTCTGGAACACGAAGCCGATCCGGTGATTGCGCAGCCGCGCGAGTTGCAGTCGCGAAAGCTCTTGAATCGGCTGGTCCTCGAAGCGATACGTCCCCGACGAAAGCCGGTCCAGACACCCCAGCAGGTGCATGAACGTCGATTTGCCCGAGCCGCTCGGTCCGGTGATGGCCACGAACTCGCCGTGCTCGACGCGTAGGGAGACGCCACGGACGGCCGGCACCTGCACCTCGCCGACCTGATAGATCTTCCACGCCTCGCGGATGTCGATCAACTCGTCGCTCATCCGCCGAACCTCGGAGTTCGTGGGACAACGCCGGGAGTACGCACTCCGCCGCTCTGCTCGATCACGACGGGATCGCCCTCGCGCAGTTCCCCGGTGCGGACCTCGGTAAACGACCCGTCGGTCAGTCCAGGCTCGATGGGCACCTCGACAAGCCGCCCGGCGTCGAGTTTGAAAACCCGCGGCTGCATCTTCCGAGCCTTCCCCGGGCGCATGAAGTCGCCGTCCGACGGCGGAGCGACGGGGTTAAAGCGCATGGCCGCGTTGGGGACCATCAGCGCGTTCTCGGCGCGGGCGACTTCAAACGAAATCGTGGCCGTCATGCCCGGACGCAACGCGAGGTCCGGGTTGTCCACGTCGATGAGCGTAATGTACGTGACGACGTTATCGACGATGGTCTCCGCGAAGCGCACCTGCGAGACCACGCCGTGAAAGCGCCGCTCCGGATAGGCGTCCACGCGGAAGTCGGCCCCGCCCCCTTCGCCAATCTTACCGATATCCGTCTCGCTCACCGCGGCATTGACTTGCATCTTGGTCAGATCGTTGGCGATGGTGAAGAGGATCGGCGAGGTGAACGAAGCCGCCACCGTCTGTCCGGCGTCCACGTTGCGGGAAATCACCACGCCGCTGATGGGAGAGCGGATGACCGTGCGGTCCAGATCGACCGCGGCGAGGCGTGCCTCGGCCTCCGCCTGTTCGACCGCCGCCTCGACCGCATGAAGGGACGCCTCCGCCTGCTGCTCGGCCACCCGCGCCTCGGCCAGCTCGAGTTCCGTCGCGGCGTTTTGTCCGAAGTTGAACTCGGCGTGTTGGCGCTTGAGGGTCGTATCGGCGAGCGCCGCCTTCGACTCTTCGACCCGCGCCTTCGCCGCCTTGGCCGCCGCCTGACGTTGATCGACCGTGGCCTTGAAGCGGTCCTTGTCCAACTCCGCGAGCACGAAGCCCTGCTCGACGCGCTGGTTGAAGTCCGCGTACCAGCGCGTGACCGTGCCGCTCACTTGCGACCCGACCAGGACCTTCACCAGCGGCTCCAGGTTGCCCGTCGCGGTGACCGTGGAGACCAACGTCCCGCGTGCCACCGGTGCGCTCTTATAGGTGATCGCCGGTTTGCGGTCCGCCCAGGTCCGAAACCCGAGATACCCCCCCGCGCTCAGCAGCGCCAAGACAATCAGAATCAACGTCGCCCGCAGCATCCACCGCCTCCGCCGACCGCTTCGCACGCGCGGCTTCAGGCCGATCCGCGCGAACGCACTACAGGGAATCATACCCTGCGGAGCGGCTGGGAGTCTATCGCGCCGCGCTCGCAACCTCTTCGGACCGCGCCGCTACTCGTCACGCTACGAGGACTCTTTACAAACGCCACTGCCTCGATTAGCTTCTAGGCACTTCGTCCGCCGGAGAAAAAGCTATGGCCCGTGAGCGCCCGGTCGATCCTGCACCACAGCACCCGTCCACCGAAACAGTCGATTCGATGCGGACATCCGCGATGTTACCCGACCGAATCGGGCGGTATCACATCAAACGGGTGATTGCATCCGGCGGAATGGGCACGGTCTACGAGGCCACTCAGGACAATCCCCGGCGCGTTGTGGCCGTCAAGGTGATGAAGCAAGGCATCGCCTCGAAATCCGCCCTGCGACGGTTCGAGTATGAAGGGCAGATCCTCGGGCGCCTGCGACACCCGGGCATCGCCCAAATCTATGAGGCCGGAACGCACGTACCCGATCCGAGCCGCGACCGCGAGGGAGCGGGTGCCGTGCCCTACTTCGCCATGGAGTACATCCCCAACGCCAAACTCATCACCAAGTATGCTGACGAAAAGAAGCTCGGCACGCGACAGCGGATGGAACTGTTCGCCAAGGTCTGCGACGCCATCCACCACGGCCACCAGAAGGGAATCATTCATCGCGACCTCAAGCCCGGCAACATCCTCGTGGACTCGACTGGCCAGGTGAAGATCATCGACTTCGGAGTAGCCAGATGCACCGACAGCGATCTGGCCGTAACCACGTTGCAGACCGACGTGGGCCAACTCATCGGCACGCTGCAATACATGAGTCCCGAACAATGCGAGGGCGACCCGCACGACATCGACACGCGCAGCGACGTCTACGCCCTCGGTGTGGTCTTCTACCAACTGCTCTGCGGCAAGCTGCCCTACGACGTGACCCGCATGGCCATGCACCAGGCCACCCGCGCCATCCGCGAACAGACACCCACCAAGCTCAGCACGTTGGACAAAACCCTCCGCGGCGACGTGGAGACCATCGCCCTCAAGGCCTTGGAAAAGGAACGAGAGCGGCGCTACCAATCCGCTGCCGAGTTCGGCCACGACATCCACCGCTATCTGAGCAATCAACCGATCCAGGCGCGCCCGCCCAGCGTAATCTATCAGATTCGTGTATTCGCCCGACGCAACAAGGCCGCGTTCGGTGCCATCGCGGCAGTCTTTGTGGTCCTCCTCATCGGGGTCGTCGTGAGCACGTCGATGTACCTGAAATCGGAACGGGAGCGGGGACGCGCGGTTGTCGCGGAACAGGAACAATCCCGCGAGCGAGAGCTTGCGGAACAAGCCCGTGTCGAGGCCGAGGGCGTGACCCAGTTCCTCTCCGACATGCTCGCGGCCGTCGACCCAGGGCAATCCGGCAAGGACGTCTCCGTGCGCCAGGTACTCGACAAGTCCTCGAAGACCATCGGCGAAAAGTTCACCAACAATCCATTGGTGGAGGCCCGCTTGCGATCAACGATTGGCAAAAGCTATTTCGGGCTGGGCCTGTACGACGAAGCGGAACGGCACCTGCAAGTCGCGGTGGAGATGTATCGCCGCCTGCGGGGCGAAGAGCACGTCGAGACGATCCGATCCATGAATACGCTCACCAGGCTGTACTGGAGCCAGGGGCGTTACGACGAAGCTCTAGAGCTGAACGAGCGGACGGTGGAGAAAGCCCGCCATGGGCTTGGAGAGGATAATGCGGAAACGCTGACGGGCCTGCGCCTCAAGGGCGCCTTCATGCATCAGACTGGACACTGGGAGGGACTACTCACACTTCGCAAGAATCTCCTGGAGCAGCAGCGCCGGACCATCGGCGAAGAACACCTGGACACGCTGAATTCCATGAACACCTTGGCCTATTCGTACTACATGACCGGGCGCAGGAATGAAGCGGTGAGTTTGTATGTGCAAACTATTGCAATCATGCGCCGCGTATTGGGCGACGAACATCCGACCACGCTGGGTACGATGTTAATGTTGGCGTGGACGTATTCCGTGCTCGGCTATAGCCAGGAGGCGGTGAGTCTGCAGGAGCGCGTTCTTGTCACTTCCCGCCGCGTCCTAGGCGAGGAGCATCCGCAGACGCTTACCAACATGATTCACCTCGCCGTGTTCTACGCGAAAATCGATCGCTTCGCCGAAGCCCGCACGCTGTCTGAACAGGCGCTGGAGACGTTCCGCCGCGTATTCGGCGAGCAGAGCGTAGTTACGGCCCAGGCGATGCTATTTTACGCCTCGACCCTGCTGGCCACGGGCCCGGAGGAACGACGAAACGAGAACGCAGAGAAAGCGCTAGATCTCGCGGAACGCGCCGGCAAGGTGGCAAAAAAAGACTACGGCCTTTGCTGGGACATCCGCGATATACTCGCCCAGGCCCAGCATCTGACGGGGGATACTGAAAAAGCCATCGAGACGCATCAACGAACCCTCGCGCTCTTGCCGGAAGAGGAAGCTACACGCTACGAATATGAAGGGCGCCTGGCTACCTACTACCGCAGCGTGGGGCGCGTGGACGACGCCGCTCGCCTCGCCCGTCAGCGGCTGGAGAGCCTGCGTCGCCTCATGGAGCGCGGGGGGGAACGCCCGCTGGTTCTGAACGACTACGCCCGTGATCTGTTGACGATCGAGGCGCGGGACCTGCGTGACCCGGCGGCGGCCCTTCCTCTCGCGGAGCGGGCCTGCGCCCTGGCCGAGGAGCGTGGTACCTATGGGCGCTGGAACTACCTCGACACGCTGGCGTTGGCCCAGCACCGCACCGGCGACACGGCCAAAGCGATCGAGACGCAGAGACGCGCCCTGGGTCTGATCCCGCAGGAGTATCATCAGCAGCGTAAGGAGATGGAGGAGAGACTAGCCGAGTACGAAGCGGCGTTAGCGGTGCAGGCGACCTCTGGCCGGTTACCGCCGTGAACGGGGACCGGGACGCCGCTTTCCAAGGAGCGATCGGACGGATAGAATATGCTTTATGAGGAGCCGAAGTGATGACCGAGGTCAAAGTTATCGTGGAAAAACATCCTGACGGTTACGTCGCCTACCCGCTCGGTTGCAAGGGGGTCGTCGTGGGTCAAGGCGATACATACGACGAGGCGCTCGCCGACGTGAAATCCGCCATCCGGTTTCACGTGGAGAGCTTCGGGGCCGACGTCCTGAATACGGACGCACCGGTTCTCGAAGCCTTCGTGGCCGAGACGCGGATCGCGGTGTGATGGCCAAGTTTCCCGTCGACGCTCCGAAGGCCAAAGTTATCCGCGCCTTGTTGCACCTTGGATTCCGTATGGTTCGAGAGCGCGAACACATCTCCATGCTCCGCACGAACTCAGATGGCGGCGAGACGCCGCTGACCCTGCCCAATCATCGAACCATCAAGGGATCAACGCTGCGGGTCATTTGTACCCAGGCTGGGATCCCTCGCGCGGAGTTCCTAGAAGCATTCGAACAGGAATGATCGATCTGTGCCGCCGCCGAGCCGGGCAAGGGCCACGCCGAAAAGGCCGCCGAGTGGCGCCAGAAACTCGACGAAACGTCAAAAAGTCAAGACGCCGAAACGCCGACACCGTGACCGTCGTTGTAGGGTGGGCGCCACTCACGACTCTGAAATCGCAAATCGAGAATCGGCAATCACGCGGGCGGTTGAAAATTGGTGCCATAGACTTGTCGCACGATGTCGGCGAAGTCTTGGGGCAATGCGCCGTCGCGATTCTCCGCCTGATCGGTTTCCGCCCCACGGCCATCGCGCGCTTGGGCCTCGGCCCGGCGTTGTTCCGCCAGGGCCCTGGACAAGGCCGTGAGTTCGTCGGTCGAAATCTCCTGCTCGTTGACGGCCAGCCGCTCGTACATCAGCCCCACCAGCATCAGATACGCTCGCCGCTCCCAAAGCTCCGGGTTACTCTTGGCGAACTGACCGAAGGTGCGACTGAGAATCTTTGCCACCGACGCCTGACGGCAACGATGGGCGCGGACCTTACCCTCCCAATCATCCTTCGTCGCCACACGCGAACCGTCCGCCGTCCGCTTTCGGCGTTTCGGCGTTTCCCCCTTTCGGCGTTTCTTATCAGCAATCGGCAATTGGCAATCGCCAATCGACAATCCGCCTTCGGGAGCCGGAGGGGATTCCGCCTCGTCAACCATGATCGGCGTTATGGAGTCCGGAGGAGGATTCATGACTCGTCCAGCGCCGGATCGCGGATGCACTGATCGGCCAGCTCCATGCCCGTGGCCGTCAAGCGGAACCACCGTCGTCGCCACGGTGTCAGGCTCGCGTCACTCTCACTGTCGGCGGCCACCCGCTCGATGTAGCGTTTCTCGGTGAGATAACACAGATCGCGCTTGACCTGGTCGAACTCCAGGGTGGGAAACAGCACCAGCAGGCTGCGGAGCAGTTGATCCGCCTGCAGCGCCGCGGGGTAGACCACCTTGAGCGCCACGAGCAGCTCGTTGCGGATGCGCTTGATCTCTCTTGCGTCTCGACCGTTGGCCATTATTCGCCGTCCTTGCCCGTAGCTTCGCTCCGAACGTGCGGAACGACGCCCGCGATCGTCGTCTCCAGGCGGACGACCGTTTCACCCAACGGTTCGAGTTTTCGCCGGGCGTGCATGCACTCCCGCAGCCATTCCTCTTTCGTGGCGTAGTCGCGCTCGAATTGACCGACCGTCCGGCGCAATTCCGCCGCGGAGGCCTCCACGGTCTCGAACCGTCGCACGCATTCCGAATGCCACGACATCTGATGGTCGCGGATCGACCGGAGATAGAACGTGATGACAGTCAGTGGCACGGCGACGAGCGGCGTCAGCACCGTCAGGAACGTCCCACCGATCTCCCAGAAGGAGGCCAAGGTCATTTCATCGCCGCTTCGACGACCGTGTGGATCAATCCCAGCAGCTTATTGGCCGTGTCCACGCGGATCAGTCCGTCCGACAGCTCCCGCCGGAACTGTTGCACGACTTCATGATCGCGCAGCGACCGGACCGCGGTCGTGCGCGGCGCACCCGCCAGGATCGCGTCGATGGCGTCCTTCCGCTTGGCCTTGGGAATGCTCTCCTCCAACCGCGCAAGCAGGGCGTGTAACTGGTCAGCGTTGTTGCCCATGGGTCACTCGCTCTCCGGATGGTTGTCCTTTCGTTTCTTCGCGGCGTCGCATCACGTCGCCGAAATAGCGCCGCACTTCGTCGTCCAAAGACATGGAGTTGAGGGCCAAGCGGCGGAGGTCCTGCGCGATCTCGTGCAATGTGACCACGTTGGCCGATGAGGCGGTGTAGCGTTCCCAGGCCGTCCGGCGATCGGCGTCGAGGCTCTCCAACGCTTTCTGGAACCCATCGGCGTGCGCGCCGGTCGCGGCTTCGTCGGAGACGTCGGCGCGAACCCGGTCGATGAAGGCCTGAATGGCGGCCCGTTGGCGTTCGTCATCGACCCGCGCCAGGTCCGCATGGTATTCGGAAAGGGTCTGGGCCATGCTCGCCCCCAGCGTTTCCATGGAATCGGCGGCGGCCAGCTCCACCCGCGCGTCCCCGCCGCAGCCGCCGAGGAAACCCCCCAGCGTCAGCCGACAGGCGAGGATCGCCGCGGCCCGGTGAATCGATGTTTGCCGTTTGGGTCCGGTCACGTCCCAAGCTCCCGTCGACCCCCGCGCATCTCTTGACGCAGGGGTCACCCAAAGAACGTGGCCGGCGCTCGCTCCGGCGCCCAATGGCCGGCGATCACCACCGGTGCGCTGCCGTCCCCCGCCCCTGGAAGCGGTGGGGCACCCTTCCGGTCTCCTTCACATTTCCGCAAACCCTGAGGCCGCGGGCTTCGTAGTATCCGCGACGCAGAGCCGTCCAGACGGCTGTTCAAAACCCGTTGTGTGAGGTACCCTTTGTGGAACGCAGTCGACGCCCGTCCGAAGTTCGGCGCGGGCGAACTTGGTTTCCGGTCAAACAATGGAGGCTTAATCCCATGAAGCGCACACAGATGATCATGTTTGGACTTGTTGTCGGATGCTCGTCGCAGCTCGTTTGGGCGGCGGAAGAGAAGCCGACCGAGTGGAACTTCGACAAGGACTCTTCCGGACAGATGCCCGCGGGCTGGAAGGCCGGATACACTAACCCCGCGGAGGGGAAGGCCGTGTGGGCCGTCGCCGAGGATCCCACCGCGCCGAGTCCGCCCTATGTCCTCTCACTCACCAAAACGGAAAGCTCGGGCCGCGTCTTCAATCTGGCCATGGCCGAGAAGACGTCGTTCAAGGACGTCGACCTGTCGGTCAAGATCAAGGCCAACAGCGGCAAGGAGGACCAGGGCGGCGGGCTCATCTGGCGGTGCAAAGATGACAACAACTACTACATCTGCCGCATCAACCCGCTGGAAGACAACTTCCGGGTTTACAAGGTCGTGGGCGGCAAGCGGCAACAGCTCCAGTCCGCCGACGTGAAGGTCGACGCCGGCAAGTGGTACGAGCTTCGGGCCAAGATGGCGGGCAACCGGATGGAGTGCTACATCGACGGC
>CAYQZH010000015.1:0-27779 GCA_964421865.1 uncultured Phycisphaera sp. | reverse complement strand
GATCCGTGCTTAGATCATTTGCGTCCCACACGATGTTCCCCGGCGGGTCGCATTCGTCGGGTATGCCGTTGCCGTTCGCGTCGTTCCCTGTCAGCTCGCAGACATCGGGTCTCCCGTTGTCATTGCAGTCTCCGCTGCTGCCGCTCGTGTCCGTGAGCAGTTGAAACGCCATGTTCGGCCCCGAGCACGTCGGTGTCGGCACCACTGGCGACCAAGGTCCGTAGAGCCAGTCCGATCCCGACATGCTGACCATGCTCCGCAACGCCGGTCGCAGACCGTGCTCGGTGCCGGTAGTGTGCCATCCCCAAAAGGGATTCGTGGCCGAGTGGAAAGTTGCCGTTTGTACGCACCCGCCTGAAACGAGGTACGTGTAGCCCATGACCGCCTGAATATCGATGTCGTAGTCGCGGCATTGCACCTCATGGAACCCGTCGGCCTGCGCGGGTACGCCGCCGCGGCTGTCGACGTTCGCCGCCAGCAGACAGCAATCGACCAGATCCACGTCATACTGCCGAACGGGGTGCGAGTCGCAAGTTGCATGCGACGTGGGGGCGATAGCGACATTGGCCGCATCACAGAAGTAGAGCGCCAAAGGCGGCGACGGGTCGCCTACGTCGGCTACTAACGGCTCGTGGAAGCTGATCAGCCACCCGTCGATCGGCGGGTTGGGAATCGGTTGACACGTGCTGTCACAGGTCAGACTATCGGGGGGCTCGCACTGCTCGTTTCCCTCGACCACACCGTCGCCGCAGACGATGTTCTGGCACAGGCTGTTACACGTGACACCGTTGGGCGGGTCGCACTCCTCGCCGAACTGGATGATTGTGTCACCGCAGACCGCGGGCTTGCAAACGGCAGGACCGCAGAAGTTGTACACCGCTGCGTCGGCACACTGTTGATCCCACTGCACGTCACAACAGAAGGAGTCGGCGGTACAGACGCCTTGACAGCAGGAGACGTGCTGGCATCCGGGGTTGGTGTGGGCAACGCAGCAGTCGCCCTGTCCGGGTCCGCACGCCGCGGGCGGCGGATCGCACGCCCTGATGCCGATGTCGAGGACGTAGTTTCCACATACCCCACCTGGACTTCCGTTCCATCCGCTCACGACGACGTAATAGGTGACACCGCCGGTCAGTATCAAGTTCAAAATCCGGGAATTGCGCGCGCACGCGTCGTCGTTGCAGGCGAGGGACGTCCCCGGCGTGCAGGCATTCGCGTACACGTACAGCACCGTGTCGTAGTCGGACCCGTTGCACAGCGAGATGTCCATGCACTCATCCGCGGCGGGCGTATAGGCGTAGACGAGATCGGGCGAACCGGGGGCCGGATTACAGAATTCGTCATACTGGTTTGTGCACGCGCAGGTGTTGCCGGCGGCGTTGAAGGGCAGGGACCCAACGTTGATTGCGGCAGCACAGGTGTCGCCGACGCAGCCCGGTCCGGCGACTGTGTTGTCCGAGGGCACGTCAGCCTCAAGCCCCTTGAGGCTTGGGGCGAGGTCTTGGATCTGAAATCGCGTCGTCTCCGGATCCACGGCGGGCACGTTCTTGGCGTACCCGGGCTGGGGAACGGGCTGTGAAGAGGCGACGGCGGCGTTTCCCGTGCTCAGGTTGCTTCCCCACCAGCGGACGGCCGTGATCGGCCGACCGTCGGAAACGAAGTCCTCCGCAACGACCGTGTTCGGCGACATGTCCGTCCAGTCGAGGTTCGAGGTCGTGTCCTCGCCGGATGCGTCCGGCGGCTGACTGAACTTGATCCTCCTCGTGCCCAGCGCCAGGTCGATCTGGATTCGGCGCTGGCTGGGCGTAACCCCCCTGCAGTGACCCGAGACCAGGAGGTCGCCAGTCGTCTGAAGCGAACTGAGAATCGTCGCCACGTCGGCCCCCGGGTCGGCCTGTTTGAGGATCGCCCAGGCGCCGGCCACGTGCGGGGCCGACATCGACGTTCCGCTAAACGTGGGGTCGTAACTTGAGTCCGAGGTGTTAACGGAGGAGAGGATGTTTACGCCGGGCGCGTAGATGTCGAGCATGGTCGGATGGAAGTTGCTAAAGGACGCTTCGTTGTCATTGTCTTGAGTAGCGCCGACGGCGACGGCGGAAGAGATGCAGCCGGGTCCGCCGAGGCTGTCGCAATAACCGTTGTTCCCAGAGGAGATGGCCGTCGCGATCCCCACGGACCGGAGGTTGTCGATGGCGGCCTTGACCCCGGCGTTGTTGGCGTCGCACGTAGCCTGGTCGAAGTACTGACCACCGCCGAGGCTCATGTTCGCCGAGGCGATGTTGTGCGTGGCGCGAAGCGAGAAAACGTATTCCATCGCCGCCATTTGGTCCGACGAGAAACTCTTTACGCAGGGCGCCGTCGTGGGGGTGCAATTGGCCGCCGAAAACTGGGAGAAAACCTGAATCGCGATGAGGTCCGCGCCGCGGGCGATGCCGTAAAGAGGCGGGATCCGGGTCGGGTCATTTCCCGTGGCGATACCGGCCACGTGCGTGCCGTGTGTGGAGGTGGGCGAGGTGGCGTGATGTTGAGCGGCATTGGGGCTGGTCGTGTCACTCGGCAGCCCATTGGGGCAGTCCCCCGTGCCGTCCTCACCGAGGGCGAAACAGGCTTGGACGATGTCCTTACCGGCGAAGAAGTTGTGGCTGGCGCGGATGCCGGTGTCGAGGATGGCGACGTGCCACCCGGACCCGTCGAACCCTTGGGCCCACGCGGCAGAGGCGCCGGTGATGTTGACGGTGTTGTTGAGTGTCGGAGCGGCCAGGTGATCCTCATTGATCCCCAGCACGCCGGGCGAGGCCCGCAAAACGTCCAGCGCCCGTTCCGAAACGGTCATCGCCACAAAGGGTACGGAAGCGTAGGTCCGGTTGATCGTGTGGGGTGTGCCGGCGAGCTTGCCCAGTTCCATCTGGCGTACCCCTGCGATGGAGGCCGACAGTTGCCCATCGGCTGCGGTGATCGGAGCGGATCCCTTAGCGGCATGAGACGCCGCCGTTAACGCGTTCAGGTTCGGCACATCGAGTTGAACGATCACCCGGACCGAACCCGAGGCCCGCGCCACGGCGCGAACACGATCGAATTCATCGGCCCTGCGGGCAACCGTCGCGCTTTCCTCGGAACGCATGACCGCCTGCGGGGTTGCGTCGGAGGACGGCGGAGTGGTGCGGGCCGTGGTGAGTCGTTTGACGTTTTGTGTCTCACCCACGACAGGGGATACGTCGCCCCCAATCATCCCGATGGCCCCCGCGATTACGAGGACCAACGAAAGCCGATACGAACCCGTTGCTCTCATATTCCCGTTCCTTTCACGAATCGAGGTGTGACCTACACCCTCCGCTCGACGCACATTGCAACAGGGCCCAGGCAGGCCCAACGTCGCTCCCGCAAATCCGGCCCGTCATTCACGCACGAAGTAGGGACCGATCGTCACGGAGACGATCGACCCCACGCAAGTTAGGTGCCCAAAACCGGACGGCTGGCCCAGAGGAAGGGGAGACGCTATGCGTGTCGTCGACGCCTAAAGCGGGCCAGGCTCGTTTCCAGCGCACCTCCGATAACCCCCCACTTTACCTGATTTACGAAGTCAAAGCAAGAAGAAAATATCTCCGGGCGCGTCATAGTTTCTCAAAAGTTGGGGTGGTTGGTGGAGCAGGTGCTTCACAAAGGGATGGGCTCACGTTTTTTAGGACGCGAAAGGGTAAGCGTTCACGGGTCAAAACCCCAAAAAACAAGGCGTTTTTGACGACGGGGCGCGAAAACGTGAGTCGAAACAACACTCGGCGGGTGGGAAACCTCCGTTTTTCCAAGAAAAACGCGGGTTCGACCCCGTGAACGGTTACGCGAAAGGAAAGTGAGTCCCGGCGCACCGGGACTGGGCCGACCGCGCCGCGGGGATGGCACGTCAGTTCGGTTCTTGCGGCTGCGATGGCTTCTCGCGGCTGCAAGGCCGGAGGCGCTCCGCAAGGATCAGCGGAATCTTACCTCCGCCATACGTGCCCGCGTGGACCGCCGTCGTCTCGCGGACATCCTCGACCGTCACGACCACGTCGGGATCGATCTCCTTGGCCATCTTGACCGTCATCGGCGTTTGTCGCCGCGGGACGACGGCCATGCACAGAACCACCGGCCCGTCGCGGCCGCCGCCCAACAGCGTCGTCACCGGCAATCCGGCGTAGCGTAACCGCTCCGCGACCGCGTTCGCCCGGCCCCGGGAGATGAAGCTAAGCGTTTGCACGCCGAAGGCCAGCCGCGCTTCGATCGACATGCCCAGGGCGTTGCCGGCAGCGAATCCGCCCGCGAAGGCCACAATGTTCATCCAGTGATCGAGATGCGCAAAGACGCTCGACACGGCAAAGACCCAGATCAGCAACTCGAAGAAGCCGAGCAGGATCGCCATCAGCCGGCGTCCGCGGGTGATGCAGATCAGCCGCACGGTACCCATCGACACGTCCGTGACCCGGGCGAGGAAAATCAGCAGCGGCGTCACGACGGGGTGATCGGGAAGGAAATCAACGATCGCAAGCATGATCGCTCAGAGTGGCCGCGTGCGCGGCGTTTCGTGCATCCGGTGTTCGGTCCAGGTAGACCGTGAACTGTCGTCGGCAGCGGCCTATGGCTCTTCGTCGGCCCCCTCGTCGCCGCCCTTGTCTTCCTCACCCTCCTCGCCCTCCTCCTTGACCGGCTTGGCCGAGGTCATGTCGAGGTACTGCAGTCCGTCCTTCTCATAGAGCTTCCCCTTCACCTCCGCCCGCTTGTACGCCAGCGGCAGTAGCGTGCGGCTCGGACCGCGCTCGCCCATGCCGAGCACGACCAGCCCGTCGTTGGTCTCCAAGACCGCCGGGACGCCCTGACGGATGCAATCCTGGGTCGACTTAGCCGGATCGCCGCCGGCGAACTTGTCCGTCATGTAGGACTGCAGATCGACAACCTTGCCCACCAGGGTCACGTCCTGTGGTTTCGCCGGTTTGTGCCGCTCCCCGCCCGCACGGAGGGTCGACGTTGCGACGATCGCCGCCCCGACGGCGAAAACGAGCACTCCTAGACTTCGACGACACGTCATAACGATACTCCTTGTATCTTCGGGGGACGGCGGGCCCCGCGAACGGCGTTCATCCCGCTCTTGGCTCACCGTCGGCCACAACAGTCACCACCAGACAGTCTATCCCCCGCCCGGCGCCTCCGCCAGTCGTCCCCAGAAGGGTCGGCCCGCCACACCGGATTCTGCGCTCAAGACCGCCCCGCCAACGTCCGAATATCCAGGGCGGGAATCGGCATCCCCTAACGCTCGGTACGGCGGTGGATTTGGAGGGCGGAGCGATCCCGCAGATGCCGTGAACGGATGATGAGAGAATCCCACCTCCAGCATCTCGTCTGTCCGCAGACGTTGAGACCTTTACGCCTCCAGGCCATCGAGTCGGCGGGTGATGAAATCCTCGATGGTACGCTCTCCGTCGATGGCGCGGAACCGTATCGCATCCGCGGCGGCATCCCCAGCTTCGTCCCCGCGGACGTGTCGCGGACTCAGACCGTCCGCTCCTTCGCCCAAAAGTGGGCCAAGCACCGCTACTATCTCGAACACACCCGCCGCTTTTACACCGAGTGGTACTTGCAGCGCTACGGCTTCTTCGAGATCGACGCCCTTCGCGCGTTCCTCGGGGGTGCCGAGTTCATCCTGGACGTGGGCACCGGCGCCGGCCGCGACGCCGCCAACCTCACCGACAACTCCGACGCCACGGTGTTCGCCGTGGACACCGCCGGGGAAGCGCTCCAGGTCGCCCGTGATCGGCTGACCCAACCGCGCTTGGCCTTCGTCCACGCCGATCTCCACCGCCTGCCCTTCCCGGAGGAGTTCTTCGACCTCATCAACTGCGACCAGGTCATCCACCATACGCCCGACCCCCGCGCGGCGTTCGAGATTCTGCGCCGAAAACTGAAGCCGGGCGGACAGATCTGCGGCTACGTCTACAAGAAGAAGGCCGTGGTCCGCGAGTTCACCGACGACTACGTCCGCGCCCGGATCAGCAAGCTGCCCGTCGATGAGGCTCTGGCGGTGTGTGAGGCGATCACGCGGTTGGGCCGGACGCTCGCCGGGCTGAAGGTTACCGTCGACGTCGAACAAGATATCCCCCTTCTCGGAATCCACAAAGGCCCGGTGGACCTCCAGCGTTTGTTCCACTGGAACGTTCTCAAGTGCTTTTGGAACGACGAGTTCGACTTCTTCACCAACAACATCATCAACTTGGATTGGTATCACCCGGAGTACTGTTTCCGGTTCGAGCCGTCCGAGTTTCGTGAATGGTTTAGCGAAGGCTGGGAAATCCAAGCCTGGGACGTGCAGGACGCGGGCATAAGCTGCCGGGCGAAGAAAGTCTGACCATGTGCGGCATTCTCGGCGGAATTAACACTGACTTTGACGATGCCAGTCTTCGTCGCCTGCACCATCGCGGCCCGGACCAGTCCGGCCTCGTCACTCTTGACGTCCCCGAGTACGGCGTCGTCACTCTCGGCCAGACTCGACTCAACATCGTGGATCGCCGCGACATCGACCTCCCCGTCCGCATGGGTGACAGTCACATCCTCTTCAATGGAGAGATCTACAACCATCCCGAACTGCGCAGCGAACTGGCTGCCTTCGGATGGAGCTTCCAGACGAACACCGACAGTGAGGTCGCCTTGGCCGCCTACCTCCAGTGGGGACCGGATTGCCTGCAGCGTTTCAACGGAATGTTTGCCCTCGCCGTATGGGATGGGAAGCGTTTCTTCTGCGCACGCGACCGAATGGGCAAGAAGCCCTTCTTCTACCGCCTCGGTCAATCCACGTTCGAGTTCGCCTCGGAGATCAAGGCCTTCTCGCATCTGGAATGCACAAACCACGAGCTCTTCGAGCTGTTTGAGTTCTGTTTCAACGAGCATACGTTGTATCGCGGCATTCTGGCGTTGCGTCCGGCGCATTACCTGCTGTACGACCTCCCCAAAGGAACCTGTTACACCCGGTCCTATTGGGATGTCGAACACCCCGTCGGTCGACGAATCACGGACGAGAAGACCGCCGTCAACTCCTTCCTTGAGCTTCTGGAGGACGCCGTTCGACTACGGCTACGGGCCGATGTGCCGGTGAGTCTCTTCCTGGCGGGCGGACTGGATTCCAGCATCATCGCCAAACTCAGCGGCGTCGAAGAGGCATTCACTTGCCAGTTCGACGAATTTAAGGAAACCATCAACGAAGAGCAGTATGTCCGCGATCTCGCTTTGCGTCTAGGTATTCGGACGCACTTTGTCCGCCCCACGCGAGGTCAGTTCCTTCACGATTTGGCACTGATGAGCTATCACCTGGAAATGCCCACGGGATCGTTCAGTGTCTTCCCACTCTACCGCCTGGCCAAAGCTTGCCATGAGCGCGGATTCAAGGTCGTCCTCACCGGCGAAGGATCTGACGAACTCTTCGCCGGTTATGCCCGCAACGAGCTTCTTCTCGGAGAAACGCGCCGCTGCGACGACCCCAAGGGCCGGCACTATTCCGCCATGCTCGACCGCTACGACGGCGGCGATTTGGACCGCTTCTGTCGAATGGCTTCGCGCTCCGGACTGATCGGGGCCGGCTTGATGAAGATGTTCCTGACCGACCACTGGAGCGCCCGCAAATCCATGCTGGAAAACATCTGCTACATCGAGAGCCGTGTTTTTCTTCAACCGCTCCTCCAGATGGCCGATCGCATGTGTATGGCCAACAGTGTCGAGGGACGTTGTCCGTTCCTGGATTATCGGCTTGTGGAATTCGCCTTTTCGCTCGACGATTCGCTACGCTACCGGGACGGAGTCGGCAAATGGATCGTTCACCGCGCCGCGGAAAAGCTTCTGCCGAAGGGCTCGTTGGTTCTCCATCGGCCCATTAAGGACGGATTGCCCACGCCTGTAAATCTTTGGATGCACGGAACGCACAGCTTCGACCGCAAGCATTGGAATGCCTTAATGACGGCCGAATGCATCAAAAGCCTTATGGTTCGCCCCGCAGGACCGGAGAGGGCTCGCACTGCCCCCCTCGAACACGTCCTGCTTCCTGAGATGCCGCGCGTCCTCGACCCTGAATTGACGCTTGGAAGTGCGATTCGATGATCCAGTGCAGTGACAGTTCGGACCGCGAGCCTGACCACGTCACGCTGTCCGTCATCGCGCCGTGCTACAACGAAGAGCCGAACATCGACCTCCTCGTCGAGCGAACGCTCGCCGTTTTTTCCGCCCTGGATATTCAGGCGGAACTGGTCCTCATCGACGACGGCAGTGCGGACCAAACGTGGGCGCGGGTGCGTGCACGTACCGAAGCCGATCCTCGCGTCCGCGGGCTTCAACATTCCACCAACGGAGGCATTGAGGCCGCATGGAACACCGGACTGACGGCAGCTCGCGGACGACTGATTTGTCTCATGGACGCCGACCTACAGAACCGCCCTGAGGACCTCCCCCGCCTCCTGCGGGCGTACGTCCACGGTCCCGCCGACGTCGTCCAAGGCGTGCGGCACGCCTCTTCCCTGCTAACCCGCCATAGACTCTTCACTCGTGGACTCAACCGCCTCCTGAATCGAGCGTTCGGCACATCCCTGCGGGACAACAAGTCCGGATTCATCCTTTGTCATCGCGAAGTCCTGCGTACCGTCCTTGAACACAGGTTCTACTATAAGTACTTTCAGAGCTTTCTGGGCGTGGCCGCGTGTACCCGAGGCTACACGATCGGAGAAATCGATACGGTTTTCGACGCTCGCCATGCCGGCAACTCGTTCCTATCGCGTTTCCCGATCCTTCCCTCGATTCGCATTTGTTGGGAACTGCTGAAGTTCCGCTTCGAGACTTGTCTAATGACAAAAACGGCGCCCCGTCGGCAACGGCCAACGTGGCTGCGGTCGGCCTTTGTTTCCACGACGCTCCCAGCCAAGCCATGAGTTCATCCTCTCCAGCGATGATCGCCGATGTGGAGGCGCGCAACGACGCATTGGCGCTCGAACACGATATTAATGAATATTACGAGCGCTCCAGTGTATTCATTCGTTGCATCGAAGCCCATCGGCTGCGCTGCATTGCGCGGATGGTGGACGCCCGCCCGCCCGACCGGATCCTGGAAGTGGGATGCGGCGGCGGGCACATTCTCCGCCTATTCCCGTACTCCCGCCTCACCGGAGTCGATGTTTCCGGCCGTATGCTGGAGAAGGCCGGCAAAAACCTAGCCGGATATCAGGTGCAATTGCTACGAGGCGAACTTCAGCACCTGGATCTCCCCAATGGCGGGTTCGACAAAATTATTTGCAGCGAAGTTCTGGAACACGTGATTGACCCCGAGGCGGTCCTCGGACAGATATGGCGGCTTCTAGCACCGGACGGTCGCGTGGTGATTACCTTGCCCAACGATGATCTGATTCATCGAATGAAGAACCTCCTTCGCCGTAGCAGGGCAAATAGATTGCCCTTTTGCGGCCGGATCGCCTGGGGCGGCGATGACTACCATCTGCACCTATGGCGCATCCCCGAGATGAGGACATTGCTGGCCCGCTTCTTCGCCATCCAGCAGGAATCTTTCGTGCCCGGTCGGTGGCTGCCGGTTCGCTGCTGCTTCCAATGTACAGCGGATGGAACTGGGTGATACCCTCCAGGGATCGCTCATGCAGATCCGCGGGCCAACCCGTTTTCGAGTTCAATGCCGTCCATCTTGCGGTTGATCGCCATTCTCACGAGAACACGGACTGCACGCCACAGCGAGCCGCAAACGGTTACTAGCAGCAGCGAAAGATACAGCCAGAGGATGGGCTTGACCGGCGCCGCATAGCGCGTCTGCGGTCCGCCCAGAAATGTCGATACCAGTACATGAAGGGAAATAACCGCCGCGACGGTGAACCACGCGGCCCGGTCGCGGCGGAATAGGGAGAGCACGCCACCCATAACACACAATAACATGAATGCCTCAAACAATGAATCACCCAAGCGCACGATCGTCCGCCCGTGTTCCACATGTCGATGGAACCATGTCACCAGGGCCGTCCACCACCGAGTGAGTACACAGGGCTGGGCGCTAAGTGGGAGATAGTGTCGATAGTCTTTGAGCAGCCATTCCCACGAGCCGCCGCCGAAGGCGTAGGTGCCGCTGTCATAGATCACGGCATCGACATCCCTCTTGCCCTCCTTTCCTGGCGCGCCTCCGGGTTGAAAGCGATAGACGGGGTCCGGCGAAAGGAGCATCCAGGCCGCATATTTGAACGTGCTCAGGGTAATGGACCCAGGATGTTCCACCATCAAGTCACGCCCGGCGCGCCCCAGGATGGCGCTTGAATCCGCGAATCCGGCCTGGCGAACCGCTTGATAGGCCTTGATGACCGTCGCTCGGTCGCGGTAGTCGGCGTTGGGGCCGAGGCGCCCGGTGCGTTTCGCTTCCTCGACGACTCTGTGGATGTCCGTCATGGCCGCGCTTTGGGTCGAGTCGAGTCCGTCGAACGTCGCGGCTCGGAGATAAAGCACGTAGTCCAAGCATCGGGCCGCTTGCAGGCTGTGGTGCGAGGACATCGTGAGCACCATCCACGGGGCCGCCACGAACAGCGCAGGCCCGGACGCCGATGCGAGCTCAACCGCAAGACCCCATCGTCGTCGGGCAAGGTGCGGCGCGCATCGTATCGTCCAAGCCCGCTGCAAAGCCGCCGCTCCGCAGACCGCAACGAGATACAGAGCGACGGGGCGCAGCAGGTAGCCGACCCCCGAAAGCAGCGACGCCGCGACCAGCCATCGCCGCTCTTCGTTTTGATGGTAGCGCACCAGACAGTAGACCGCCGCAATCAGAGTGAGCATGTACGGCGTCTCGGTCAGCACTAGATTTGCGTAGGCGAGGACTTGGAGGCTGCACGCGCAAAGTATTCCGGCCAGAGCGGCCATGCTCCGACACGACGTGAGACGCCAGGCGATCGCGGCCGTCAGCACCGCCGTCGCAATGGCCATCGCGTGCTGCGCGACGAGGATCGCCGAGGGGCTCGAGGCTCCGAACATCCAAAATACGATCGCGAGGAACAGCGGATACCCCGGCGTCCGCACCAGGAACAGCTCGTTGGTCAGATCGAACCGATCGACGATGCCGCCGGCCAATTGAATGTAGTCGATCGAATCGGGATAGACCCACAACTGCGACGCGAGCAGCGAGGCGAGATTGGCGATTCCCGCGACGATCAGGACAACCCATCCGACACAAGCGGGCGTGCCGCGGCCGATGGTTGGACGTGGAATGCGCGGCCCCGCTCGAACGACGGATGTCATACGCCTGACCCTATGCCCACGAGACTGTCAAGGTTATCGGTCAATCCGTGGCGCGGATTGAAGTGACCTCCCCCACGCGAGCCCACACCGGGATTCAGCCCCGTTTCCGCACGTGCAGTAATGATGCGATCGTCGCCACACCGAGGATCGCGCCGACGGTTCCGAGCGACCAGCCGATCCCGATGTGGTAGTTCCACCCGGCGTCGAGGAGCATCTTGACCCCCACGAACACGAGCACCGCCGCAAGACCGTAGCTCAGGTACTCGAAGAGGTCCATCACACCCGCGAGAGCGAAGTATAGCGCCCGCAATCCTAAAATTGCGAATATGTTCGAGGTGTAGACGATGAAGGTATCCCGCGTGATCGCCAGGATCGCCGGGATGGAGTCGATGGCGAAGACCAGGTCCGTCGTCTCCACCATCATCAGCACGATGAACAGCGGCGTCGCCAGCAGCCGCCCGTCGATCCGCGTGAAGAACCGCCCCTCGACGTAGTTCGCGCTCACCGGCAGGAACCGTCGCAGGAGTTTCAACACGGGGTTCCGCTCGGGATGGACCTCGGTGCCTCTCGCCAGGCCCATCTTGACGCCCGTGAAGATCAGGAACACGCCGAAGATGTAGATCGTCCAATGGAACTTCTCGATCAGCGCTACCCCGGCGAAGATGAAGACCGCCCGCAGGATCATGGCCCCCAGGATTCCCCAGAAGAGCACTTTGTGGTGATAGTGCGAGGGGACTTGGAAGTAGGCGAAGAGCACGACGAAAACAAAGATATTGTCGATGCTCAGGGCCCGTTCGATGATGTAGCCGGTGAAGAACGCGAGGCCCGCCTGACTGGGCGTGTAGCCTCCCTGCCCGTCCGGCCAGATCCAATACAGGCCCAGGTTGAACAGCAAGGCGAGGACGATCCAAAAGACGCTCCACCCGATCGCTTCCTTCAACCGCACCGTGTGGGCATGGCGGTGGAACACGCCCAGGTCGAGCGCCAGCATCGCCAGGACGAAGAGGTTGAAGATGATCCACCAGTACGGCTGTTCGGCCATCGCCACGCTACCTTTCGTTGATCGCAACCGGCGTCGGAATCCTACAACATCTCTGGACGCTCCACACGGGTTGGTGCGAGAAAAACGCGGACCGGGCCATCCGCAGGCGGTGACGGAGCAGGCGCCGATGTTAGTAGAAAACGGTGACGATCAGGTTAGGTTCGGTGTGCTTGCCCTCGAAGTTGCCGATGGTGGAATTGGTGAACTTAACGGTGATCTTGTCGTTGTGGTCGAGCCACTCGTTGATCTGGTTGTTCATGAACTCGACGGCCGCCTCGCTCAGCTTGCAATGGAACGTACGGCAGCGGCTCGCCCCGGCGGTCTCCGGCTGCAGCGGGCGCTTGAAGCGCGCGTCGTCCCAGGCCCCGGCGACACCGAGCGTGGTCGCGCTGGCCGCGTGGATGCGGCTCGAGGAAAGATCGACGGCCGGGCCCCCGGCCCGGTCCTCATCATTGAACTCGATCGGCTCGTACGCCTCCTCGACGGCCCCCTCCTTGTCGTGGGCGTGCTCATACTCGGCCACGCAGTGGGAACACAGCAGCTTGCCGTCCTGGTACCGAGCGATGCCGGACTCAACGTGCTGCTTGTAGACGCTCGCGCCGCACGACTGACATACGCTGGTAATCTCGTCTCTCATTGGGAATGCTCCTCACCAGGGAACGCGCGGGATTGTAGCTCGCCGGCCGCCCTGGTCAAGACTGCGATCCGCGAAGCTCCTCCATGATCGCACGACCCGCGGAGGTACCGATGCGGGCGGCCCCCGCTTCCAACAGCGCCGTCGCCGCGGTCGCCGTCCGAATCCCTCCCGCCGCCTTCACCCTGAGCGGTGACGCATGGCGGTGAAGCTGCCGCACGTGTTCCACCCTGGCCCCGCCGCTGGGGTGAAAACCCGTCGAAGTCTTGACGAAATCCGCCTCCGCCTCCGCGCAGCAGCGACAACCTAGGATGAGTTCATCCGTCGTCAAAGCGGTGGTTTCCAGAATCACTTTCAACAACCGGTTTCCCGGCCCTTGATGGACCACCCGGGCGACGGCCTCGATGTCCGAACGGACGTACTTCCCGTTGCCCGAGATCAACTCGCCCAGTGCGACAACCATGTCGATTTCTGTCGCCCCATCATCAATCGCCCGCCGCGTTTCGTCGGCCTTCGTCGCCGTCAGGTTGGCTCCCAGCGGGAACCCCACCGCCGCCACGACAAACAGCCTGGGCCGCGCCGCCGACGCCGCGCCTACGGCCGCCAACCGCTCCGCCGCCCGGCGAACGTACAACGGATTCACACACACCCCCGCGAAACCGTACCGCACGGCCTCATCGCAAAGGGCGTCGATCTGCTGTGGCGTCGCTTCCGGACGCAACAGAGTGTGTTCGATGACGCAGGCCATTTCGCCGACCGTGACGCTCACCCCACCGGCTCCAGGGCGGCGTAGGCCGAAATCAGCCGCGCAAGACCGTCATCGGCCAGCAGGTACGACACGCGCACTCGCTCGCTCACGGCGCCCAGCGCCGGAAGCCGCGTCGCCGCCCGATCGATGATTCCGAGCGCCCGAGCGAAATCCTCGAAGGAAACGGACGCCCGTCGCTCCACCACCGCATGGTAGCGTGCCAACCACCCCGCCGCAGCGGTCGAGAGCCACAAAGCCCCAAGCCCGGTGAACGCCGACCAGCCGTAAAACCCCTCGCCGAACACCGTGCGACCTTCGATCCGTGCCGTCAAGTACCGACGGATCAAGTCTTCGATCTCCTCGCGACGCTCCACCGCTCCGCTGACCGCTTCGACCGCGTCGAACGCGACCTCCCCGGAAAATCCCGGCAAGTTCGGTACCAAACCCGTGCCTCGCAGGAACCGTTTCGCAGAGCGAAGCTGCTGCCAGCGCTTGGCCCATCGCCCGCCCAGGCCCGATCGTATCTCCGCCAGGCTGACGTGCTCGGCGTGGGCGAACGCATATTGACGGAGCATCGCTTTCTGTTTCGCGGTGGGAGGGGCGGGCCGTTGGGCGCACTCTCGCGGCAACGCATCCAGCAGCAAGTCCAGCAATTCCGCGAAGCGAGGCCCCCGGACTTTCTTGAGATTCGCGCCCTGGAGCGTCTCGGTCAAACGCGCCGCGCCGATCAAGCGGTCCGTCACCGGCAACCCGCGGTCGGAAAGCCAGCGTCCCAGCCGAGCGGTCAGCGTCCGCAGTTCCTCGACCGTGGCCCGAACGCCGCGATGAAAATCCGCGACATCCTCGCCGGGCTCCTTGCCGTGAGCTATTTGCTGGACAAGCTCGTTGAGCCAGCCGCGGTGGCGGTCGATCGGTTCACCCTGGGACGCGGCAACGCTGGGGCAGTCAAAGCGCAACGAGGCCTGCCAGGCCCCGCGGACCGGTCGCACGGAGAAGGGAAAGATTCGGCACGCCAACGGTTTGGCGGCCTCGCCGAACTTGGCGTGAATCCGGCAGCGGTTCTCGCCGTCCAGAAAGACACAGGCCCCGTCAGGCTGCTTGTTCAGCGCCCACCCGCGACTGGTCTCCACGTACGGCGCGACCCCTAGCTCCTCGGCCCAACCCTGTTCATCAAGACGCCGTCGCTCTTCGTTGGTCAGGTGGCCGACGAGCGTTCGACAGCACAACCCACACGAATGGCACGACCATCGTTGGCCTTCAACGACCGGCAGGATGACCGGGAGCGAACGGGACGTGCCCATCCCTGGATTCTCCGCACCCGCCCCCGTCGAAGCAACAAACCCGCCCCTTCAAACCACCTCGGGTCGTGTAACCCAAGTTGGGGAATCTTTTCGGCTGCCGATTCTTTGCAGGGATTCGGTCGTCTTCTCCTCGTTGGGTGTTGCGTTTGTCGCTCGGAAGGCCGTTGCCCAACGTGAGGCCATCGGCGAAGTTCCGGGAACTTTGACGTCTTCGCCGAGCGGAAACAAGAAAGCCGGCCCTTCGAGCGGGGGTCGCCGCTCGAAGGGCGGGCATGAAGCGGGGGTAAGAGCGCTGGTGCGCTATGCGGTCGCCCTCGTCCGCGAGCGCCGGCCGAAGTAGACCTTGGCCCCGGTCAGCAGCAGGAGCGTCAGGACGACCAAACCCCACTCCGACACGGTCGGGATGGATTCGTGGGTGCACTCAACCTCGTCGCAACGCTTCCCCTTGGTCCACTCGCACTTCTCGCAGTTGCAAGCGTTGCGAGTCGTGTTCGTGCAACTCCCGAAGACGTCGTGGTCGCAACAGGCCCAGATCTCCGCGGGGCAACCGCCCGCCGCTTCTAAGGCTGCGCACGTCGTACCGCAAGTAAATGTGCACTGCTCGCAGTCGCATTTGCTCCGCTGGACCTCAGTGCACGTGCCCTTCAAGTGATCGCAGCACGCGACGAGGCACGCGTCGTCCACGCAGTCCTTGCCGTCGTCGCCTTGACAGCTTCCGTTTCCGGCGATGCATGTCCCACGTGGACAAGGGTTGAGGTCGTCACAACGCTGCCCGTCGCGATCGCCGCCGCTACATTTCTTAAAGTTATTGGCGGGGATCCCCCCCGCCTGAGTGCACATCGCCGGGTCGATATTCGTGCAGGAGCAATCCGGGAGGCAGCAACCCGTCGCGGGCGGCGCGACGATGAGGTGATCCCCTTGGACCAGATTGGCCACAAATACCCCCTGATTATTATAGAGCTTGAGACAGACGTCAGGGATGAGCCCATGGACGTAGCGCGTGCCCAGGTCCGGCGGGACCCGATCGATCACGGCGTGCACCGGGAGCGGATCGTGGTTGTACAAGAAGGTCCCGTCGCCGAGTTCGATCTCGAAGAACACCTCGAAGAAACTGTCGGCCTGCGCCTTGTCGCCGGGCTGCTCAACGATCGCCCCCAACGATGGACGAAGAGCCAATTTTTGCCCCTTCCCCGCCCCGGCGGTGAGACGAACAAGGCAATCGCCGCCGCCGCCGGTCATGCGCATGTGGATGATTTCGGTATCCATCACATCGAAATGACCGTCCATCATGCCGTCGAATGGCGGTGGCATCGGGAACATATTCTCCGAGACGTCTACCGGCTCGCTACGAAGGATCCTCACTGGGCCGCTGAAGTTCAAACGCTGGTCGGTAGGAAGCAAAGTACAATCCATTGGATCACTGGTTAGCTTTATGGCGACCCGCGCGTTGGTGGAAAGGCAATCAACTCCCTCCGTGCAGTCATCAATCCAGTGGGGCCCGCCGCCACAGTCCCGCTGCTGACAGGTGAAGCCGTGGAGTTCGGGCGATTCCCCGGCGAACACCGGCATGCGGACGGTGCTCCCACGGTCCGCGCAACACATCGATCACAGATCCGACGCAAAAGGGGCGCAGATATGAGCGACGAGATGCGTGTTACACGCGCAAACAGAGTTGTCCGCGCAGACGCAGCCGTAATCGATCGGGGTTAGTCAGGTGCAATTCGGCAGGCACAGCCCGGGGCAGGCCGCATCGAAGGGTAGGTCGCAGACCTCGCCGTTGTCCAGGGTGCTATTCCCGCACACGTGCGTCGGATCCGCGAACGCGCGGCCGCCGGCAAGAAGCGGTATCGCGCACACCGCGGACAACAACATCGGGAACCTGGGGAAATACTTGTGAGTTCTTTGGGGGTACCTGGTCACCTTCGCCTTCTCTTTCCGAGAAACTGTTTGGGTCACCGTCGTTCGGGCCGGACGCGGCGCATGGGACGCCGAGCGTCCGCTCGGTTCAACGTACGGTTGTCGCTCTTCGCGGCCCGTTCTTCACCTCCGCGATTAACCCGCACAAACTTGTCAGTCGTGGGGAGGCCCATCGGAAATGCGCAACCAGCCTCTCCGGCCAACGAGCTTGTATTGCAACCACGGATAGGATGGTGTCAAGTCCTTTGTTGCGGATTCGTCATTATTTCTGCTGTAGCCTATTTATCAGATGACACATGGCGTAGCGTGGCAATTGGCAGGACAGCACAAGGGGCAGGGGTAAGCGATGCGCCGCCCACAAGGGGTGGCGCTACATGGACCCGTCCCTCGCGCTCCGTGTGCCGCGTCGTCCGCAATATCCGCTCACGTCCGCTCACCAACCGCTGATCGGTCAACGTCGCATTCCCCACCGATCACCCCGCAAGTTCTTTGGATTGACGGAGCCGGTGCGATGTTTGCGCCCGTTCCGCGCGCACAGAGCGCGAGATTTGTTCCACGTGGAACAAGATTGAGTGCCAAGGCGTGGCACAGGCCCGGCGCTCGCGCTCCGGGTTCGGTTCACGGACTCGACGCGGGTACGGCGGAGAAGGAGACTCCCAGGACGTGCTCATTGCCGTTGCGGATTCGGGTCAGGCATTCGTCGGGAAGCGGTCCGGCCAGCTTGATCCGGGCGCAGGCCGATTCGGCGCCGGCGCAGATGACGTTCTCCATTTCTTCGACGTTCACGCCCGCGTGGCTTATCTCGTTGAGGGTATGGGCCAGGACACCCGGGCGATTGCGATGCCGCACCACGACCACATATCGGGCGCGGGACCGCTCGCAGAGGTTGACGCAGTTGGCCACGTGGCCGGTGCGCATGTATTCCTTGACGATCCGTACCGTCTCCTGGGCGATGGCGTTCTGGGCTTGTTCGGTGGAGGCGCCGATGTGGTGCGTGCCGTAGACGACGCCACCGGCCTTGAGGATCGCGGGCTGAAATTCGGCTTCGCTGCCCGAGGGTTCATCGGGGAACACATCGAGTCCGACACGCAGGCCTCGCTCCGCAACGGCGACCGCGAGGGCCTGGTAGTCCATCACGTCCGCCCGGGCGGTGTTGATGACATAACTGCCGGGGGCGAGTCGGTTCAACACCGAGGCGTTAATGATCCCTTTCGTTTCGGGTGCGGCGGCGAGATGGATAGTGAGGATGTCGCATCGCGAGGCGACGTCGGCGACGCTGTCGCATCGAACAAGGCCGAGTTCGTCGGCCAATTCGGCGGTGAGCGATCGACTCCACGCGACGACGCTCATCTCAAAGGCCTTCGCCCGCCGGGCGACGGCTTGGCCGATCTGACCCAGCCCGACGATTCCCAGCGTTCGATCCTTCAGCCCCCGCGCTTCCGAATACCGCTTCTTGTCCCATCGTCCGTTCTGCAGATCGACGACGTTCTCGACAATTCGCCGATCGAGAGCGAGGATCAGCCCGAAGGTCAGTTCCGCGACCGCGACCGCGTTCTTTCCCGGGCAATTGGCGACGAGGATGCTGCGTTGCGAAGCCGCCGCCACGTCGATGGTGTTGTAGCCCGCCCCCGCGCGCACCACGACGCTGAGCGCCCCGCCGGCGCTGAGCATCGGCTCGGTGACCTTCGTCCCACGCACGATCAACACGACGCAGCCGGTTCGGGCGATGGCGTCGCGGAACGAATCTCCGTCGAGGTTCGGTTCGCAGGTCACCGCGCAGCCCGCGCGGCGAAGCTCGTCAATCCCCTCGGTCTCGAACGAGTCGGCAATGAGCACTTTCATGATAAAATCCGGTCCGAATCGTCGTGAAGCCGAAACTACGGCGCACGATCACTGGGGGGTACTGTCCCGCCGGGGAACCGTCGCGTCAATGCAGCGGCGTGAGGCGCAACAGGTAACGCGCCCCCTGCAACCCGGATTGTTGCGCTGCAGGGGGCGTCGCGGGCGAGGTTCTGTCGGAACTTCGGACCGCATCGGCCGACACCGTGGTCAGCTTGACGCCACCGGCTCGGTCGGATTGACGCAGTGCATCACCCGCCCCGTTTCGACATAGGTCCGCACGATCTTCACGACCTCGTCGGCGACGGCCTCCTGGGCCTGCTCCGTGGAGGCCCCGACGTGGTGCGTTCCGTACACGTGCGGCGCGGTGCGGATGGGATCCTTGAACTCGACATCGGAGGCCGCCGGCTCGATCTCAAACACATCCAGCGCCGCCCCGGCGATCACTCCCGATGCGACGGCGTGGGCCAGGGCGGATTCGTCCACCACCCCGCCGCGGCTGCAGTTAATGACGAACGCCGTCGGTTTCATTTGGGCCAGCTCATCGCTGCCGATGAGATGCTCCGTTTCCGCGCCGCCGGGCACATGCAGGGTCACAAAGTCGGACTCGGCAAGCAAGGTCTGGAAGGGGACGCGGCGGATGCCCAACTCCTCTTCGATCTTGTTGTTGGTCATCACATCGTAGTAAACCAGGTTCATCTCGAAAGCCCTGGCGCGTCGGGCGACTTCGTACCCCACGCGCCCAAGACCCACGATGCCGAGCGTACGGCCCTTGAGGCCCCGGGCCTTGCTGTATTCCTTTTTGTTCCAGACGCCGCGCCGAAGGTCGTCCGTCTCATCGACGATCCGCCGATCGAGGGCGATCATCAGCCCGAGGGTCAGCTCTGCGACGGCGACCGCGTTCTTGCCCGGACAGTTGCTGACCCGAATGCCGCGCGCGGTGGCCGCGTCCGCGGCGATGGTGTCGTACCCGGACCCGGCGCGGATCACGAGTTCCAAGTGCGACGAGGCGGCCAGGATGTCCGGCGTCACCTTCGCACTCCGCACCACGAGAACGTTGCATCCGCTCTCGCGAACGGCGTCCGCTAACGCGGCATCCTTCACACCCGGTTTGACGATGACCGAACATCCGGCGTCGCGCAGGGCCGCCACTCCGTGATCTTGAAACTTGTCCACGATCAGGACCTTCATGGGTGATACCTCCGTTTCGGGGCGCAAAACCCCCGAGGCACGTAGCAAGCCGCGTGCCAACGTACGTGGTATCGCAGAAAGCGTCACGATCAACGCAGCATACGGAAGAATGCGCGAATGTCGTCGACAAGCAGGTCGGGGGCTTCCAGGGCTGCGAAGTGGCCGCCGTGGGGCATGAGAGTGTACCGCCGCACGTCGTAAGTTCGCTCGGCCCACTCCCGTGGCGTCCGGTCCACCTCCTCCGTCGTCATGCAAACCCCGCAGGGGACGGTGACTCGAATGCCCTGGGTGAAGGGTTGCGGGTTGTGGCGGGATTCATAGTAGTGCCGGATCGAGGCGTTGATGGTCTGGGTGGCCCAATACAGGGTGATGTTGGTGAGCAAGTCGTCCTTGGTGAAGCAGCGTTCGACGTCGTCGCCGCACTCGCTCCAGGCTCGGAACTTTTCGACGATCCAGGCGGCCAGTCCGGCGGGCGAGTCGTTCAAAGCATAGGCCAGCGACTGGGGTCGGGTCCCTTGAATGTGCCCGTAGCCGTCCTCTTCACGCTCCCATCGCTGCTCGAGCTCAAGGTGTGCTCGCTCGGCCTGAGTTAGCGGGGCGCTACCCGGACCCAGATAAGGCGGGACTACGGACGTGACATGAATGCCGATGAGACGCTGAGGGTGAAGAAGGCCCAGGCGGCTCGTCACGCCCGCCCCCACGTCCCCACCGTGGGCCGCAAAACGATCGAAGCCCAGAACTTCAGTCATCAGCTTCGCCCAAAGGTTGGCCGTCTTAACGCTTGTCCAACCTCGTGTGCGCGGGGGATCGGAGAACCCATAGCCGGGAAGCGACGGCGCGACGACGTCGAACGCGTCACGCGGATCGCCGCCGCAACGAGCCGGGTCGGTGAGCAAGGGGATGATCTTGTACATTTCAAAGAACGTGCTCGGCCAGCCGTGGGTGATGATAAGCGGTGTCGGCTGGGGGCCTTTACCGCGCACATGGACGAAATGAATCCTCACCCCGTCGATCACAGTCCGAAAGTGGGGGAAGGAGTTCAGCAGCTTCTCCTGGACACGCCAATCGAATCGCGTCCCCCAGTATTCGACGAGTTCCTTGAGGTAGGCGAGATTCGTGCCGTAGTCCCAGCCCGCGCCTTCGATCTCATCCGGCCAGCGTGTCCGCGCAAGGCGGTCGCGGAGATCGTCAAGCGTGGATTGCGGCACATTCACCACGAAGGGTTCGATCTTCATAAACTCGCTTCCATAGGTGGCCGCGCTTTCGAGCTATTCATCCGAGGGTATCGAGCAGGGCCTGCATTTCACTTGCGGCGTGGAAGTCACCGCTTGTTTGCGCTGCGGCGATGCCGGCGGCGGAAACCCCGATCGCGCCGGGAGGGACTCGAACCCCCGCCCGTCGGATTAGAAATCCGATGCTCTATCCACCTGAGCTACCGGCGCCTGTCGGCCTGTAGGAGCCTCGCGTACAGCCCCTCCAGGTCGTTCACCCTATTGTGCCCATCGAAGGCCGTCAGGCAAAGTGCCCGTCCGCGGCGGCCAAGACGAGAGCGAAGCTCGGCGTCCGTCGCCAACCGAACGAGCGCCTCGGACAGACCGCGGACGTCCCCCAGGGCGACCAAAATGCCCGTCTCTTCCGGTCGAACCACCTCCGGCGCTCCGTCGTTGTCAAAGCACACGGCGGGCACTTCGGTCAGCAACCCCTGCACGACCGCCCGCGGCAACCCCTCCCAGCGCGAGGCGTGGAGCACGATGTCGAATCCGTTGATGGATGAGGCCACCTCATCGGGGTGAACCAGGCCCAGCATCCGCACCCGATCCCGCAATCCCATCGCCTCCAACCGGCGTTCGTAGCGTGCCCGATGAGCGCCGTCCCCGATCCATACGAATCGCAGTCTCGGCTCGTGGGCGACGCCCGACGGCATGGCGGCCATGATTTCCTCATACCCCTTGTTCACAAAGAGCCGCGCAATTGTCCCCACCACGACGTCGGCATCCGTCACGCCCCACTCCGCGCGATGGCGACGGCGGAGGTCGGCGTCGGGCACAAATCGGTCCGTCTCCATGCCGGATCGGATCGTGACGAACCTCCCGCGCGGCGCGATCCCGGCTGCGACCGCTTGATCCACCATCGCATCCGCAACCGCCACGAATGCCGTTGTATACTTGGCCGCCCTCCGCTCCAACCCGCGGTACAGCATTTGGGTGATTCGGCCTTGCGTTCGGTTGAAGCTCATGCCGTGAATGGTGTGCACGACGACCGGAATGCCGCTCTGCGCCGCGGCCCATCGTCCGAGGATGCCGGCCTTGCTGCTGTGGGTGTGCACCACCTCCGGCTGCATTCGACCAAACAGCCGCCGCAATTCGCGCGCCGCCTGCCAATCGGACCACGGTCGCACGGCCCGTCGTAGCGAGCCGACGCGAACCAACTCACATCCCGCGGCCTCCGCTTTGTCCCACAACGATCCCTCCGGACCTGTCTCCGGCCCGGCGATCAGGGTCACCTGATGCCCCCGCTGTGCCAGGCCACGACACGTCAGAACAGTGTTCTCCTGCGCGCCGCCGATGATAAGACGGGTGATGAGGTGGCAGATTCGCATGAGTTAATGGCGAATCCTTCGAGGCTCAGGACAAGTGTTGAATGTCGAATGGTGAATGCGGAATGTCATTCTGAGCGCAGCGAAGAATCTTTTCCCGCGTCTAGATGCTTCGCTGCGCTCAGCATGACTCACTTCCGCATTCCTCATTCAGCATTCACCACTCGGCACTCGGTACCTCCATTGGACATTTCGCCGACCGTGGTTCCGTGACGCACTACAGGCGAAAGCAGCTCCGGCGGATATTTCACCCATTGCAGGCATAACCCGCAGGCCGGCACGGTGGGGCCGGCGTTCGCCCGATTGCCGCTCTCCAGAATCTCCGCAATACGGTCCGGCTCCCAATGCCCACGACCCACATTGAGTAACGTGCCCACCATCGTCCGAACCTGTTTGTAGAGGAACCCCGTTCCCTCCACGTCGATACGTAGCTCGTCCAGGTGTCGTTCGACGTCGCAGCGCAGGACTTTTCGGATCGTGGTCTCGCGTTTCCCGCCCTTGGCCGCCATGGCTGCGAAGTCCTTCTCTCCGATGAACTGCCTTGCCCCGGCCCGTATTCGCTCCAGATCCAACGGCTCCCAGAAATGATACGTATACCGTTGGGTATGGTGCTCGACGGGCCGACCGGCGGCGTTGTGGATGCGGTAGCGGTAGAGTTTGCTGACCGCGCTTCGCGTGGCATGAAAATGGGAATCCACGTCGCGCAGGGCGATCAACGAGACGTCCTTGGGTAATCGCGAGCCGATCGAGTGACGGAGCCGCTCCGAATCCAGTTCGCAAGTCGTCACCAGGCTGCTGACGTGGCCCGCCGCGTGAACCCCCGCGTCCGTCCGCCCGCTGCCCATCAGGTTCACCTGGTGTCGAACCACGCGGCGCAGCGTTTGCTCCAAGACGCTCTGTACGGTCCGCAGATCAGGCTGGTTCTGCCACCCGTGAAACTCCGTGCCGTCGTAGGCGACCCAAAGGGCGATGGTCCGCTCCACGCCGACCATGCTACGACGCGAGCCAAGCATTCACAAGGACGGGTAGTTCCGCAGCGAGGCTACCGTGATCCGCTTTTGCCCCTGGGGCTTCCGCTACCGTAGAATGCGGTCGTGGGTCCGGAGCAACGAACTAAGACGATCGCCATCATCGGCGCCGGCACGATGGGCGCGGGCATTGCGCAGCTTGCGGCCGCAAACGATTGCGCCGTGCAACTCATCGACATCAACGGCGAAGTATTGCAACGCGGCCTGGAAGGAATCAAGAGGAGTCTCGATCGCCTCGTGGAGAAAGCGAAGCTCTCCCCTGCCGCCCGCGACGCGATCCTCGCTCGGATTACTCCGTCCGATGCCGTCCGCGGGATCGAGAAAGTCGATCTTGCGATCGAAGCCGTCGTCGAGGACTTGACGACCAAGCAGATGGTTTTCCGGCAACTCGACGCGGCGACGCCCTCGAGCGCCGTCCTCGCCACCAACACTTCCTCGCTCTCCGTGGGTAGGATCGCAGAGGCCGTGCGCGATCCGTCGCGCGTGGTGGGGATGCACTTTTTCAATCCTGTCGCGGTGATGCCGCTCGTGGAGATCGTCGCGGGTCGGCAGAGCGACCCGGCCGCGGTCGATCTGGCCTTCACCACGGCTGTCGCCTGGGGCAAGACGGCGGTCCGCGCGAAGGACACGCCGGGGTTTATCGTCAACCGCGTCGCTCGCGGATATTATCTTGAGGCTCTGCGGCTGCTCGGAGAAGGCGTGGCCGGCGTGGATGAGATCGACAACGTGATGCGCGTGCACGGCGGATTCAAGATGGGGCCGTTTGAATTGATGGACCTCGTCGGACTGGACGTGAACCTGGCCGTCAGTACGTCCGTGTGGGAGCAAATGGACAATCACCCGCGGTTCGCGCCGCATGAGATTCAGCGGCGCCTGGTCGCCGCCGGTCACCTTGGCCGAAAGACCGGTCGCGGGTTCTACGCCTACAGCGAGGACGGCGCGCTCCCCGCCGTACCCGTCGATCGTCGCAGCTTCCAGCTTTCGCCGCTTCTTTCGGGGGCGGTGCAGGCGTTCGCGGAGCGCGGAGGGGCGCGGCAGGCGGGCAGCGCCGAACAATACGTTTTCGCCCGCATTCTCGCCGCGATCCTCAACGAGGCCGCGCTCGCCTTCGACGCAGGCGTCGCCTCGCGCGAGGACATCGACACCGCGATGCGGCTGGGCACGAACTACCCCAAGGGTCCGCTCGCCTGGGCCGAGGAGATCGGGCATCGCACCGTACGCGGGCTGCTGAAGGGTCTGAACGAGTCCGCCGCCCTGGGGCGCTATGAGCCGTCGCGTTTCTTCTCCAACTGAGAACTCGCAACCTTCAGCGAGGACCCGCATTTGTGGGGGTTCGTAATGTCACGGTGGCTGCTCATTGTTGACTTGCCCGGACGTTTGATTCATAATCGGGGTGTGAGTCTCGGTCATTCAGGTATTCGCCGCGAACGGGTCCGAAACTTGCGTCCGCGCGGCGGAGGCTAACGGAGGTTTGGGCGCAATGGCAGAACCGTGGGCAGAAAGTCTTGTCGTTGTCGACATCAAATCGTCGGGATGGGACGAGCTGTTCCGACAGGTGACCCGGCACGTGGACGCAAACCCGTCTCCATCTGACCCACCATTGTGCAACATCATACACGGGCTTAAGAAACAGGACTGTACGAGCGCGCTAATACAGTCTCCGTACCTCGATCTGGATACGCTTTGGGACTATCTGCACGACTATGGACGGTTTTGGCGTGAGGGCGGAAAGCACTGTGCTCGGATTCATTTTTTCGCTGGTCCAACAATCCGCCAGCAAGACCTTCTCGATGACCTCGCGTGCTACGCTGGCAAGGGATCCCAGGGTGCCCGTTACCTGGGCTACATGATCATACGTCCAACCGGGAACGAATGCGTGGGAAGAACTATCATCGCGTCCCCCTTCGACGATATTGATGCCGACATCCATGTGCGCGCATCGTACCCTACGAGCTTATGCGGTTTCGAGCTTCGAGTAACCGGCGCGCCGTTCATGCAGCAAGACCGCTCCAGCCACGTTTGCGCGGGGGCTGCACTGTGGATGCTGTGCTACGACTTGCACCGTCGCTACGGGACTCCCCGGTTTTTCCCACGCCAAGTCACCGAAATCGCAACCACGCAACTCACGCACGGACGCGCGATCAATGAAGGATTAACGCCGACAGAAATGGCTAGGATGCTCGGGCACCTGGACTGCGCTGTGGACACATTCGGTATGAATCTGCTCGCAGAACCGGATAAGCGTGCGTCTCGCTTACGCTCATTTGCCAACGTCGTGTATTCTTATCTGCATTCGAATTTGCCGGTCCTCGTCGGCTATTGGTACCCGAACGAAGCCGTCGGGCACGTTGTGATGGCTGTTGGACACGACTTGCAATACAACATGCAAACACCGGCTGCGGGGTTTGATGGACAGATCGGGCCAACCTTCGTTTCGGACTTCGTGAGTTGCTTTTTTGTAAATGATGATCAACGCGGTGCCTACCAGCCGCTTCAGATCTGGAGCCCGGGAAAAAGTGCTGGGCGGGCGGTGGGCGTCAAGTCCGCCCCTCCGGTTCTCGAGGAAGCTGAATCCGTTTTTTGTATGCCGGGGATCACAGAAAGTGCTCGACTCTATGCATGGCAGGCCCGTGACGTCGTACTCGATGAGCTAGAATTCGTCTTCGGGAAACCTGGATTAGCGACACGGATTGAACAACTCCTCGGAGATACACGACTACGCTTGTATTTCCAACGGAGTATCCGTTTTCGGGCACAGTTACACGACCAAGAGACGGGACGACATCCGCTACCCAAGGAACATCGCAGAGCGTACGCGTGCATGCGCTTGCCACGCTTTCTATATGTTTGCGATTTCTGCGTCCCGTGTACGGATCCGCAACGACGCTTCTATGCCCGCGGAGAGATGCTGATCGACGCAACGTGTCCACCTTATTCGCCGGGCAAGAGCGTACTTGCCGTGCGGGTTGGTGCGGACCTCTATCTATCAAGCGAGAAAGGCCTAGATCATCATGTACATGCAGCAACCTATGCGCAAGACCCATTTGCGCCGACTAACCTCGCAAGCTACCCCTGATTGGGTGCGACTCCTGCGAGCAGTCAGGCGTGGTGCTTCACGCAACGATTCTTCACGGTCGCGTTACCCGTCTAGGCCCTTGCCAAATAGCGAAGCGCCGGCGTTCGCACGAGGCATGCGACCCAGCTTAGCTTTGTCCGGCGGTTTTGTGCGAACCGGTTCCGGTTTTACGGCAACGCTACCTTCAAGGTTCAGTTCCGCGCCTAGTGCCTTCGCTAACAGCGACGATGCTTCTTTCCGAGTTTCCGGCCCCATGTTTTTGCTCCGTATGGCGTTTGTTAACTATATCGTACGCTCCGACGCAATACAACTGTGCGATCTCTCGCAAATGCGTAGCTTGAAATCAAACAACTTTTTCAACAATTGCTTAACCCCCCCCGTTTCCGCTCAACGGCGCCACGCCGAACGGTTCGAGGAAAGCCCGACCGTCCGCAATTATCCAAAACGTCCGAGAAAGTCAAGGGGGCTCAGTTTTTTTCCAGGTTCTTCGGAATACCTCGCCGGTTTAAGGAAGATGTCGGATGCGACGAGCTGTAGTCATTAATGCCGTTCGGACGCCGGTGGGTCGCTACGGAGGCGCGTTGAGCGGCGTCCGGCCGGACGATCTGGCCGCACTCGTGATTCGCAAACTCATCGAGCGCACGGGCATCGACGCCAAGCTGATCGACGACGTGTACTTCGGCGCGGCCAACCAAGCGGGGGAGGACAATCGCAACGTCGCCCGCATGGCCGTACTGCTCGCAGGGCTGCCCGACTCCGTGCCCGGTTCGACCGTCAATCGCCTTTGTGCCTCCAGTCTCGATGCCATCAACATCGCGGCCCGGATGATCGAGGCGGGTCACGGCGAGGTGATGATCGCGGGCGGAGTGGAGAGCATGTCGCGAGCGCCGTTTGTCAGCCCCAAGGCCGACACGGCGTTCAGCCGAACCGCCGAAATCTACGATACGACCATCGGCTGGCGGTTCACGAATCCCAAACTGGCCGCCATGTATCATCCATACTCGATGGGCGAAACGGCGGAGAACGTCGCCAAGAAATACAGGCTCACCCGCGAGGAGCAGGACCGTTTCGCCTTCGAGTCGCAGATGAAGTGCAAGGCCGCGATGGAGGCGCGACGATTCGCCGACGAG